>JAFYKO010000148.1 GCA_017537515.1 Clostridia bacterium | reverse complement strand
ACCTCAACGAAAACTCTATCGAAGAAACCGCCAATATGCTAGGTTACGAAAATGTTGAACAACTTGCTAAGGCATGTGAAAAAAATGAAGAAATTTATAACTCTGCACTCGATTTATATAGAGACAATCTTTTTGATGCCGCAAAAGAGGCTGAAATAACTATCCACACTTCAGATTACACCCAAGACTTGTTTGAAACTGGGCTTATGCATGGCTTCGAATACGTTGACGCCACTCAAAACTCGCAAATATTTGCGGGTGCCGGCGTTGCACTTACTATGGCGTCAATGTTGGTCGGTAATGTTTTGCTTCACAAACAACAAAAGCGGGTTGCACAACTTAACAAAGAACTTGAAGATGAAAAGAAACAAAACCAAATCCAACAATCTCAAAATGTAGTTAAAAAAGAACCTAACGAAACTGAACTTAGAAAAGCCAAGAAAAAATTGCAAGAGGCTGAGCACTCTCGATAAAATAAATAAAACACTTAAAAATCAAATTTTTATGTGTTTTTTCTTTATTTTTATTGACATTGGTATTTTTATTAATTATAATTAATATATTAAACTAGAAGTTTGACAAGGAGAAAAATTATGTCTGAAAACAAAAACGCAAAAAAAATTGTACGTGCAAAAAACGCTGAAAACCAAACCGCAGTGGTTGAAGAAGCGAAAAAAGAACCAAAGGTCATAACCATCAAGGCCAAAGGTGCCATCAAAAAAGAAAATGCAACCGACAACGCAAAAAACGCCCCACAAAAGGCTCCTGAATGGGCTTATTGGACATTCATCCCTCTCGCATTCGTGCTTGTAGTTGGCTTGATTATTTTTATGATTGTATCATCTGGAAGCGTTAAATAATTATGAAAAGATTTATCCTATCTTAGATAAGTCTTTTTTTAGTTTTATCTTGAAAATAGGCTAAAAGTTTGCTATAATAAAAATATGAAGAAATTTTTTATAGCAAAAGAAAACCTAAGTGAAGAAAAAGCCATTATCTCCGGCGACGAATTTTTTCACTTGACAAAAGTTTTGAGAAGTCAAGAAGGCGAAACGATTCAGATACTAACCGGCGACGAGTTTGTCTATCTCGCAGAAATTGAAAGTATTGGAAAGAATGAAGCAATTTGCAATATTTTGAAAAAATCTTTTTGCCTTGCAAACCCAAAGCACAAAATAACAGTCTTTCAAGGACTTCCAAAGGGCGACAAGCTGGAGCTTATTATTCAAAAAATAAGCGAACTCGGAGCCTCGACACTTATTCCTTTTGAGAGTCAATTCACTATTGCAAAAAACAACAACTTAAAACTCCCACGTCTTGAAAAGATTTCCCACGAGGCTTGTAAGCAATGTGGAAGAAGTATTCCTCTTGAAATAAAACCAACAATAAAATTCAAGGAGATTTTGGTTTTACTAAAAGAATTTGATTTGGTTTTGTTTGTTTATGAAAACGCACCAACTTTTAATGGCATTTCCGCACTTACAACAAAACTTCAATCGGCCAAAAATATTGCAGTTGTGATTGGAAGTGAAGGCGGTTTTTCAAACGAAGAAAGCGAAGCAATACTCAAAGAAAATGTTGAAAAAGTTTCTCTCGGAAGCAGAATCCTCCGCACAGAAACAGCAAGCATATCAGTTGTCGGATATTTGTCATTTTTAACAAATAATTAATAATTTAAAAAAAATAATTAAAAATAAATAAAATTTAATTAAAAAATATTAAAAAAACACTAAAATAAATATTTAAGGAAAAATACTTATGAAAAAAGTTTGCATTATTACGCTTGGTTGCAAGGTCAACCAATACGAAAGCGACACGCTTGGAGAGGCTCTTGAAGAAATGGGTTTTACTGTTTCTCATAAACTTGAAAACGCAGATATTTTTGTTTTAAATTCTTGTGCTGTTACAAACGAGGCGGAAAGAAAATCTAGGCAGATGATTGCGAAGTTCAACAAACTCAATCCAAAATGTAAAATTTTTGTTTGTGGCTGTGCAAGTCAAAACAATGCCGAGCAATTTATTTCGCTTCCGAACGTTCGCTATGTGATTGGCAACGGAAATATTCTTTCCCTCATTGACAACCTTTCAAAAAAAGGAAAAAAAATAACAAAACACACTGACATTTACGACACACCAGGCCTCACAAAGCCATCATTAACTCGTGGCTATGTCAAAATTCAAGACGGGTGCAACCGCTATTGCAGTTATTGTTTGATTCCATATCTTCGTGGCCCGTCAAGGAGTCGAGATATTGTTTCAATATTGAAGGAAATAAAAACCCTTATCGACGGGGGCGTGCAAGAAATTGTTCTCACTGGCGTGGATATAAGCGACTATAAAATCGACGGACAAAACGCACTGCTTGACTTAATGAAAGAAATAAATAAGTTTGGCGTTCGGTTCCGTTTGAGTTCTTTTGAGCCAAACATTTTGACAAAAGAATTTGTTGAAGAAATAAAATCTCTCTCAAACCTTTGTCCGCATTTCCACATATCAATGCAAAGCGGAAGTTCTTCCGTTCTCAAACGTATGAACAGGCACTACACTTCTGAGTTCTTTATAGAGCGTGTTAAATTACTTCGCAAATACTTTAAAAACTGTGCCATTACAACTGATATAATTGTCGGCTTCCCAGGAGAAAGCGAAGAAGAGTTTGAGCAAACCATTGACACTGTAAAAAAATGCAAATTTTCTCACATTCACGTTTTCCCATATTCAAGAAGAAGCGGAACCGCTTGCGATAAAATGATTGCAAAGAAAGACGAACGATTCAAAATGGTTGACGGGAAAATTGCAAAAGCAAGAGTTTCAAGGCTTTTGGAGATTGGCAAAAAGTTTGAAAAAACATTTTTGAAAAAACAACTTGGCAAAAAACTTGAAGTTATTATTGAAGAAAAAAAAGGAGAGTTTTTCACTTCAACTTCAAGGAATTATGTAAAAGTGTTCATACCTGCAAATCAAAACAAAAATCTCACAGGAATTCATATTGTAAAAATAAAAAAACTCCACCTAGATGGAGTCATCGGGCAGTTGTAAGACTTACAACTCAATCTCCGGCCTTTTCGGCCCTTGCGAAAGTTTTTTAACCTTGCTAACACGCTTAGCAGGGTTTGTTTTTAATATCCTTAAATTTTCCGCACCCAAGAAATTGTTTCCGACTTGTTCTTTCAATTTTGGTGCGTAAAGCCTTTTTAAGTTTTCGGCCTTGCTGAAAGAGTTAAAATGCACTAACTCTAAACACGGAATATTAAGCGTTTCAAGGCTGTCGATTTCCATAAAAGACTTCTCCCCAACCTTGTTTAATTTCGGAAAATACATACTTTGCACTTTTGGACATCTTTGAAAACTTTGATAAGCAACACTTCTTAAATTTGGAAGATTTATTTCCTTTAAACTCAGCATTTCATTAAAGGCCTGATACCCCACCTCTTCTAGGCATGGCAATTCTAAAACTTTAAGACGTGTAGCATATTTGAAAGCTTCAGCCTCAACTTTCCTAAGGTTTGGGGCGTAAATGCTTGTCAAGAATGGGGCCTCGCTGAAATTATATGTCCCCAAAATCTCAACTTTTGGAAGTTCTAGGCTTTCGAGACTGTCAACCTCAACAAAGTTTGAAACGTCCGTCTCTTTAAGGTTTGGAAGAGTGAGTTTTTTCATACTTCGTGTGTTATAAAAACAATGACTTTCGAGCGTTTCTAGGTTTTCAGCATTTAAAACTTCAAGCCTTGGAACAAACCTAAATGCACTTGTTCTTAAATCTCTTGCTTTTGGAATGTGTACTTCTTTCAAACTTGGCGCGGTTTGAAAACAACACTCGCCCACAACCTCAAGTTTTGGAGCTGTAAAGGTTTTTAATGCTCTGCAATCACAAAAACAATCCTCTCCCAGCCTTCTAATTTGTGGCAAGGTTATATTTTCGAGGGAATATGTATTTCTCAAAAACTCCCTTCCTGCAACCTCCAAACTTGGAAGATGAATGCTTTTGAGGTCGTTTGCATTTTCTAAAAAACCATTTCCGACAAACATTAAATCTGGGGCATTAAAGTTTTTTAAACTTAGTGCATTTCTCAAACAGCCATCGCCTGCCATAG
This sequence comes from Clostridia bacterium, assembly GCA_017537515.1. Taxonomy (GTDB): domain Bacteria; phylum Bacillota; class Clostridia; order Christensenellales; family UBA1242; genus UBA5489. The sequence goes on along the minus strand of JAFYKO010000148.1, from coordinate 2,391 downwards.
TTAAATTTGGACATTCAATTTCTTTTAAGTCCTGACAGTGATGAAGAAACTTGTCCCCAACTTCTCGAAGGTTTGGAAGTTCCACTTTCTGAAGATAAGTTGACTCACACAAAAAATTATCCCCGGCAACTTCTGTGTGTTCGTCAAAATACTCAATCATTTGGCTATGTGAATTGATTTTGATTTGTATCTTTTTATCCGTATCTGTAAGAATATGAATGACTTTATCCGACGTGCCTTTAAGCCTCTGTATGCTGACGGTTTTTATTTTTATACTCGTCAGTTGCTTGTCTTCGCTGCCTCTATTTGATTGATGGAATTCAATCTTTTTTTCTTTTAAGTCAAAAATATAAGTATCGAAAACTTCATAGCGAGCCTTGTCGTAATATTCAATACACCTCGAGCCTTTGACAAGTTTGTTTTTATTTACTTCACGAGGGGTTGTGATAATAATATTGTTGTCGCAGTAATAGGAGCCCGATGTATGCATATTGTAGTGATACCACTTTCCGTCATCGCCCGTTGTAAAATTCGGCAAATAAAACTTTGTGTTTTTTAGGTCTTGTTTTATACCATAATGCACTTCAAAACTCTCGGTCAGACCAGCAATAATATTGTCAAGGTCATTACCAAAGGTCGAATCACATTTTTCGACTGTGTGGTTATATCTGTTCTTTATGGAAAGAATATTGTATGGCTTTTTGAATTGAAAACTCATCACCGAAGTACCATACTCATCTTGCCTTCGTGGTTTCTGAAAATCTTGACGGTTGATTTGATTTACATTTTTCTTTACTGCGAAAAATATATTGAATTCGCTTATTCGATAAGTTGGGTTGTTGAACGTGCAAAGAACTTCGCAATATTCTTTTGAATAGTATTTAGCAAACTTCATCAACTCCTCAACCGTCTCACAGTGAAAGAGGTCATAGCCCACTTTTTCAAGAAGTTGTTTCGGTGTTTCTATGTTTTGGTCAGGCGTGTATTCGTTTGTTTTGTTGTTGTATGCACGAATCATATACGCCTTGAATTCCTCTGCGATGTCGTGTTGAATAATAACGTCATACAATGCTTTTGTTGGAGAGATTTTGGACATCAAAAACTTAGACAATTCGCCTTCAATTTCAAGTATGCTTGACAAATTTTCTCTGCAAAACCTTGCAAAGCGTTCGCCATAATATGTTTTTATTGTTTCTAGGTCTTTGTTTTTCATAATTGTTTGGTTTTAATCTTTTTCTAGGTCATTAAATTTTTTAATAGTTTTTTGAATGGTTTTTGTGGCAAGAGGTAGGTTTTGTAGACTTGCAGAACTTTTTGCCATTAATTCTTTTTTTAGTTCTTCCCTAAATTTTTCTTGACTCTCCTTTAACCTCAATTCCTTTTCCGCTTCTTTCTCTTTGCTTCTCGCTCTTCCAAAAAGTCTATCAAAGAGTTTTGGTTTTTTCTCTTCCGCCACTTGTCCTGCTTCGTTTTTGTTTTCGAATTCTTCTTGTATTTTAAATGTATTTAATTCGCTTTTGCTGTTTGCTTTTTCAAGAGTCTTAAACTTTCTATTGTCGACTTCTTTCGGCTTTACAACTGATACAATATTTGGTGTTTTTTTCTCACCCAAAAACGCCTCTCTTTTTTTCAAAAGTTCGGCTTTGAGTTTATCAGAAATTACATAATCCTCAACTTTGGCATCCACATTCTTCAATGCACTTTCTAGTGCATTTTCCCCAAGTTCTTCAAGTTTTGGGGCGTCCAAATCTAAATCCTTGCTATAACACAAGAATCTAAGAGCGTTTTCGCCTAATTTCCTAAGATTTTCCGCTCTAAAAGATTTCACACCATCCGCATTTGCCATAAAGTAGCTTGGGGCTTCGGTCAAGTTTGGGAGTTTTACGTCTTCAAGGGCATCGGTGTAAATAAAGCAATTCTCACTTGCTTCTTGTAGGCTTGGCAAATTGACGCTTTTTAATTGCCTTGCATCGTGGAAACAACCATCCTTCATTATTTTCAAATTTGGAAGATAAAGTTTTTCAAGGTTTGTCTCGTGGAAGCACAGTTCATCCATTTCTTGAAGATTTGTCAACGTTACGCTTTCCAATTTTTGAGTTGTATGGAAATTGTTTTTACCTAGATAAGAAATATTCGGAGCATACAACCGTTGAAGATTTCTGGCATTGTCAAAACACCCTTTGCCAATAACTCTAAGATTTGGTAAATTGAGATACTGCACCTTATCAATATCTTCAAACGCAAAATCTTTTATTAATTCCACTTTTGGCATACTAAGTTGTTGCAAACTTCTTGCCTCGCTAAAACAACCTCCTCCGACCTCAATTAAATTTGGAAGGTCCAGACGTTCAAGAGCCGACATCTGCCCAAAACTCCAATCGCCAACCATTT
>JAFYKO010000147.1 GCA_017537515.1 Clostridia bacterium | reverse complement strand
GGAATGAACTTTTTCAGTGTTTTCTTTGACAACAATTTCTTCTCTATTTTCGGTTTGGCATTTTATTTTTTTGTTTTGATTTACACCAATGAGTGAGTGGAAATACATATTGTTCAGCATTTTTTCAATTTGGCAATTTGCCCAAGCCTCGGTTTCCCATGTTGTAATATTTTTGCAGAGATTAATTATTGTTTCACTGTCAATATTGCCTATTTTAACGATTTTTTCGTATTTTTCTTTGTTTTTTAAATAAATTTCATTATTATTTAAAATAAATTTTTTATTTGTGTTAATTGTGGGTATAAAATACGAAGTGTGTGCGTCCTTAAATTTTGAAAATATTTTCAACATTTCAAGGTCAAATTGAAGGGGAGTGAGATTGTCCCAGCTGATTGACTTGATGTGTGAAAGAATCGTTTCTTTTGTTATGCTGTGGTAAAGGTTTAAATGTTCTTTTTCTGTTATGTCAAGAATTGCTTTGACTATGCTTGAGTTTTTCATTTGTTAACTCCTTTCTTGGGGGGCGGACAGCGGGCAAAATATTGTGGCAAAAATATTTTGCGGTTGTTTGCATTGCAAACAACAAATTCGCCCCTTGCGGGGCGAATCCCGCTGTCCGCGGTTTGTAGGATAAAATTTATTTTTAGGTTTTTATTATTCCAAATTACTCAACAACAACTTCTGGGTCGCCATCAGTTTTTGGAGCGTCGCCATTTGGAGTACCTTGTGCTTGTTGATAAAGTTTTGAAACGATTGCATTTGATTTGATTGAGAATTCGTCGATTGCTTTTCTAACTGCGTCGGTATCTGCATTTTCGTCAGCAATAACTTTTTTGAGTTTGTCGCTTTCTTCTGTCAAAACTTTTTTGTCGTCTTCGGTGAGCTTGTCGCCACTTTCTTTCATCATTTTTTCAACAGAATAAACAAGTTGGTCTGCTTGGTTCTTGATTTCAATAAGTTCTTTGCGTTTTTTGTCTTCTTCTGCGTGTTCTTCTGCTTCTTTGATTGCCTTGTTGATTTCTTCTTCTTTAAGGTTTGAAGAGGCAGTGATAGTGATGCTTTGTTGTTTGTTGGTTCCGAGGTCTTTTGCAGAAACGTTTACGATACCATTTGCATCAATGTCAAATGTAACTTCGATTTGAGGCACACCACGTGGTGCAGGTGGGATGTCTGTAAGACTGAATTTTCCGAGAGTTTTGTTTTGGTTTGCAAATTCTCTTTCACCTTGAAGGACGTGGATGTCTACGCCTGGTTGGTTGTCAACTGCTGTTGAGAACACTTGAGATTTTTTGGTTGGGATGGTTGTGTTTCTTTCGATAAGTTTTGTAAACACTCCGCCCAAAGTTTCAATACCAAGTGAAAGTGGGGTTACGTCAAGAAGAAGTACGTCTTTAACTTCGCCACCAAGAACGCCGGCTTGAATTGCTGCACCAAGTGCAACGCATTCGTCTGGGTTGATGCCTTTGAAAGGTTCTTTTCCAGTAAAACTTTGAACTGCTTCAACAACTGCTGGGATACGAGTTGAACCACCAACGAGAACAACTTTATTAATGTCTCCAATTGAAAGTTTTGCGTCGTTAAGAGCGTTTTTAGTGCAGTCGATTGTTTCTTTTACGAGGTTTTCAGTGAGTGAGTTGAATTTTGCACGAGTAAGTTCATAATTCAAGTGTTTAGGGCCGTTTGCGTCTGCGGTAATGAATGGGATGTTAATGCTTACTTGTGGTGTTGCAGAAAGGTTAATTTTCGCCTTTTCGCTTTCTTCTTTAAGTCTTTGCATTGCGAGTTTGTCTTTTGAAAGGTCGATACCTTCGGTCTTTTTGAATTCGTCAATCAAGAGGTTGATGATTGCGTTATCGAAGTCGTCGCCACCAAGACGGGTGTTTCCGTTTGTTGAAAGAACTTCAAATACACCGTCGCCAATTTCCAAAATTGAAACGTCGAATGTTCCGCCTCCAAGGTCATAAACCAAGATTTTTTGGTTGTTGTTTTCGCCTTTGTCAAGTCCATAGGCAAGTGCAGCGGCTGTTGGTTCGTTAATAATTCTAAGCACTTCAAGACCAGCGATTTTTCCTGCGTCTTTGGTTGCTTGGCGTTGGCTGTCGTTGAAGTAAGCTGGGACAGTGATAACCGCTTGAGTTACTGGTGAACCGAGATAGCTTTCTGCGTCTGCTTTAAGTTTTGCAAGAATCATTGAAGAGATTTCTTGTGGAGAGTATTCCTTTCCGTTGAGTTTGGCTTTATAGTCGGTTCCCATTTCTCTTTTGATTGATTGAATTGTGTTGTCGTGGTTTGTGATTGCCTGTCTTTTGGCAACAGTGCCGACAAGTCTTTCTCCGTTTTTGGTGTAAGCGACAACTGATGGAGTTGTGCGTTCGCCTTCTGCGTTTGCGATTACGGTTGCTTTTCCGCCTTCCATAATTGCAACGCAACTGTTTGTTGTTCCTAAGTCAATTCCAATAATTTTTCCCATGTTAATTTTCCTCCTTTTTATTTACAATAACTTGAGAATATCTAATAATTTTGTCTTTTAATCTGTATCCCGCTTGGTATTCTTCAATTACGATATCGTCGTCGAAGTCGGGGTTTGATTGGGTTGCAAGTGCGTTGTGTAGTGCAGGGTTGAAAGGTGTGTTTTTTGCTTCAATTTTTTCAACGCCAAGCACATTAAACGCATTTAAGATTTGGTTTTTAATAAGTTCAAAACCTTCAAGAAGTTTTGGGTCTGAAATCATCTTACTTGCACTTTCGAAGCTGTCGAGAACTGGCAAAAGCTTTGAAATTGCGTCTGCCATACCGTCAAAACGTGCTTGTTTGAGTTGTTCTTCTGTGCGTTTGCGATAGTTGTCAAACTCTGCTTGCAGTCTTTGTGCTGTTTGAAGATATTCAAACACTTTGCTTTCAAGGTTGGTTTGGTATGCGGTTTCGTCGCCCGCTTCGTCGCCGCCTTCTTCGCAAGAGCAATTTTTGTCACAAGAGCAGTTTTCACCGCAAGAGCAGTCTCCTTCGCAGTTGCATTCGTGTTTTTCTTTTTCGTCCATAATGTCATTCTCCTTTTTCTTCTTTGTTAAACGAACTTAGTTGTTCCATAACAACTTTAAGTGCTGAGGCAATATTTGCATAATTCATACGCTGAGGGCCAAGAACGCCTATTGTAGCAACTGCCTTTCCGTCGATGACGATTGGTGCTTTGACAACCGCAATACTGCTTTTTTCGTCTTCTTCTACAAGTGAAATTGTCAAATCGCTTTCGCCGTCCAATTCAATAGTTCTTTCGAGCTCTTTTTCATTGTCGAGGAGTTTTAAAACCTTTTTGGTTTCTTCAACTTGAGTGTTGTCTGTAAGCATTTTTGAAGAGCCATCACGACTTATGCTGAGTTTTTGAGATTCAAGCACTTGTCTCATACCTTCAATAAGATTGTCGACAATAAGCCTAAATCCTTCAATCTCGCTTACCATTTCATTGGTTTGCTGCTCAATGGTGTCGAGCATTTCTCGGATTGTCTTGCCTTTGTATTTCTTTGTGAGATACTTTGAGGCGTCTTCGCAAGATTTCATATCTGCACTGGACTTGATTGTGTTTGTGATGTATCCGCTTTCGGTTTGTATTAATGTTAAGGCTTGTTTGTCGACCAGCGGAAACACTTTGACGCTTTCAATCTCGAGTTTGTCATAGCCATTTGCAAGAACAACTGTTGGATAATTGACAACCTTTGAAATAAGCTTTGCAAGTTCGGATACTATTTCTGTAAGTGAGGTTGTTCGGTTTTCTAGAAGTTTTTTGACTTCGCTCAACGCCTCTTCGTCAAAATTAATCTCCTTTAGAAGCTCGTTGACATAATAGCGATAACCCATAGTTGTAGGCACTCTGCCACCAGAGGTATGAAGTTGTTTAAGGTATCCCATTGCCTCAAGGGCGTTCAGCTCGTTGCGAAGCGTTGCGGTTGAAATATCTTGTATGTGGTTTTCTTTCACACTTCCGCTTGTAATTGGGCTTGCATCCTTAATGTAGTCTTCAACTGCACCCAGCAAAACATTATGTTTTCTTGGGCTAAGCTCATTTTTCAAGTTTTTGGCCTCCTTTTAGTGATATTGCTAGCACTCTTTTGTTAACAGTGCTAATTATACAACTTATTATATGCAAAGTCAAGTGTTTTATGTAATTTTTTTTTAAAAATTTTTTTTGTCTGAGACGCCTTGTAAGTAATAACTATATTAATAGTAATAATTACTTATATTAAATAAAAAAACCGTCGCAAAGGCAACGGCCTATTCTTTTTGATTCGCAATAGTTTTTGCAATTTGGATGCATAAGTCTTGTTGCTGTTCGGTCATAGTATTAAAAACAGCGAGAAGGTCAACGCCCTTGTCAGATGTAGTGGGCAAAGGTTCAATGCCTAAAATTTCATCTGCTGTAACATTTAGAAAGCTAGACAATAATACAACACAACTTCCAGTTATATCCGTCTTTCCGTTTTCCCATAAATAAACTGCAGATTGACTGACGCCGGCCCCTTTTGCGAGTTCCTCTTGCGTCAACCCATTTTCAATTCTTAATCGTTTGATATTGTATTTAAAATCCATACATATATTATTAGCAAAAAAATTGTTTTTTTGCTTGACTTTACAAGTATTTTAGCATTATACTACAAATATACAAGTAAACTTGTTAAAAAAAATAATAAAACAATTATATGGAGAGTGGAAAAATGTTAAGAAAAATGAGGATTTATCAATTTTTGACTTTTGCTTTTATGTTTGTATCAATTATTTTGCTTTTGATTGTGGGTATTACTGCGGTGCAAAAGTCTATGACACTGAATTTGAAGTTTAATGTGGCCCCATCTTTTGAAATAATAATCAAGTACGACAATGATATTATTTTTTCAAATACAACAAAGGGCGATAATAAAAGCCTTGAAATAGGTCAAGGCTATACCCTCAGTGGAAACAACTTGACTTTTAACCAAGGTTGTTTTAGTTTGGGAGAAAGTTTCGAACTTGAGCTTTATAACTTCTCATTAAAAAATGTTAAAGTTTCAGTTATCGGTAATGGGGTTGTTGGCGAGCCGATTGCATTGCCTTCTTATGC
>JAFYKO010000146.1 GCA_017537515.1 Clostridia bacterium | reverse complement strand
TTACCTTCAAATCACTGGAAATTTTTGTTATAAATGCTTTTTTATTCATTTTTAGCTCTCCATTTAAAAATAGTTTTTGCAAGTGAGTGTTTTATTTCAAAAACATCAAAAATTAAGATAGGTAAAACATACGCCAAAAGCCCACTGAATCCTATACAGAATATTTTTACCCAAAAAGAAGTTATATAAACATTCACAAGCCAAAAACTTGTGCATAAAATCGTAAGGCTTGGGATGAGCACAGCCAAAGTTTTAGTTTTGAGGGAAAAGGGCAAAAGTTTTTTTACAAATACAAGACTCAAAACACCCGCAATCGCATAAAACAAAAAATTTGAAATTGCAAGGCCAAAGATGTTTATAGCAGGAATACCAATAAGAAGTATCGTGCTTAAAATTTTCACCGCCCCCGCAAGCGACATAAACAGGATTGGCAAGGTTGGTTTGTCCAGACTTTGAAAAACAGACGTTGAAATTTGAAGTATGCTTATAAAAAGAATTTGAAAAGAAGAAATTTGAAGGAGCAGTGAAGCGGTGCTGAGCAGGTCAGGAGTTAAGGATGGATAAATAAATGCAAAAATATCTTCTGCAAAAAAAACAAAAATCAATATACAAGGAAGCAAAAGCACTAGAAGAAAATTAAAGATTTTGCCAACGGTCTCACTTGCCTTGCCTTGGTCGTGTTGAGTAAGGAAAAAGGTTAGGGTTGGTAAGAGTGAAAGGGAAATTGCAACGGATACTACAACAGGGAAATTTATTAGACTGTTGACCATTCCGCTTTGAAGACCGTAAAGAGCAGTCGAGGTGGCAGAAGTGAAGTTTTGAGAAAGAAGGTTTATTACTGCAAAGCTGTCAAAAGTGGTTAGAGCGGGGATGATTAAAAAACTTGCTGTTATTATAAAATTTGTCTTAAAAAAAGAATTTTTTTGCGTTTTTTTATAAAAAAAATTAATTTTTTGTGTTTTTAATTTAAAAATTAAATAAAAAAGTGAAATTATTTCTGCAATAGTTATTCCTAAAAAAGCACCAACAACGCCAAGGCCTAGGGAGGTTTGCGAAAAGAAATAAGCAAAAACGAGGCCGAAGACAACCTTAAACATTTGCTCCAGAGTTTGGCTCACGGCGGTTGGAACCATATTTTGGAACCCTTGAAAAAGCCCCCTAAAAGACGCAAGAAGAGATGAAAATATCAGGGCGAATGCACACATTTTATAGCCTGCTCCGGCAAGCGGATTGCCTTGCAGAGTTGCAATTTGGTCGCCAAATATTAAGAAGATAAGTGCAAAAAAGACACTCAAAATAAGGGTGTAGAGAAATCCTTGTTTGAATATGTCTTTGATAGAACCCTCGCCACTTGCCCTTATTTTTGCAACTGCGTGGGCAACCGTTGCACTTACGCCACCGGCTGAAATGATAAGTGCAAGGGAGAAGACGGGAAAAATCATTTGATAGAGGCCAATGCCTTCGGGTGAAAGGATGTTTGAGAGGGGGATGCGATAAAACGCCCCTAGGATTTTTCCAAGAACCCCAGCTACAACGAGAATTAAACCACCTTTAAGAACCGAATCTTTCATTGAAGATAGTTTTTGATATTTTTAACGATTTTATGCGGAAATAAAAAAATTAGGAGTTAGCAGTTAGGAGTGAGGAGTTATTGTTATTCCGCCTCTCTACCGAACCGGCGGAATGTATCCCATCTTTTTAATATCTTTTTGGTTTATTCTTTGAAATCAGAACGCCGATGAGTAACCTCTATCGGCAACCCGATTTCTTCGACTAAACACAAAAATCTTATTAAAAATCTGGCTGTCCACACTTATAAAATTACGGTTGTGGTTGTACGGCGGTAG
>JAFYKO010000145.1 GCA_017537515.1 Clostridia bacterium | reverse complement strand
TGGTAATTTTATCCTCAGTGAAGGTTTGTAAACCTGTTTAGCGTTTATTCCAAAACTTTCTAAGGGTATACTTATTTTAAGAGATTTTGGGCGAATCTCCTCTGGCACTTTCTCTAATGTTTCAGCAAGGTCGTTTCCAATCTTTTGCAATTTTTGCCCTCTCATATTTTTTATAAGAATATAAGTCAACCATATAAACAAGAATACAACGGTTATCAAAATCATAAAAATGAGAATTATTGACGTGAAGAAATTTCCGTCTGCACCAATACTTGCTATTGAAGTATAGAAATTGCCCAAGAATAAATCATTCACACTGGCAAAAGAGAGGTATTCAGTAATAGCGTTATTTAGAAAATGCATAATAATTCCCGGAACAATGCTTCCAGTTGCTATGCAAATAAAAGCGAAATACATCCCCACAAGTGTTGCGTAGCCAAACTGCCCGATGTTTAAATGCATAAGGCCAAAGCATAAGCCTGAAATAAGAATTGCTTTCTTTACGCCGAGCCCTTTTAGCCCATTCAAAAGAAGCCCCCTATTTGCAAACTCCTCACAAAATCCCGGTAGAATCGCACTTGCAAAAATAGTTATGAGAAAGAGGTAAAGAGGATAGCTTGCTACCCCACCGCCCGAAGATGTAGCGTAGCCAAAAAGCGATAGGATGAATGAATATATTGAGTTGAATGCTACATTTAGGATAATAAGCAAGAAGCCAAGTCCAACGCATATCATAACCGCTTTCAAGTTAATTTTAGTAAATTTAAATTCTTTAAAGACTTCTTTGACACTCTTTTTTTGCAGTTTTTTAAATAACAACAACGGAAGCAAAAACATTATGCCCACTTGAATTATGAGTGAAAAAACTAAGTCTTGGTATTCCCCCAAAAACGCAAGTGGATTGAAGCTGGCAAAGATTCTTAAACCCACAAAAAGAACAAGCAGCAGCATATAAATAAACGTCGAATCAAAAAACAATTTTCTTTCTTTGATTAACATTTTCAATTTTTCTTTATCTTTCATCATTTTTCCTTAAATCAAAAATTTCATTCAAATCTAAATTACACCATAAATCAAGTTTATTGCCCACAAAACCAAGCCCACAGCAATCCCCAATTTAACATAATATCTATTACCATTAAACTTAGGAGCCTTTTCCGCATCTTCCACTACCTTTAAAATCTCGTCTGTAGTTTTCTCCTTTTCGGTGTTTTTAAGAAGTTTTGTAAGAAACCAAATTACTAAATATCCCACAAAAACCAAGGCTATAGCAATCAAAAGCACAGCCCCAATAGGCAACGCAATCTCCATTTGGAAATTAAAATACATCATAAATAACGAAATGGCATTTGAGACGAAGTGTATTATCATAGAAGCGAGGATTGAATTGGTTTTGAGAACCACATAACAAAGCACGATTGAGAACAAGAAAGGAAATACAAATTGTTGTGCAGACAAATGGATAAGGGCAAAAAGGAAACTTGTAAGGAGTATAGCTTTCACCGGTCCGTACTTTCTAAGGCCTTGGAAGATTATACCTCTAAAAATAAGTTCCTCAACAATTGCAGGTATAACCGCCGCCAAAATTAATGCAAGAATTAACCAAAATGGGTTTGAAAGCTCAAACAAAAAACCTTCTGTAACTTCAAAGTCAATAAACTTTAAGAATTCAACAGCGGTTGAAGAAATCGGACTGAACGCAAAAAGCCCAATAGCACCAATCAAAATACAAATCAAAACATTTTGCCACCCAAAGTTTTTGACATTAATCTTCCCCGCAACAATAGGGTTTGTGTTTTTATTTATTTGGTAATACGTAATAACAAACGCAACTTGGCTTATCATTGCCATAAGGATAATAACCGGTTTTAGTTCCAGCATCTGTTCAAGGGTTCTATCTCCGGCAAACAGCATAAGCACAAGTTCGAACGCCAAAAACAAAATTTGGGGCAAAATCAAGCACCAAAGAAGTGTACGCCCTGCATCATTTACGTCATAAAAATTTTTTTTCAAAATAATCACTCTCCGAGAATTTTTTTTTAACAAACTATATAAAAGTCTATTTAGGCTTATTGTACTATTAAACCCATACAAAAATCAAGCGAAAGTTGAAAATTTTTTATTTTTATGAACAAAATGTATTTAAATATATGAAAAAATGTGCTATAATAGAATTATGAACGAAATTTTAAAAGAAAAATTGAAGCGACTTCCCACCCAAAGCGGGGTTTATGTTATGAAAGACATAAACGGAAACGTGATTTACGTCGGCAAGGCGAAAAACCTTAAAAATCGAGTAAGTCAGTATTTTAATAAAAAAGTTGCAGATGATGGTTATACACTCAAGGTCAAAACAATGGTAAGCAAAATTTACGACTTTGAGTATTTTATCACGCTTTCAGAAATGGACGCTCTTGCTCTTGAAAGTAATCTCATAAAAAAACATCAGCCATTTTTTAACATTCTTTTAAAAGACAGTAAGGCTTATCCATATATTAAAATAGATATAAAAAAGCCATTTCCAAAACCCGAAATAGCCCGCAAAGTCAAACAAGATGGTGCAAAATATTTCGGCCCATACTTTGCTGGGGTTAAGGCCTATGACATCCTAAAAGTCATCAACTCCGCTTTTGAGGTAAGAACCTGCAACCTTAAAATCACACCCGAAAAGAAAGCAAAAAGAGAATGCCTCAACTACTCACTTGGCCTATGCTCTGCACCGTGCACAGGAAGAATAGATAAAGAAGGTTACAACAAAATTATTTCTAAAATAATATACTTCTTATACGGAAACGACAACGCAATCATAAAAATTTTAGAAGACAAAATGCGAATTTATGCAGAAAATGAAAATTTTGAAAAAGCAATCGAACTTCGAGACGAAATAAAAATGGTTGAAAAACTTAAACAAAAAGTCGTTGCAGAAGTCCCTAGAACCGTTGAAATAGATGTTTTTGCTTATACAACAAACAACATCGCTGGGGCAATAAGCCTAATCGTCGTTCGAGGCGGGAAAATAATTGGCGTGAAAAATATTACCACTATCGACGCATCGTTAACAGAAAGCGAGGTTTTATCAAACTTTATAAGACAATACTACGAAACCTCAAAAGTACCGGAAGTTATACTCACCTCTCACACCCTTGACGACGCCAACGAACTCGCCGAAATGCTGAAAACCACCAAAAAGCCTGTTATTGCGAAAGCAGAACGGGGCTACAAAAAGAATCTTCTCAAAATGGCTATGTTTAACGCAAAAGACCACCTTGAGAAGAGTTCAACTATTGAAAAAACACACTTCGACAAAACGATTGGTGCATTGCAAAACTTACAAACCGCACTCAACCTCAAACGCTTACCAAAAAGAATGGAATGTTATGATATTTCCAACACCCAAGGAACAAACAGCGTGGCTTCTATGGTTGTTTTTGTAAACGGAGAGCCGGCAAAAAAACACTACCGCAAATTTAAAATCAAAACCGTTGAAGGACCAAATGACTTTGCTTCACTCTCCGAAGTTTTAACAAGAAGGCTTGCCGAACTTGAAAAAGGCACAGACGCAAGTTTTAAAGAAACACCAGATTTAATAGTCATAGACGGTGGCAAAGGCCAACTTTCTACCTGCTTTCAAGTCCTAAGCAATAGCGGAAAGCAAATTGAAATGATTTCCCTTGCCGAACAATTTGAGGAAGTTTTCAAACCCAACAACCCACACCCAATAATGCTCAAACGAGCCTCCGTCGAACTCAAACTTCTCCAAAACCTCCGCAACGAAGCCCACCGCTTTGCAATCACCTTCCATAGAAATTTGAGAAGTAAGGAGATGCTTGGGGAAACAAAAAAGAAGGCCACAAAACCTAAGAACAAAGATTAAATATAGATAAAAAATTCTGCAAACGAATTTGCAGAATTTTTTGTTTATTAATTTTAACTACGCAAGATTGAGGATAAAGCAAGGACGAAGCGAAAGGTCACTTCGATTAGCATTATAACTGCCAACATATCCCACACCGCCTACACTATAGGCAGAAGTTCTATAATTGATATCAAAATCCCCTGACCTCAACCACCAACTAAACGAATATCCACCCATACCTGTAAAATATTTTAATTTAGAATCTTCACACGTCATATCCCCACCATTATACAATTTACCGTTTAATAAATATGTTGTATTGCTTGAACCTAAATAGTCTTCAATCGCAAAATGTTGAGAGTAATACTTTGCTTGTGATGATTCATTTAAAGCAACTTCTCCTGTTTCACTTGATTTTCCCTTATTAGTAAATCCATACCTCGAAGCTAAAAGAAATATCCTAGATGTGTTATCAACCCCATCACCACCACTCCATGCGGTTTTAATACCATTAGCAAGAGTATCGTTAGATTGATTACTTGACGGCAAAACAATATATCCATTGTCTACATAATTATCCAAATTGCTTATTGTTAAAAACTCACCATTTAAAAACTCTTTAATTT
>JAFYKO010000144.1 GCA_017537515.1 Clostridia bacterium | reverse complement strand
AGAATTATTGGAGTGATAAACAAAAACCCGTCAATACGGTCAAGCATTCCGCCATGTCCTGGGAATATTTCGCCACTGTCTTTTACGTCCGCTTTTCTCTTCATAAAGCTTTCAAACAAGTCTCCGACGATGCATACAATGGCCCCGATTACTGCAAGAATGCCAATCGCCCACCATTCAAGACCGAGTTCCATAAATATTGCAGAGAACTCTGGAATACTGCTGAATATCAAGAACAATACAATCATAAGAAGGGCTGTCCAAACAACACCGCCCACAGCACCTGAGATTGTCTTCTTTGGGCTTATTGTTGGTGCAAGTTTTTTCCCGCCGATAAGACCGCCCATAAAGTATGCGAAAGTGTCGCAAATGCAAGGAATAAGGAAACACATTGCAAGAAAGATAATACTTGCAAGGTTTGCATTTGAAAGCGTACCAAACACACTTGAAAGGTCTGCAAGGTGATTTACTGGAACAAGCAATAAGATTAACACAGAAGGATAAATGTATCCTAATATACCATTCATTGCTTTTTGGAATGCGTAAGAAAGTTTTGAAGTTCTGATTTTGTAAAGTCTCATTTCATTTTCAGTGCTTGCCACACTAATGAGTGTAATAACTACACTTGTGATAGTTAAAATCGCAATTAAACTTATTAGTGATACAATAGTTATGATTGCTGACCAACCCAACAATATGGCGAGCATTAATAAGCCATAGGCCAAAACCGGAAAAGCCATTATCAAATACATATGATTGTTTCTTCCAGATTTTGACAATATTTTTGAATATTCATAAGCACCGACAAGTGCTATAAGCACCAAGAAAATATCAAAAATAATTGGTGTTTCAATAATAATTTTTGTTAGGAACATCACAACAACCACAAAAGCCATTGCAAGTCCCGTAAGTACTCTTTGTTTCATTTTATTTTCCTTTTGCTAATTTGTTTTTACCCCAAAAACCTTTATTTATGCGATTTTTGGCTTGTCCATTTTTTGTGAAGGTTTAGTTTTTATGATTTCCCCCAAACCTTCTTTCACGTCTTGAAAAGGTTTTGAGGGCTTTTTTGAAATGTCGTTTTTTAAAACTTGGCCAAAATACTTTTGTAAAGTATAACTCACTGTAAGAACTTTGATAAAGCATAAAATTTGAAAGTCGTTGTTCTCCGCTTGTGCGTATGATTAAGTCTGGGTCAGGAAGACTTGCGGAATATAAATTCTGTGCAATATCTTGCTCAGTTATTTCTTTTTTTCCAAGCTTTACAAGATTGTTAAAGCACATAACAAGTTCATCCCTTGCACCATAGTTGATTGCAAGATTTAAGATAAGTCCTGTATTGTGTTTTGTTTTTTCCTTGACTTCCAAAAGTTTTTGAAATAGGTCTGACGGAATTTTGGATATATCGCCCATTGTTTCAAGGCGGATATTCCTTTTTTCAAGTTCCTCAAAGTCGGTGTTTGCATAACTTCGC
The DNA here is from genome assembly GCA_017537515.1 of Clostridia bacterium. Classification (GTDB taxonomy): domain Bacteria; phylum Bacillota; class Clostridia; order Christensenellales; family UBA1242; genus UBA5489. The sequence goes on along the minus strand of JAFYKO010000144.1, from coordinate 1,783 downwards.
ACGATATCAAAAATACCTTCAACCTCTTCTTTATCTCTTTTCCAATTTTCTGTGGAAAAAGCGAAAAAAGTGAGGACCTTTAAACCAAATTCTTCGGCAAATTCAATCGTACGCCTAATGGCCTCAACGCCCGCTTTGTGCCCTGCGAGTCTTGGCAAATGTCTTTTAGAAGCCCATCTGCCGTTCCCGTCCATAATAATCCCAACATGAGAAGGGAAATTGTTTGTTAAATTCATATTAAATATAGATGATTTAGCAAAAAAAATAGTGAATTTTTTGCCTTCTCCCTTCTCCTTTTTCTAGACTTCCATTACTTCTTTTTCTTTGGCGTCGAAAAGTTTGTCAAGCTTTTGGATATACTCATCAATAACTTTTTGAACTTCTTTTTCGTAATAAGTCATATCATCTTCGCTAATAACTTTTTCATTTTTCAAAGATTTAAACATATCCAATGCATCTCTGCGAGAGTTTCTCATAGCAATCTTGGCATTTTCGAGAAGTTGTTTAACTTGTTTTACAATATCTTTTCTGCGTTCTTCTGTAAGAGCCGGAAAAGCGAGACGAATAACACGTCCGTCATCAGAGATATTAACCCCAAGGTCTGCCTCAGCGATTGCCTTTGACACTGCCTTGATTTGGGAAATATCAAACAAACTCACAACCAAAAGTCTTGCTTCTTGAACATTCATATTGGCAAGTTGGTTGAGAGGTGTTGGAGAGCCATAGTAATCCACCATAACTCTATCCAATATATGAGGATTTGCCCTGCCGGCACGAATAACCCCATATTCCCCTTTGAGGAAGTCAACAGATTTTTGCAAATCCTCTTCAAGGGTCATCATAATTTCTTCAATTTGATTGTTTTCTTGCATAAAAATTCTCCTTTAATACGAAACTATTATACTTGTTTTCTTCTTTTAAGGCAAGCATTTTGAAAGAAAAAAGCAGAAATTTTTAAAAATTTCTTAAATTTGTTTGCTTTTAGTGAAATAAAACATTAAAATACATTGTATATAGGAGAATTTTATGAAATTTGTATATTTATTCCGAGAAGGCGATGCGGACCTTAAAAACCTCCTCGGTGGAAAAGGCGGAAATCTTTGCGAGATGACAAAACTCAAACTTCCCGTTCCAGAAGGTTTTGTTGTTTCGACAGAGGCTTGCTTGGATTATTATGAAAAAGGCGAACTTTCAGAAGATGTAAAGAAGCAAATACTCTCTGCTCTTCAAAAAGTTGAAGAACAAACTGGCAGAACCTTTGGGGATGGCCAAAACCCGCTTCTTTTATCTATTCGCTCCGGGGCTCGTGTTTCTATGCCTGGAATGATGGATACAATTCTCGACCTTGGGCTTACAGACAAAACAGTCAAAACCTTTGCAAAAACCACAACACCATTTTTCGCATATGATTGTTACAGAAGATTTATACAGATGTATGGCAATGTTGTTATGGGTATTGACGACAAATATTTTGAAAAAGAAATTTCAAAACTTAAGAAAAAATATAAAGTAAACACCGACCAGGAGTTTTTACCTGAGCATCTTATGGAATTAATCGACGCTTACAAAACACTTTACAAACAACACACAAACAAGGCATTTCCACAAGATATATATCAGCAACTGCTTAACTGTGTTGAAAGTGTTTTCAAGTCTTGGAACAACGAACGTGCAAAAACTTACCGCAAAATCAACAACATTCCAGACGAATGGGGCACTGCTGTGAATGTCCAAATGATGGTTTTTGGAAACCTAAACGAAAACAGCGGGACGGGTGTTTGTT
>JAFYKO010000143.1 GCA_017537515.1 Clostridia bacterium | reverse complement strand
GTATTTAACGCTCCATTAAACAATGAAAAACAAACCTTAAACAATGAAAAATTAGGAGGTTTCGCCTCTGTTTATAATACAACTTAATAAATAATTAGGCACTTTTTTCAAAGTGTCTGTTTTTCGTTGTATTGTATGTTTATGTAAATATTTGAAGTATTTAAAAAATTATTATTTTTAACAAAAAAGTCTTAAAAATTATTTGACTTTGATAAATAAAAGTGATATAAAACAAATATACTAAAAATACACAACATTTAAATTACATACCCAACATATTCAAAAAAACAATAAAAAATAAAGGAGAAACAAAAAAAATGAACAAAACAAACCGAATTTATAAAATTTTTATGACAACAATGATTGTCGCAATTGCGGGGATGCTTCTTGCGATGGGGATTATTGCTGCACAAAAAACTATGAAACTTAGTACAAGTATTGATTTTTTGCCAGGGGTCAATATTGAACTTTATGTAAAGAACGATTCCGGGGAGGTTTTATTGTTTAGAAACTTTCAAGATACAAGCGACCAACAGAATAAGAAATATGTTACTTACGATGCCACGCTATGTAGTATGAAAGGCAACACTTTTACAATGAAACAAGCATTTTTGAATACATATGGCAACGATTTTAGTTTGATAATTAAAAATTATTCTGCCTTTGCTGTTAAAGTTGATATTACATCGACCGCTATAACCGAAGTTGAGGGTGTCTCACAAAATGGAATTCCAGCAGAGGTAAATCCAGCAACAACCGAAATTGCTGGTGGGCTTAGTCAAGAGTTTAAAATTTCTTGCTCTCCAGTGGTTGCTCAAGAAACCACCCTTACAATACATTTTGAGGAGGTAATTAGTGGAGATATGCTTATATCCGGGTATGATTTTAATACAACGATTAAAAAAGTGAACACTCCTGATGCAACCAGGCTCGTGCCGGACCAATGTATTGAATCAATTATTTTTGACACTTGGAATTCAGAATATGCGACTAAGTTTGGTTCGTGGGAAGGCCAAAATGTAGTTGCTTTTAATACAATGGAGAGCCAAAACGATGAGCAAATAGTTAACGTAACACTCAACAATGACCAAGCTCCAATTAGATTATTCCTAGAGGACGCAGATGAAAATGGAAAGATAGAAAATTTATATATATTATCCAAGGGCAAAATTTTAGCGAATACGGACTGTCGAGCGATGTTTTCTATACTGTTGAATCAAAAGACAATAACTTTTGAATTTAACAATTTTGATACAAGTCAGGTTGAGTTAATGGGTGGGGCGTCGAATATGACAACACTAGACATGCAGGGAATGTTTGGCATGTGTGCGGCAACGTCTTTGAATTTATCTAGCTGGGATACTTCCAACGTCAAAGACATGTCATATATGTTTAACTATCTGCCGGCAATCACTTCACTCAATTTATCTGGCTGGGACACTTCAAGCGTCACGTCTATGAGGTTTATGTTTACCAATATTGAGGGAGTAATGGTTGGCTCGAGTCGGTTGGAAAGTTTGGATGTTTCTCATTTTGATACCTCGAATGTAACAGATATGGCAGGTATATTTGCGGGACAAAGTATGTTACAAGAGCTCAATGTGACAAACTGGGATACAAGTCAAGTAACTCAGTTTTCTGATACGTATGAGGCATATGGGTCGCAAACAACACTAGGAGTTTTTGCAGGTTGCAATGGTTTAGAATCACTGGACTTGAGTCAATGGGATGTAGCAAAAGCTAATAGTTTAGATATGATGTTTTACAGGTGTGAAAGCCTAGGAGAGTTGGATTTAAGTTCTTTTGAGCCATCGCAAGCGGAGAGTATGGTTAATATGTTCGCTTGTTGCTACAGTTTGAAAACCTTAGATCTAAGCAATTTTAATACCTCAAAAGTAACAAATATGGGTCAGATGTTTTATTCTTGCAGTGTTTTGACAAGTTTAGACCTAAGCAGTTTCGACACCTCAAATGTAACAAATATGGTTAATATGTTTGAGAATTGCACTAAGTTGAAAACACTGGATTTAAGCAATTTCGATATGTCAAAAGTTACCAATATTGGTTGTATGTTTTGTAATTGCACTAGTCTGGAAAGTATTACTTCTAACTATGCAAGTGCAGAAGCTTTTTCAGCAAATGTAACAACAACGACAAATTGGCTATATGGCTGTGGAACGATTTCGTGGCTTTAGGATAAGGGCTTGCCTTTGAGTAAGCTCTTTTTTGATGTTTAAGTTTTGAAATTATAGTTTCAACTCCCCCTCACCTTCAAGTTGGTTAGGATTTCGTAGGGGATTGTGTCGAGGGTTTGGGCCCAGTGGTCTTCGTCCCAAAAGATTTGAACGGTGTCGCCGAGTTTGGCGTTTTTGTTTGTGAGGTCGATAAAAAACATATCCATACATATGTTGCCGATTATTTTGCAATGTTGTTTGCCTAGTTTAACGTATCCAAGGTTTGAAAGTTTTCTGTTTATTCCGTCGGCGTAGCCAAGGGGGATTATGCCAATCTCATAATTTTTGTCAGCGACAAACCCGTTCGAATAGCCGACTCTATCGCCTTTTTTGATATTTCGTATTTTGATAATTTTGCTTTCGATTTTTATTGTATGTCGATACAGTTCCAAACCTGCTCGAACCATAATTTCCGGATGTTTTGTAATATTTATTTTTTTAACAATACTTCCACCGCCGATATGTATTATTGGATTAAAAATAGGTGGAATAATATTGCAAAATTGTTTAAATTTCTTTATTTGCTTTTGAAGAAAAATATTATCTTCATTAATGGTTGCAAAATGCGTAAAAACCCCTGCTAATACGATATTAGGGCTTTTTTGTATTATTTTTAAACATACTTTAAATTCATTTATTGTATCCAGCCCAAGCCGATTCATACCTGTATTTATTTTTAAATGAATTTTTATTTTTTTATTTGTATTTTTAATATATTTTTGCAAAATTAAAAGCATTTCAACGCTTTCAATAGTGAGGTCAATATTATTCAAAATTGCGTTGTCAAAATCCGAGGAAATTCCGACAACTAGGATGGGCGTTGTTTTGTCAAAGGTTCTTATTTCAAGGGCTTCGGGCATATTTGCGACGCCAAAATATTTCACTTTTCCAAGAAGTGCTGTGCAGACTTTTTTAACTCCCACTCCATAAGCGTTTGCCTTAACCATTGCACAAACATTTTCAGCACCAAGGGATTTAAGGTTTTTTAAAAGCTGTTGTCGATTAAAAATTACTTTTGAGTTTCGCATAATAATATATATGTACAATCCACTTAGCAAGATTATGCAAATTTTTGAGGGTGTATTTAATTTGATTTTTCTGCAAGGCTTAGGGTTTAATATATTCTCAAATAATTCTTAAAACAATTATTGCCAAAATTGTTGTTTTATGGTAGAATATTGTTATGAGAATTGTATCAGGAAAATTTCGGGCAAAAAAGTTAAGTCCGCCAACGCATAATATTAGGCCAACGCTTGACAAGGTCAAACAAGCACTTTACACCAAACTCCAGTTTCAGATTGAGGGGAGCAGTGTTTTGGATTTGTTTTCAGGAAGCGGGGCCCTTGGTATTGAGGCGGTAAGCCGTGGGGCGAATAAGGTTGTTTTTGTGGATGTGAATCAAAAAAGCGTTGATTTGACCAAGAAGAACTTATCTTCTCTCAAACTTGATGGTACAACTGAAATCCAGGTTCATAAAAGCGATTATTTGACATACCTTGAAACCACAAAAGAGGTTTTTGACATAATTATCCTTGACCCGCCATACGAAAAGGGGTTTTATCTTCCAGCCCTTGAAGTGATACACCAGCGAAAGCTTTTAAAGCCAGAAGGCATAATAATCTGCGAGCATTTGCGGGAGCAAGAACTAAAGCAAAACATATTTGAAGTTATGGATATAAAGCACTATGGAAGTGTTTCTTTAACATATTTAATAAGCAAACAATAAATTTTTTATGAATTTCTCGAATTTGTTTGCTTTTTTTGTTAATAATTAGTACAATAGAAGAATTAGGAGAAAAACAAACAATTATGGGAATTTTTACATCAGCAAACAACATTAGCCTTAAAAAGCTTAGAAAAATTGCAGACAAAGTCATCGAATTGGATGAGAAATACACTGCACTTTCAGAAGAAGAATTAAAAAACCAAACGAACATCTTGAAAGATCGTCTTGAAAAGGGCGAGTCTTTGGATGATATTTTGCCAGACGCTTACGCAACAGTTCGTGAAGCGTCAAAACGTGTTCTGGGTATGAAACACTTTTACGTGCAAATTCTTGGTGGAATCGCATTGCATCAAGGTCGTATCGCAGAAATGGCAACGGGTGAAGGTAAGACTCTTGTTTCAACACTTCCGGCATACCTCAACGCCCTCACTGGCAAAGGCGTTCACGTCGTAACTGTCAATGAATACCTCGCAAAACGTGATAGCGAGTGGATGGGCAAGGTGCATAGATATCTAGGACTAAGCGTCGGCGTTATTTACAGCGGTATGGATGAAAACGTACGCAGACAAGCATACAACTGCGACATAACCTACGCAACAAACAACGAACTTGGGTTTGACTACCTTAGAGATAATATGGTTATCCACGGTTCTCGCAGGGTGCAACGTGGGCACAACTTCGCTGTTGTCGATGAAGTGGACAGCATCTTGATTGACGAAGCAAGAACACCGCTTATTATCAGTGGTGGTGGAATGAAGTCAAGTGATATGTATTACACCGCACAAAAGTTTGTTTCAACACTTAAGGATGAGGAAGATTATCACATCGAACTCAAAGAAAAACGTATCCACCTTACAGAAGAAGGCACAAACAAAGCCGAAAGATATTTCAAAGTCGACAACCTTTCAGACGTTTCTTGCATTGAACTCAACCACCATATTATGAATGCCCTCAAGGCAAACCATATTATGAAAAGAGACGAGAACTATATCGTTAAAGACGACGAGATTATTATCGTCGATGAGTTTACAGGACGTCTTATGGTTGGACGTCGTTTCAGCGAAGGCTTGCACCAAGCAATTGAGGCAAAAGAAGGCGTTGAGATTAAGAACGAAAACAAAACACTTGCAACTGTTACATTCCAAAACTATTTCCGCCTTTATCAAAAACTTAGCGGTATGACCGGTACAGCAAAGACAGAAGAGCAAGAGTTTAATGGAATTTACAAACTTGACGTTGTTACAATCCCACCAAACAACCCAAATATCCGTAGGGATGAGCCAGATATTGTCTACACAACAATAAACGGAAAATTCAACGCAGTTGCGGATGAGGTTGAAGAAGTTCACAAGACTGGACGCCCAATCCTTGTTGGTACAGTTGCTATCGACAAGTCAGAAGAACTTTCAGCCCTCCTTCGTCGCAGAAAAATACCTCACACAATCTTGAACGCTAAGAATCACGAACAAGAAAGTGCAATCGTCGCACAAGCCGGAAGAAAAGGGCAAGTTACCATTGCAACAAATATGGCGGGTCGTGGTACAGATATTTTACTTGGCGGAAACCCAGAATTTATGGCGAAGAAACAAATGCAAGATGAAAACTTCAGCGATGAAGACATTTCATTTGCTACAAGCTTTATTAACGCAACTTCACCAGAACAACAACTCGCAAGGGATACTTATCAAAAATATTATAAAAAATACAAAGAAACCACAGACAAAGAAAAACAAGAAGTTCAAGAACTTGGCGGGCTTCATATTATTGGTACAGAACGCCACGAAAGTCGTCGTATCGACAACCAGCTTCGTGGACGTGCCTCTCGTCAAGGCGACCCAGGTTCAAGCGTGTTCTTCATAAGCCTTGAAGACGACCTTATGAGACGTTTTGGCGGGGATTGGCTTAAAAAAGTTGCGGCCGCACTTAAGGTTGACGACACAACTCCACTCCAAATGCGTATGCTTTCAAAACAAATCGAAAAGGCCCAAAAACGAATCGAAGTGCAAAACTATGCAATTCGTAAGGCAGTAACCCAATTCGACGACGTAATGAACAAACAACGTGAACTTATTTACAACGAAAGAAACAAGGTTATCGACGGCGTGGATGTTCACGACCAAATCTTAAAGATGTTCCCTGACTATGTTGGCAGACTTGTGGACGAATATATCGACGCAAACAAACCTTATTTCGAATGGGAATTGGAACCTCTTAACAGCGGACTTGAAGACAAACTCTTCCCAAAAGGCACAAACCTTATTACAAAAGAATTTGTCGACGACTGCGAACCAAGAGACCTAAAAGAAAAGATTGTAAAGGTTCTCGAAGCCAGACTTGACGACAGAAAAGCGGAATTTGAAGCACTCAACATCAATTATGGCGAGTTTGAAAGAATGATGATGCTTCGAGTTGTAGATATGCACTGGATGGACCACATCGACCAAATGAGCATTCTCAAAAACGAAATCGGCCTCCGCCAATACGGACAACAAGACCCAATCGTTGCATACAAGAAAGAAGGGTTTGAACTCTTCGATGTTATGGTGGAAGAGATTCAAGAAGACGTTTGCCGAATTGTTCTTAACAGCACAATAACCGTTGAAAGAAGAGCCCCTGTACAACCAGAATACAAGCCAGTTGAAGTAATCGAAAACGGGCCAGTCGGACAAGCGAAATCAGAAAAGACTACAGGCAGAAACGACCCTTGCCCATGTGGAAGCGGTAAGAAATACAAAAACTGTTGCGGGAAATAAAACAAGAACAATAATTCCGCCTCCCTAACGGACCGGCGGAATTTTTTCCCATCTTTTTAATATCTTTTTGGTTTATTCTTTGAAATTAGAACATCCGCAAGGAACCTTAGCGGATAACCTAATTTCTTCGACTAAACGCAAAAATCTTATTAAAAATATGGCTTGCCAGACGCCGAAACAAGCGAAGTGATAAGCAAACTATATTTTGTGGAAGAGGTAGGATTTAAAATTCTATTTACAAACTCCAACCTCGGGGCGGGCGTAGGTTCACTGACAACTTCGTTGTCGCAGAACCTACACTCCGCCCCTTCCATACCTCTCAATCAAACGTACAGCAAGCCAACAAATATCCTTCAATTGGAGGTGTGGCAAGCCTCAATTTCAATAAGATTTTGGATGAGAGGCGACGCAGGAAGGTTGCCCGTCAAGGTTGCTTACGGGCGTTCTTCCTGCTAAGCATATCACCAAAAGATATTGAAAGTGAGGGATACATTCCGCCGGCTCGGTAGAGAGGCGGAATTAAAAATTGGGTGATGTGGCGTGGCTTGAAATTGCGAACCAAGAACGCATACCACTTTCTTTTGGGCGATGAATAATATTTTTCTTAATAAGCCTTAAAATAATTCTTTGAGCGGTAGACATACAACCGATAGTAGGAACATCCTCCATAATTTTGTTGTAAGAAATCTTGTAAAACTTCACTCCGCCAACTGTTGCGGTGTCCAATTCTTCAGCCTTGATAGTATCTTCAAAATAGTGCAAAAGCATCTCCTCTTTATAACTCAATTTGAGTTGTTGAAGTCTTAGCATATTGTAATTTAATATTTCTTTCAATTTTCTTCTCCTTTTCTCCACCAATTAGGTTGAGACAATAAATTTATTTTTGGTTCAATAAACTCAAACCACAAAGAATTAGGGTGCGGGGGAACGATAATGTTTTTTTTAGTAAGCCCAGCAATGGCACGCTGTATGGTTTTCAAAGACCCCATATAAGGCAAGTCTTCGAGGATTTTGTTGAGGTAAAGCCTATAACACTCTTTGCCATTAATGTTTTTTGAGTACATTCGACCACTGCGAATAAATTCTTTAATATAGCTAAAAAGCATTACTTCTTTAAGAGTCAACCCGTAAAGTTTTCCCCGACGCTGGTCTACGATATAAAAAGATTTCATTTTTTTAAACTCCTTATTTTATTCCGCCGGGCGTCAGTGAGGCGGAATTAATAAATCCAACCTTCTAAAATATGAAAGTTGGATTTAAAATATTGTTTGTGTTTATTAGGCCTAAAGTAAAGCCGTTCTGCTTTCGCTCTCTTAACTTTACTCCTACATTATAGCATATTCCATTCCGCCTCTCTACCGAACCGGCGGAACTTTACCCATCTTTTTAATGTCTTTTGGCGAAATACTTTGCAAACGGAACCCCCGTAAGGAACCGTGACGGGGAACCCGTTTGCTTTGTCTTTCATCCAAAATCCTATTAAAAATCTGGCTGTC
>JAFYKO010000142.1 GCA_017537515.1 Clostridia bacterium | reverse complement strand
TCCACAGGAGCGGAAGATGTTATTTGCCCCAAAGGGGCAAAGAATATTCTTTCCTCTTGCGACAGCAAGAGAAAATAATGTTCTTTCCGCCGGGGCGGAATAACAATTACATCAGCGGTGAAAACAGCCTAAAGAACACTTGCTCAAACTTGTCAAATAGGTTCCGCTTTTTAAACTGCTCCACACCCACTTTTTGGCTTGTTTCCACATCGTTTTCGAAAACACTCAAAACTTTTGAAATAAAATCCTTGTCGCAAATTATGGCCGAAATTTCAAAATTGAGATTAAATGACCGATTATCAATATTGGTTGTCCCGGTGCACATCATCACCCCGTCAACAATAAGGTTTTTGGCGTGTACAAACCCGTCAAACATATAAATCTCCGCCCCAGCTTCCGCAAGTTCCCGAGCGTAGAAGATGGTGGTTTTGAAAACGTAGCGTTTGTCAGGGCGGTTTGGAATCATCAGCCGAACCCGAACACCACTAGCAAGAGCGGTTTTAAGAGCAGACATAAACACCTCGTCGGGCACAAAATACGGCGTCTGAATGACAATTTCCCTCTCGGCAAGGTTAATCATCTTGACCATCGCTTCTTTAATTTCTTTTTTCTTAACCTCATCCGGCCCACTTGTCAACACCTGCACTATGCTTTTCCCACGCCCAACAATCTTAGGGAAATACCCCTGCTCAACAAATTCTTTCGTCTCAGTGTTTTTCTTGTTGCAAAACTGCCAGAAATTGAGAAAAGTGTTTTGCAAGAGGTGCACCGCCTGCCCCCGAATCTTGATGTGAGCATCCCGCCAAGGGCTAAGACGCTTGACCTCGCCCAAATGGTCTTTGCGAAGATTAACCCCGCCCACATAACCAATTTTCCCATCAATAACAACAATTTTTCGGTGGTTGCGGTAATTCATTTTAAGGTTAATCAGTCGAATATAGAAGAGCGGAGGAAAAAACTCCTTAACCTCTCCCCCAGCTTTTTTGAGCTTGCGAAAGAATCGACGAGGCGTGCGAAGACAACCCACAGAATCATAGATAAGCTTAACTTTCACACCCTGCCGAGCCTTTTCGCAAAGAGCCTCGAGAATGGACTTACCAACATAGTCGTCCGCAAAGATGTAGTATTCAATATTAATTGAATGCTTAGCATTTTTAATATCCCGAAGCAAACTTTCATACTTTTCCCGACCAGTGGAGAAATATGTTATTTTGTTGTCGAACGTCGGCACAGATTGAGCATTTGAGATATTAAACTGCACAATCTTTCGAACGTTTTTTATTTCCACATCGTCAAAATGATTGACAATGCCATTATAATAGTTCTGCTGGATAGAGTTGTAAAACTTCTTCCGCTTTAGCATTCTGCGATTCTTGTAGGAAAGGCCACTGCCAATGAAGACATAGACCACAAAGCCAACAACAGGCAAGAACGCAAAAAGGAGGAGCCACGACACCAAGACTTCCGGTTTTTTGTAATGCTCCCTGAAAACCATATAAGTCATTGCAAGAGTATTAAAGACAATAATCCCCAAGACTACAATTTCAAAATTAAAATTCAGTCCCGCCCTCCTTTTGTTAACTTATCCT
>JAFYKO010000141.1 GCA_017537515.1 Clostridia bacterium | reverse complement strand
TAAAATAAAAACATTTTTGATGCAATGTGGTGTTTTAATTGCAATGCGTGATTTGAAAATAAAATCAATGTGAGAATAAAAATAAAAACATTTGCAAACGAGAGTAATTAAAATAATTTCTCAATATTCAATTTATTTTTTCTTATTGCATAAAAACTTTTTATTTTTTACAGTTGAGGTGTATTATTTTTTTCACACACAGAAGAATGTTTTTATTGTATGTATTTTTTATTTTGTGCGAAATGATTTAAATTGTCTTCCAAAAAATTAAACTGATTTTATGGTCTCATTAAAAATAAAATTGTTTTTCAGATGCCAGCAAATTGATTTTTTTTTAAAATTATTTTTTAAATCCCTTGCAAATAAATGCGGTATTTAAAAATATTACGAAATAGAAGGTTTTAGGACTCTCGAACGACCCAAAACCCAGGCACGTGTAACTGATTAAGCCCAAAAGATGCTTGAATTGGGCACTTTTATGCCATTTTCAACTACATAAGACTCATTCTGGAACTAATTGTGTTTTGATAAAAGAACCGGCATCTTGGCCAGAAACTTCGTCAGGGAAAAATGTTTTTTATTAAAAATATTTTTTAATTCGAGGTAGGGAAATTTTTTAAAACGGAAAAGATGAAAATATTTTTTCAGAAACAATTATTTTATTTTTAAAAAAATAACAAGCTCTAAAATTTTGACTAGATTAATAAAAATTTTTGAATAATGTTTTTATTTAAAAAAATAACTACACTTAAAAATTTAATCCAACACAAAAACAAATAATCAAACATGTAAAATATTTTTGCAAGAAAACAAAAAAACTTTTTTTTGCAGAATGTATTTTAAAATAAAAAAAGATTTTAAACGTTTTGTTTTTATATTTAACTAAAATACTTTATTTTTTTAGGTTGGACAAATAAAAATCAGGTTATTCAAAAAATAAATTTTCGCAAACCGTTTTGTAATTAAAAAAACATTATCTAAAAATAAAAAATGATTTAAAGCACAACACAAGTTAAAACAGAAAAAATAAATTCAAACCAACACACAGACAAGAAAATAATTAAACAACAGAATTAAATAAAACGTTAAAACGGTTTTGAAAATATTTTAATTAAGCCACCGTAAAAAAAAGAATTTATTTTTATTAAGCTAAAGTTAAAAAGATAATTTAATTTAAACACTAGCTTTAAAATATGTTAATTTTATTTATTTTTATTTCAAACATTGGTTGTTAATTTGAAATAGTTTTTAAAAATGTCTTATTTTTATTTTCAATTTAAATTTGTCAAAATAATTTTGTTGAAAAAAATTATTTTTTAATGCTGCGGGTTTTGAACAATGGAAATTAAAAAAATAAAAATAAAAACAAAGCGTTTTGCAAATTGATTAAAAAAATATTTTGTTAAAGCCAATTAAAAAAACAAATAAAAACAACCCCTACAACAAATTAAAACCTTGAATAAAAAACAATCCTGAAATATTGGCGGGTTTGCTTTAATTCTGCTAGAAATTAAAAAAAGAATTTTGAAACGCAATTTTTTGGCAAGAAATTAAAAATACAACTACGGGCTGAAATTAAAAAAATAATTTTTGAAATACAGCTACGGATTGAAATTAAAAAAATAATTTCAACCAGAAATAAAAACATTTCGCAAAAAAAATAAAACAACAAACAAAAATAAAAAACAACCTCGAAAGGTTGTTATTTAATCATACTTGATGTTTATTGTAGTTTTGCAAATCTTGCAAGGTGAGTTTTTTATTATTTATCAATTCCAAAAGGTCATAAATTCTGTCCAAGTCGTCTTTTGAAAAATAGTCAATCATAATTCTACCTTTTTTGTCGTTGCCCTGAATCGAAACTTTTGTCGCAAACACACGTTGCAAATTTTCCTCAAATTCTATAAGCTCAGGACTTTTGACTTCTTCTTTTTTAACTTTCTTCGCAGTCGGCCTCAAAATTTGTCTAACCAATTTTTCAACTTCACGCACAGACATTTTTTTGTCAATAATCATTCTCGCAACTTTGTATTGTAACGCCTTATCTTCAATCACGACAAGGTTTCTTGCATGCCCCGCTGAAAGCAAATTCTGTTCAACCAGCAAGATAACCTCAGGCGAAAGATTCAACAGACGCACCAAATGCGAAATCGCCGGCCTACTCTTTCCAATCCTATCCGCAACAATATCTTGCGAAAAGTTGTACTCATCCATCAGCTGTTTAATCGCACGAGCCGCCTCAATCGGATTCAAGTCCTCTCGTTGCAAATTTTCAATAATTGCAACCTCTTTAACTTGACGCTCGGTGTAAGACTTCACGACGCAAGGAACAGTCTTCAAGCCCACCATTCTCGCCGCTCTGTAACGCCTCTCGCCGGCAATAATCATATATCGCCCGTCGCCGAGGTCATTCACCACAATCGGTTGAATCACGCCGTGTTGCCTAACGCTCTCCGCAAGCTCCGCCATCGCACCTTCCTCGAAGTTCTTACGAGGTTGGTTTGGATTGATAACAACGTCTTCAATCGGCAATTCCGATATCGCACTTGTTTTCTCCACAAATTCTCTTTCAGCAGTTTCTACAACCACTTCTTCCTCTTGTTCGTCATCATAAATTGATAACAAGGCACTTAGCCCTTTTCCTAATTTTTTAGTTGCCATTTACATCTCTCCTTATATTCATCAATGTTAATTTTGTTATTTTTTTATAACTATCTTTATTTCTTTCGAGCAATTCTATTGCAAGTTTATAATACGCCTCGCCACCTTTTGAAGTGAAGTCGTAAGCCACGATTGGTTCGCCGTGACTTGGGGCCTCGGCGAGTCTTATGTTGTGAGGCACGCAAGTTTCGTAAACCTTTTTGCCGAAGAATTTGGAAATTTCTCCACTTACTTCAGCGACGAGGTTTGAGCGATTGTCTTTCATTGTGAGTATGACGCCTTCGACGGTCAAGCCTGGGTTGAGGTGTTGTTTGATTAGCCTTACAGTGTTCATAAGTTGGCTTAGGCCCTCAAGTGCATAGAAGTGGCACTGTATTGGGATAATAATTGAGTTTGACGCTGTAAGGGCGTTTACAGTCAATAGCCCGAGTGAAGGTGGGCAGTCAATCATTATGTAATCATAATCAGCTTGCACACGGCCCAAAATGTTTTTGAGTATTTTTTCTCGTGAACTCATTTGAACGAGGTCGATTTCCGCACCAGCAAGGTCCACTGTTGCTGGGATGATGTCGAGGTTTTTGATTGGAGTTTTGATTATTGCCTCTCTGACTGAGCACTCGCCATCAATCACGTGGTAGATTGTTTTTAAGTCTGCGTTTTTGTCGATACCGACGCCGCTTCTTGCGTTGCCCTGGGGGTCAAGGTCGACAATCAAAACCTTTTTCCCCATAACTGCAAGGTACGCCGACAAGTTGATTGTAGTAGTTGTTTTGCCTACGCCACCCTTTTGGTTGGCTAATGAAATAATTTTTCCCATTGTTTTTCCCCTAGTAGTTAATTTAGTCATATTAACTATATCACATTTGGCATAAAATTTCAATCATTTTTGGCAAAATCACGAATTTGGGTTGCGAGTCCCAGCTTTCGGCCCCCGCTCGCCCCCAAGCCCC
>JAFYKO010000140.1 GCA_017537515.1 Clostridia bacterium | reverse complement strand
TCAATGCTTGTGTATCTTGAAAAACTTATTCTTAGATTTCCTATAACTTCGCTTGGATTATACTTCAAGTTTTCCAAAATTCTGTTACCGCTTTTCTTTGACGAACACGCACTGCCTGTGCTTAGCATAAGCCCACGACTATCGCACATATGTTGCAAAACCTCACCTTTAAGCCCTGCCACTGAAACGCTGATAATATAAGGTGATAAGTTTTCATTATCTACAAACTTCGGCTGTATTTCGGATTTTAATAAAGACAAAAACTTTTCCTTAAAGGCTTTATTTAGCATCCCAACATATTCAAAAGACTTTGAAATGTTGATTTCTTCTAGTGCAGATTTAAAGGCCATTATGCTTGCAACGTTTTCAGTTCCCGACCTCAACGCATATTCTTGCCCGCCACCATACATTACTGGTTTTAGTTTTCGCGGGTTTTTGACGTATAATGCCCCAAGACCTTTTGGCCCATGGAGTTTATGAGCAGAGATGGTGTAAAAATCTACTCCCAACTCACCCAGATTGGTTGGAATTTTCCCAAACGCTTGCACACCATCGCAATGCAAAATAGCATTCGGGCAGAGTTTGTTTCGCAAGAGGTTTATTCTTTTTATATCATTAATAGCCCCAGTTTCATTGCTTACGTGCATAATTGAAATAAAACTTACATTCTCATCAAGCACTTTTTCGAGTTCTGCATAATCCACTTCGCCATTTTTTTGAAGATTAACAAAAAGCACCTCAACACCCAATTCTTTGAGGTTCATAGCAGTTTGATAAACAGAAGGGTGTTCGCCAACAGAGAAAACCATTTTTTTGAAGTGCTTTCGGTATGACCCCATAATTGCAAGATTGCTTGCTTCAGTTGCACTACCGGTGAAGATGATATTTTGAGAAAACTCGACGCCTAATTTTTCGGCAATAAGTTTTTTTGTGTCCTCAATCCCTTTTGCCACAGCATAAGCCACGCTGTAATTTGAGCTTGGATTGAAGTAAGTTTGTGTGCTGTATTTAACCAAGTTTTCAACAGCACTTTCACACAACATTGTTGTGCTTGCGTTATCTAAAAAAATCATAAACTTTCCTTTTGTATTAAGATAGCACAACAAACAAAAAATGTCAATAATTTTGTGTTTTCTGGGATTTATTTTTTTTAAAAGAATATATCCAACAAAAATAAAAGTCGCATAAATTTGCAACCTTGTTTAGCATAATATTCAGCTTTCAAGCTCTTATGAAAAACTTAATTTGCATTTTAGAAAAACTTAAAAACCCACAACCAAAAGTATTATGCATTTGCATAATACACTATATATTGTATGATTTTACTGTGCAATAGTTTGTGATACAGTTGTTATATTAAGCCCAATTTTTTTGAGTTCTTGTAAGATTTCAGGTAGTGCTTCAAGCGTTTTTTCGGTTGGGTGCATTAAAACTAAATCTCCCCCACTTGCGTTTTTGATTGCTCTAGACATAATCAGATTTTTGTCTTTATCTCGCCAGTCTATAGTATCTCTGGTCCACATAATTGTCTTATAACCTAAGTTTTCAGCAACCATCAATGTTGTGTCATTATAAGCACCGCTTGGAGGTGCAAATAAGTTCATTTCAACCCCGGTAAGGGTTTTTACAATTTGATGCGTTTGGTTTATTTCGTTGTAATTTTCTTGTTGACTAATCCTGTTTTGGTCTTTGTGATTGTAACCGTGATTTGCAAGCTCGTGACCTTCCTTCAGCATTCTATTCAACATTTCTTCATTCTTGCTCGCCCACACGCCACCTACAAAAAAAGTTACCTTCGCATTGTGTTCATTGAGAGTTTTCAAGATTCCATCAAGATATTCATCACCCCAATAAACATTAAACATAAGTGAAATATTATTTGAATTTTTATTGCCGGAGTAAATCGCTCCGTTTGTACTTTGGCCATTAAACACTTGTAGCGTTCCCCCAGCATACGAAAATGCAAAGACTGTAAGAAGCATAGAAAAAATGATTATGTTCACTCCCGCTTTTTTGAAAAAACCTTTGTTTTTAATTTTCCAAGAAAAAACTTTCATATTTCAGTTATATGAAAGTTTAGTGAATATAAGAACCATATTAAGATAATTCTATGAGATTTAAACAACCACCCTTGCGTCTATCATAACAATTTCTCCCTCTTTGTTTGCAATAATAGGGTTAATATCAATCTCCGCAATTTCTGGGCAAATTTCAAGCATTTTACTCATTTTCAAGAGTATATTTGCAAGCTTTGTTTTGTCGACTGCTTCATAATTCCTCACTTTGCCTAAAAGATTTTTGCATTTTGTGGAGTCAATTAGCTTTAAGGCATCTGCCATTTTCATAGGGCAAGGCGTAAACGCCACTTCGTTTAAGGCTTCAATAAAAATCCCGCCTAAACCAAACATCGCCATATGCCCCACGCCTTCTTTTTTAACTACGCCAGCAACAAATTCACGAGCAGTGTCCTTGATTTGCTCCATAATAACAATTCCATCAAGTGTTTCAAGAAGGTTTTTGTCTTTAAGTCTTTTTTGTAGTGCTTTCCACTCAATGCCTAATTGCGTTTTGTTGTTTATGCCAACAACCACTCCCCCAACATCTGTTTTATGACTGACCTCCCTGCTTGAAATTTTAAGCACAAGCGGATAGCCCACTTTTTCAGCAAACGAGTATGCCTCCTCCAGTGTTTTTACGAGTTCAAACTTGGCAAGAGGTAAATCAAAACATTTGAAGAAGTTGAGACTATCGTAAGTCGT
>JAFYKO010000139.1 GCA_017537515.1 Clostridia bacterium | reverse complement strand
GTATTCAGTTTGAGAGTTATGTTATTCTAAATACAACTAAAACGCTTCTGCAAAGGTCTAAATCAAGAGTTGCGTTTGAGAGTTATGTTATTCTAAATACAACTAAAACATCCGCCCTTATATCTTTGATAGCCAACTAGTTTGAGAGTTATGTTATTCTAAATACAACTAAAACTTCAACGTTGTTTTTGTTTTTTCAGACTTGGTTTGAGAGTTATGTTATTCTAAATACAACTAAAACGTAAGAGTGCATCACGGATGGCTATTATTGGTTTGAGAGTTATGTTATTCTAAATACAACTAAAACCGTGATTTAGGTAAGAAGCATTCTGATATGCGAATAAAAAATCCAATAGATAAATCACTTTTGCGTCATTTGGAAAAAAGACATAAAAAAAGATAAAGATGTCGAAGAACTGCTGTTGCAGAGCTCACTCTGTATCTTTATCCACCATTAGTATATACCATAATTCTTAATTTGTCAATAAAAAAAGAAAAAACTTATGATTAAATTTTTCAAATTTTTGCTAAACTTAATAAAACGCCCGTCTATAAAGGAAGTCTACCGAGCCGAAATGGCTTGCTATGTGTTTGAGTGTTATGTTATTCTAAATACAACTAAAACTCATTTACTTTGCTATTTGCGTTTTCTTTGCTGGCTGAATAAGACAGTAAAAAAAAGTTGCCAAATGCTGGCAGTGGTTGAGGCTTTAGGTTAAAAAACCATTTAGGATTTCTTGTTCGGCTTCTTGTTGAGTGAGGCCGAGGGTCATAAGTTTTAGAAGTTGTTCGCCGGCGATTTTGCCAATTTGGGCTTCGTGTGTCAGGCTTGAGGCGTTGTGCATTGCTTGAATTGCTGGGGTTGAGTAAATTTTTGCATTATCCATTATTATACCGTCGCATTCAACACGCCCAAAACATTCGCATTTGCCAATAAGTTTGCTCTCAAATGATTGTTTTGAGTCGCCTTTTGCAACAACTCGGCTGACAACTTCCGCTTTGGAGTTGTCTCCGCTAAGTTCAATATTAAAATAGCTATCTGCTATTTGGCTTTCTTCTGTTAAAACTTTTTCGTTGACGATAAATTTTGCGTTTTTGCCTACGAAAGCATCTGTAGTACGTTTTGCAAGGGACACGCCAGAGATTTGGTTTGTTTTCATCTCAAAAGTTGAATTTTCGCCTAGGCGTATAACGGTTGTTGGCGAAAGTTCTTTTTTTGCGTCGCCTTTGCCTATATGCCTTTCAATGTAGGTTATTCGGCTATTATCACCTATGTCGAAGGTGTGGATACCCTTGTGTGAACTTTCGCTTTTATTTGTGTGAATCCCGCATCCGGCAACGATGAAAATATTGCAGTTTTTACCGATATGGAAGTCGTTGTAAACCATATCTTTTATTCCGCCGATTGTGATAACTACTGGAATATGCAGGCTTTCATTTATAGTATTGTCTTTAACATAAATATCCACGCCGGGTTTGTCGGTTTTTTTAACAATTTCAATATTTGCAGACGAATTAATTACTTTGCTTTCTCCATTTTCTCTAAATGAGAACGCCCAAGCTGGGATTTTGTGAAGGTTTGCCACGTCTGAGAGTAGGTCTTGAGTAATTTTATCCATTATTTACCTCCTGTGAGTTTTGAACATAAATTTGGTAAGAGTTGTTTGAATTTTTCATTATTACCAACATATTCAAGACTGCCGTTATTTAAAACAATAATTTTGTCGGCGATTTCAATAATTTTTTCGTTGTGCGTTACGATAACCACGCATTTACCTTCTTTTTTAAGGTGCTCGAATATTGAAACAAGGCTGTCAAAACTCCACATATCTATGCCGGCTTCGGGTTCGTCAAATAGGCAATTTTGAGAATTTTGTGCGAGACTGAGGGCAATTTCAATTCTTTTTCGCTCGCCACCAGAAAGTTCGTTGTTGAATTCTCGTGTGATGTAATTTCTTGCACACAAACCGACTTGGGATAAGTAGTCGCAGGCGGTTGAGATGTTTGTTTGCTTGTTTTCGGCTATTTCCAAAAGGCGTTTAACTGAAATGCCTGTGAATTTAACAGGTTGTTGGAATGCAAAAGAAAGCCCAAGTTTCGAACGCTTGAAAACTGGGAGGTTGGAGATTTCGGCGTTGTCAAGAAAAACTTTTCCGCTGTCTTGCTTTGTGATTCCGCCAATAATATTAAGAAGAGTGCTTTTGCCACTTCCGTTCCCACCAGTTATTACGGTTATTTCGCCGTCCTGAAATTCGAGGTTGATGTTTTTTAGTATTTGTTTAGCGTTAATACTATAATTTATATCTACAACTTTTAACATAGTATATATTTTAACATTTTTTTTCATAAAGTCAATATATTTTTAAAAAACCTATTGACAAGGTTGTTTTTTTGTGCTAGAATAGGGGAGTAAAAATAAAATATAATCTTTTCCCAAAGACAGCAAGTGCCGAAAATTCGGTGTAAAGTCCATTTATTTGGACGCTTGCCGAGGCAAAAGCATTGCGAAAGTTTGATATATGAAAACCTTCCAAACGCTTTTTCTTCGGCGTTGGAAGGTTTGTTTTCTTTTTTACCACACACAAACAGAGAATTGTAGAAAATACCACAATTCACTTAAAAGGAGAGAAAAATGAGCGCAAATTTAGAAGCAAAAAAATTAATTGTTGAAGAAATCAAACAAAAAATTTCAAATGCAAAATCTATTGCTTTCGTTGATTACCGTGGTTTGACAGTGGATGCTGACTACAAAATGAGAAAAGCATTCCGTGAAAATGGCAGTGAATACAAGGTTTACAAAAACCGCCTTATGCTTCGTGCACTCAACGACCTTGGCATCACAGGTTGCGACAAATTTTTGGAAGGAACAACTGCAGTTGCCTTTTCAAATGAAGACGAAGTTTCTATGCCAAAAATTTTGATGCAAACAATCGAAGAAACCAAAAAACTTGAAATCAAGTTTGGTATTTTGGACGGAAAAGTAGTAGATAAAGAAGCAGTTGAAGCACTCGCAAAACTACCATCAAAAGAAACTCTTTTGGCTATGCTTCTCGGCCTTCTCAAAGCACCTATACGCAACCTCGCTTATGTGCTTAATGAACCTACTTGTTCTATGGCAAGAGCCATCAAATCAATTGCTGAAAAGTAATTTTGAAAAAATAGTTGGATTGAACTATTGAAAATCAATCAAAAAATATTTAAGACCATAAACAAAAAAGGAGAAAATTTAAAATGGCAGTTATTAACAAAATTATTGAAGATATTAAAACTCTCACTATCGTTGAAGTTAGTGAACTCGTAAAAAAATTGGAAGAAGAATTCGGCGTTTCAGCAGCAGCTCCAGTAGCAGTTGCAGCAGCTCCAGCAGCAGGTGCAGCAGCTCCAGCAGCTGAAGAAAAAACTGAATTCAACGTTGTTCTTAAAGAAGCTGGTGCAAACAAAATTGCAGTTATCAAAGTTGTAAGAGAACTTACAGCTCTTGGACTTTCAGAAGCAAAAGCTATGGTAGACAACGCTCCATCAACAATCAAAGAAAATGTTTCAGCTGAAGACGCTAAAGCAATGGAAGCTAAATTCAAAGAAGCTGGTGCTACAGTAGAATTGAAATAATTTCCCCCCAAAATTAATATTTGTGTGTGAAAAAACCTCAAGGAATTTCCTTGGGGCTTTTTGCTTTGTTAAAAACTTGTCAAAAACAATAAAAAACCCATAACCGCTTTTTTTAACAAAAGAGGGCTTATAGGTTTTTTTATTTCACCTTATGCGATATCTTTGCTTTTTGACTTTTTATCTTTGTTTGAAGTAATAAGTCTTAAAAGGTCGCTGACTTGCTTGAGCTCGAGGCTGTCAAGTTTGTTGAGTTCTCTTATAATACCTTTAAATTCGATAGGGTAGTTCATAGATGAATCAAAAAACTCACTAAGGGTGATATTGAAAAAGTCGCAGAAGTTAAATAGGCCATCTATTGACGGCATCATTTTGCCATTTTCAATTTGGTTGATATACTCAGAACTTTGTCCGAGTGCGAAACTTAATTTCCTTGCAGAAATTTGATGTGCATTTCGAATGGTTGCATATCTTTTTTGTACGAATTCTCTTTCCATAGCCCCTATTATAATGCATTAAGAGTCAAAATACGCATATTAGTAATATTCGATTATTTTGTACAATATTTAAAATATTGATTTTGTAAAAACGCCATAAAAACGGACTATTTTTCTTATTTTGTTCAAAATTAAAGGAATATGGTTTAGATTCAGGAGTAAAAAGGCATAGCACAAAGTTCGTTGAGGGAAATTTTAAAGAATTCGGCAAGCGTGATGAGGACTGGTAGCGTAGGTCCTTATCCCACGCTCATAATAACTGATAACACTAAGGCTAACTTCTGGTTTTTTAGCAAGCAAGGACATACTGATTCCTTTTTCTTGGCGAAGCAATTTCAAATTTTCTGGAAAATAATTTTCATTTTTACGACGCCCCGATGATTGCCACAGGAACTCTAAATACTGAGCAGGAAATGTAATCGATGGCGAGTTTTTTGAAAAATTTAATTGATTCTGGGTCGCCGGCGTGTTCTCCGCAAACACCAATTTTGATATTTGGGTTTATGCGTTTTGCACTTGTTATTGCTATTTCAAGTAGTCTTCCAACGCCTTGAGTGTCTATGGTTTTGAATATGTCTGTTTTGAAAATACCTTTTTCAATATAGTGGTTTATGAATTTACCGCTGTCGTCTCTTGAAAATCCGTAAGTCAATTGGGTGAGGTCGTTTGTTCCAAAAGAGAAGAAGTCGCATTCATTTGCAAGGTCGCCTGCAATCATAACTGCTCGTGGGGTTTCAATCATAGTTCCAATTTTGACGTCAAGATCTCTTTCGCCGATTGTCTTTTCTGCGGTTGTTTTTACAATCTCTTTAACAAACAAAAATTCGTTTAAATCACTTGTGAGTGGAATCATTATTTCAACCGGTATTTTGTTTTCAGCTTTTTTGCTTGCATTGATAGCTCCTTGGCAAATTGCTTTTGTTTGCATTTCGTAAATCTCGGGATAAGTTATAGCAAGCCTAAGTCCCCGATGTCCAAGCATTGGATTTACTTCTTTTAGTGCTTCAATTCTGCTTTCCACCTCACTTGCTTCAATATTCATTTCAATAGCAATTTCGTTTATTTCTGCTTTTGTTTTAGGCAAGAATTCGTGAAGTGGTGGGTCGAGAAGGCGAATTGTAAGAGGTTTTCCATTCATTGTCTTAAACATCGCCTCAAAGTCTGCTTTTTGAAGAGATAATAGGTTTTTTAGTGGAAGTTCTCTTTCTTTTTTGGTTTGAGAGAGAATCATTTTTCGCATTTCTTTTATTCTTTCAGCACCAAAAAACATATGCTCTGTTCTGCAAAGGCCAATGCCTTCTGCTCCGAAAAGATTTGCGTTTTGTGCGTCTTTTGGCGTGTCGGCGTTTGCGTAAACCTTCAAATCACTATTTTCTTTAGCCCAAGAAAGCAAGACTTCAAGTTCTTTGTTTTGAATATCATTGGATAATTCTATTTCTTCTCCGTAAACCTTGCCGGTGTTTCCGTCTAAAGAAATGATATCGCCTTCCTTGAAGGTTTTTCTGCCTATTTTAACGCCTTTTGCGGTGAAGTCAAGGGCTTCGCAACCGCTTATGCAGACTTTTCCCATACCTCTTGCAACAACTGCGGCGTGAGAGGTCATTCCTCCAGTTGCCGTGAGAATACCTTCTGCAACAGCCATTCCCTCAATATCTTCTGGAGAGGTGTCTTGACGAACGAGAATTGCTTTTTCTCCATTTTCAAAAACTTCTTTCGCCTTTTTGCTTGAAAGACAAATTTTTCCACACGCTCCGCCTGGGCTTGCAGGAATACCCTCGGCAATTTCTTTGTGATTCTCGTTTAGGTTAAGATTTGAGTGCAAAAGCTCTGAAATTTTTTCCGGTTCAATGCGGGTTAGTGCATCCTCCTTTTCAATAAGACCTTCATTTGCGAGGTCGACT
>JAFYKO010000138.1 GCA_017537515.1 Clostridia bacterium | reverse complement strand
TATTATTGCTGGATATATTTGCGTTGCAAACCCGCATACTGCCAGCACAAACACTCCTATTGCCATAAAGCATATCGAGATTTGAGAGAAGAAAAAGTCTTTTATGTTGTAACTCTTAACAAAAGTTACTATATGAGACGCAAGCAGGCCTGCAATCATCACGAATGGCACAACGTATGTCAAAGACCAAAGTTGATTTGGCAACGTCGCAAGGTTGTATCCAAAAATATTTATGCCCACGATTAGGATATTTATTGCAATGGTGTTGACAATAATTTTCTTGCCCAAGGCACCATCCTTTTCAAATGACCACATTCCGAATATCCATAGATAGATTAGTCCAAGTACGTCAATAATACTCCACAAAACTCCGCTGTATGTCAACAAGTTTACTAGAACAGTAATGGCCATAATTATTGGGCAAATAATATAAAATGCAAGTTTGAAATTCTTCAATTTGTTTGTAAGCGGTTTTTTCATTTCAGGGAATGTTTTTTTGCATTCTTCACCACTTCCCGCAAGTTTTTGGTGGCAAAGTGGACAGTATTCCGTTTTTGTGGATATGTGAACCTTACAATTTGTGCAATAAAGCATTTTTACTTTTCCTCCTTTCTTTTCTTTTTTGGTTTGTTTATTTCTTCAACCAAATTTGATTGAATTTCGATTTTTATCCCTTCTTTTGCAAGGGTTTTGAAAAAATATTGTTCAATTTCTGTTTCCTTAATTCTCCTCACAAAACTGATTGTTGCAATATTTTTCGCAGTCATAATTGACATACCGTCGGTGTTTGAGCATTCGACGTCGATAATATGTTTTTCAATTGATTTTGGCAGTTTGAGAATTCCTAAATTTGAAACACTTCTTGTATTTTTTCTGTCGGCGATAAGTTTTTTGCCGATTTTGATTACAAGAGTTTTGAGTGGAAGTGGAGAAATCCTCATAATAAACATTTTTTCAAGTCTTACATTTGCATTCAAAAAGTTTTGCATTTTTTCTTTTTGCATTTCCCTCTCAAATGCTTTTTTTGTTTCTTCTAAGACTTCTTGAAATGTCATTTTGTGTTTAGGCTGTATTGTACAATAAAATGCAAGCGAGAAATTTCTCAAGGTTTTTGATGGGAATAACCCTCTTACATTTGCAGGAATGCAAGTGGTTATAGGTTTCCCTTTGAATTTATCTTTATGCATTTTTATAACACTGTATGTGTAGAGGGCTGAGATGTATTGCGTTATTGTTGCATTATGTTTTTTTGCAACCTTTAAAAGCTCACCGCTGTCCATCTTCCCATATATTACACCAAAACCCTTGCTTTTGTCAAGTTTTTGCCCTTTGGGATAATATGCAACTGGTATTTTTTCTCTTGCAACCTTATCTTTTGTGTAGTATTTATTGTAAGAGTCCTCAACCTCTTCTGGTGTTGGGGTTTCGTCTTTGGTTCTTACAATCCCTTCGGTTTCAACCTCGTGTCCTTGTCTTTCAAGATAGCGATACAAAATGGATTTCAAAAACTCCAATGCCCCATAACCATCTGTGATTGCGTGAAGGCATTCAAGGCTGATTCGGTTTTGGTAATAATATATTGCAAATGCGTAATTATTATTTTTCTTTGGGTTGATGTATTGATTTATAAAAGCGGTTTCCTCTTGGACTCTGAAAGTCTTTTTGTTTGTTTCGAGGTAGTTCCAAAAAAAGCCATTCTTGACGTGGACAAAAAAGCTTGGAAATCTGTAGCGAAGGTCGTTTACCGCTTTTTCCAAAATATCCGGCTTTATATCTTCTTTCATATTGACAGCAATTCTGTAGACAGCATCACTGTATGGCTGGTGTGCTGCTTGAAACATTTTTCCTGCGTTGTCAATTTTGTACCAATTTGTATTTTCGCTGTGTTGCATTAATTTTAGGATACAAATATTTTTGCTATTTGTCAAGTAATTTTTTTATTTATTTAAAAAAAATTATAAAAATTTGCATTTTTAGTGGTTTTTCATTTTTTCAAAAAATTTTTAAGTTGTTTTTAAGGTTTTACAGCTCGTGGGGCACGCCTTCTTGCCTAGGCCTTCGGCCCGCCAAGAGGCATCGCCCCACCCCAACAAAAAAACAGCACAATGGCTGTTTAGGTGATATTAATATTGCTATTATAAATCCTTGTAAGTTTTCTCAGGTCAAGTTTTTGTATTGTCCTACGGAAGAAAAACAAGTCCACAGTCTCCCATACAAATGCCCACGCCATAATTTCAAAAAGCGTTCTGAAGAAATATGGCCAAACGGCAGGGATTAAAAACTCTAAAAGAAGCAAAACACAAACGCCAACAGCAAGAAGCAAAAAGGCTATGCTTGTTGTGGTTTTTATTTCACTCTTTTTGTCCTCAATTTCGTTTTTATAATAAAACTTAAGTGTGTTCGCACATTCATCCATCTCTTCTTTGGATTTAAGGTCCTTGATTTTTATGTTAATGTTGAGAGGTGTTTTTGTGGATGAGGCCTTTGCACTGTCGTTGATATAATCCACAATTTTGCGGTAGACAATCTTGGTTCCGTTGTCCGAAAAACCAGAATAAAAGTCCTCAACTGAGTTTACTTTTAAATTTATGTTTTCAGCTTCTTTTTTCAATTTTTCTCCTTTGTTATGAAAGGTTCTTTGTTTTTATTAATTTCTTATCACAACACCTAGTTTTTCATTAAGGCGATAAAGAATTTTCTTTATGCTTGAATCAACTTCTTCGTGAGTGATTGGGTTTTCGTCAGCGGAAAATGTTATGTGATAAGCAAAACTCTTAAATCCCACTTGAACTTGCTCGCCTTGATAAACATCGAAAAGTTCGATTTTTGAAACTTTCTTGCCGGTTTGCTTGATTATTTCTTCAACCTCGCCGGTTGTTGTTTCTTCGTGAACGACAAGTGCGAGGTCTCTTTTGATTGCTGGGTGTTTTGAAATGTTTTTGTAAGCATATTCAAAATTTGCAAGTCTCATAAACTTATCAAAATCAATTTCCGCAACAAAAATTTCATTGCCAACTGTAAGAGTTTCGGTTATTTCGTATCTTATTTGGCCCATAACTCCCACAACTTCGCCGTCCATAATTATACTTGCACTTCTTGTTGGGTGAAGGTAAGCTTTCTCCACTGCTTCAAATTTAAGTTCTTTGCCAACTGCACCAGCAAGGGCCTCGATGCTTCCTTTCAATGAATAGAAGTCTTCTGACTTGCCATACATTCCAAGCGACAAGGTTATACGCTCGGTTGGGAAGTTTTCGATTGGCAATTCTTTTGGCAAGTAAACATTTGCAAGTTCAAACACCCTTGCTTCGCTTACACCTTTTTTGATGTTTTTAACCAAAATTTCAACAGTGCTTGGAGCAAGTG
>JAFYKO010000137.1 GCA_017537515.1 Clostridia bacterium | reverse complement strand
GCTTAATGGCTATGCATTAACTTATGATTTGAAAAATTGTACTACCTCAACAGAAAATGGTGTAATTTTGCCTCAAAGTGGGCAATTTAAAATGACAATAAACAAAGATAATGGTTACAATATGTTGCCTTCAATTATTCAAGTTGAAGGTGTTGCAAGTGATAACTACACTTGGGAGTATGCAACAGGTGAATTTGTGATTTTAGATTGTGCAAACATTACAACAGAGGTTTCTATTTCTTGCGAGGTTGACCATTATTATGTTTATGAGTATGGGCAAAATGGTGCAGCGGAAAACACTAATGCCCTATATGCTGAAGGCAAACCATATAAATATTATGTAGAAATAGGCGAATATCCACAAAGTGCAGTTTCCGAAGAGTTAAACGCAACCCTTAACACTGCTCTCGAAAATTCGGAGATAACAATTCAGTATGATAGTGGTAGAATTATGCAATATGCATCTTATAATGGAATTAAATATGCTTATTATGAAACCCCTTATGTGAACGGAAATACTCCCAACATAAATTGGTATAGATTCGAGCCAGTGCGTTGGATTGTGGCTGGTTCAATTCAAAATAACTCACAAGAGTTTGCCTTTAATCCAGATTATGATTTGCATTATAATAAAGGAAATAAAAAATTTACCTATAATTCAAATGATTATGGAAATGTTTTGCTTGTTTCTGAAAAAGGGTTAGAAATGAGTTGGGATGGGGGGACAAATATAAAAGAAAATCCTGGACAATGGACTAAGTTAGATTTTGACGATACTCTTAACTCAATGCAGGCTACAATGAATATAAATGACAACTATATATCACCACAAACATTGATAACTAACGATAATGAAACTGAAGATAAATTTTTTATATTAGCAAATTTATCTAACGATAATTTTTTATATTCAACATTTTTCACTGATGCAACAGCAATAAAACCAGTTAATTATGAAACTGATTATGCAACAGAATATGGCCAATATATTGCTGGTTATTGGCTAAGGTCTATTGAGTGGTATATGCAGATACCGGCATTGAATCGGTATAATTTAAAAGTCTATTATATAGACAACGGTGGCGGTGTAAGCTCCCATCCATACACCGGTTATTGTCATTTATTGAAACCTTGCTTTGTTCTCAATCTTGGTGGCGGAGTGTAGGTTTCTTGCGACAACGAAGTTGTCAGGGAACCTACGCCCGCCACTGGTTGGGGGGCTCAGCAATTAAGAAGCGTCAGTTCACTGGAATGGTGGCACTGCCACTTGTCTTCATAATGCATGGCGAAGTTGCCCGTTAAAAAAAATTCTGCCGAAAAGCAGAATTTTTTTAATGCCTTATCCCCAAGTCGTTTTCTTTTTTGACGATTTGTTTGAGGACTGATTTGCGGGTCGAACGTTTTTGAGTTTCAAAAAGTTTGAAGTCGGGTAGGTTTTTTGTTGCCGAAAGGCTTATGCTTTTAGTTTGTACTTCAATTTCCACAGCAGAAACAATGTTTGTAATTTTTCTGCCCCCGATTGTCCCGTAAGTGCTTATTTCCATATTCATCATATTTGAATTCATAAATATTTTTCTCTCCTATTTACATCGGTATTATACCATACTTTTTTGGTTTTGTAAAGGGGGTATTTTTGATATTTTTAGGTTTTTTTAAATCGAAAATGTTTATTATTGTGGTTTTTAAAACAATAATTTTTAATCGCCACTGGGTGTATTAAAAATCCTTTGACAAAACAATTAAGCAATTATTAAAAAAAACAAACCTTTGTGGTTTGCGTTTGATTACTTATCTGATTTTTTGTTTCCAAATCTTTGCTTGTATGCTTCCATACTTTCGGCAATGCGTTTTGCAGCTTCTTCGTGGCCTTCAATGCTTTTGATTTCAACTTTTTTGTTTTCAAGTTGTTTGTAAGTTGACAAGAAGTGTGAAAGTTCGAGAGCAAGGTTGTTTGGAAGTTCTGAAATGTCGGTGTATCTGTTGTAGATTGGGTCGCCAAATGGAACTGCGATAATTTTCTCGTCTTGTTCGCTTTGGTCAGACATATTGATAACGCCGATTGGGTAGCATTGAACAATTCTTCCGCTTTGAATTGATTGGTTGCAAAGAATGAACACGTCGAGAGGGTCTTCGTCTTGGGCGAGGGTTTTTGGAATAAAACCGTAGCTAAGTGGATAGTGTGTTGCAGTAAAGAGAACTCTGTCAAGGATGATGAGTCCTGTTTCTTTGTCGAGTTCGTATTTGTTTTTGCTTCCTCTTTCAATTTCAACAAATGCAATAAAGTTGTTTGGACGAATTCTGCGTTCGTCTATATCGTGCCAGATATTCATATTTATCTCCTTTCTTTTTTCAAACTTGCATATAATAGCACAACACAAAGATTTTTTCAAGTGTTATTTTTAAATTTTTATCATTTTTTAAAAATTCAAACAAAAAAAACACTAAAAAGAGTGTAAAAAATTTATTTTTTCTAATTTTTTGGAAGGAATTCCCAAATTAAGGAATTTTTTGGAACAACTTCTTTGTGTAGTTTTCCGGTTTTTTCAAATATTTTTTTAATGTCGTTAACGTCGTCGATATTTTCTATATTTTTGATAAGTGGTGAAAGGTAGGTGTCATAAAGCAGTGGCTCATACATATGTGTAGTGTTCAAAATGCAATTTACACTTGTTTTAAAATCTGTGATAAAATCGTCCTCGCCTTTGCAAACGTTTTTCCAAGTTTCGGCACTTTCTCTGATTGAGGTTCCTCGCTTGTGATAATCCCTTAGCATTCTTCTCATATACCTTAGTTGTTTATTGTTGACAACAACATCTTTGCCAACAACAAAGTTGCTTGTAACAGAGACAAAAACCCTATAAAAATTTTTGCTTGCAATATTTTTGGTAATTATTGGATTGAGGGCGTGAAGGCCTTCGAAGATTATTTTTTCGTTCTCTCCAAGTGTAAAACTACTGAAGCCCGTTCTTTTGTCA
This sequence comes from Clostridia bacterium, assembly GCA_017537515.1. GTDB lineage: Bacteria > Bacillota > Clostridia > Christensenellales > UBA1242 > UBA5489. The sequence goes on along the minus strand of JAFYKO010000137.1, from coordinate 6,139 downwards.
ACCATAAAGTCGTAATGTGGCAAGTAGGCTTTTCCGGTTGTGATAACATTTTTAATAAACTTTTTTAGTTCTGGGATGTCAATGGTTGTTACATTTTCAAAATCGTAAGACCCGTCGGGGAGTCTTGGAGTTTTTTCCCTGTCTATTAAAAAGTCGTCAAGAGAAACAATTTTTGTGTTGTAGCCTCTTTTTGCAAGGGCCTTTTTTATGCGGATGGAAGAAGTTGTTTTTCCAGCACAAGATGGCCCAGCAACAAGAACGACTTTGTAGTTTCCCGTTGAGATTTCTTCAGCAACTTTTTCGATTTGTTCGCTGTACATATTTTCCGCAACCTTGATAAGCCCGTTGAGGTTTTCGCTTGCGTTGTAGTTTACGAGTTGAAGGTCATAGGAGATTTTGATTATATCCCCAAGTTCTTTGGTTATTTCTACTTGTTTTTTTGTCATAATTCCACCTTTTAAATTTTTACATAAATCCTTGTATTGCAACTTTGAAAGGCCAGTATTCTCTGTCTGTTGTTTTGTTTATTTCAAAGGCTATTTCAACATAATTGTTGCTGATTTTGTTCTCATCTAAAACCGCAATATTTGAGTCGGTTTGAGTGTAGTATATATTATTTCCATTTTGGTTATTAATTATTTTTTCAGAATCAGCTTTTAATGTGCCAGCGTTTTCAAATTCGTCTATGGTTCCAAGAGGCATATTTGTCGCAAAAGTTTCGCCAGGGATATGACTTGAACCAGTGATACTTACGGTTTGAGTTTCAAGTGTGGTGCGAGTGTTGTTTTCAACAAAATATGTGTGAATAGTTATGCTTATATCGTATTCGCTTTCAATCTTAAACATCAAGAGTCCAAATGACGATTCTTCACTTGGCATAATTACAAAACTTTGGTATTCAAGGCTTTGGATGTGCGAGAAGTCATCATCTTTGCCGAGGTTAAAAGAAGAATCGGTTATATCTTTAACATAAGCAGTTGGATATGGGGTTAGGATTGATTTTGAAAGCGTGCTTGGACTTAAGGCAAGAATGCTGTCAAGGATATTTTGGTAGGTTTTTACTCCGGTTTGAAAATAAATTTTATTGTATGTGTTTGTGATGGTGTCGCCGATTATGTTGGTTAAAATATAACTCTTTAATGTCTCAATATTTTCAGCGGTAAGCCCCACATAATCCGCAGTTTGAGAGAATCTTGTCTTAACTTCTTGCAAAAGGGTTTTATCTTGGTCGTTAACTTCAACCGTACCGGCAAAAACTGATGTGTTTTGAGTTGTTTCACTTGTCTGGATTGTGTAGGTGTATGGCGTTTCGCCCATTGCAATTTGTATGCAAACAATTTCAAGGGCGGTGGTGTAGGTGTTTAGGAATTCATTAAGATAAATTTCTTGTCGGACCTGTGAAGAATAGTATTCCACAGTTTCGGTTGACTCAGTCAAGCTTTCAGCCCCCAAAAGACTTCTTGCAAATGTCCACTTCCAAGCGGTGTTTGAAATTGAATCATCTTCCAAGACTTGGACTCTGATACGGTCATAGTTTTTTGGATTTGTAGAAAGAGGGTGTTCGGAAAGCAAACTTTTGTTTTGGTCGCTTACAACTCCGAAATTGACATAAAGTTCTTGCAAAACAAATTGAGAATACAGTTCGAATGTGTTGTCAAGTGTGTATGTTTCGTTTTTATAGCACACTTTGTATCCCGCAATGCCTTCAACTCCGGAGTCGTTGCTGTCGTCGTCGTAGGTTGGAAAAATACAACCACTTAAAAAAAGGATTGGTGAGAATAATATTAAAGTTAGAATCTTAACAAATTTTTTCATTATATTTATAATAACATAATTTGAAAGATTTATCAACAAAAATTTTTAAAGTATGTGTTTTTTTAAGAAAAAAAGAGAGAGGGGGTTAAAAAAACGGGGAGGGGCGGACTATACGACAAGGTCGTATGCCTCGCCGTCCGGCGAGGCGAAAAGTGCGAAGGCACTTTTCAGTCCGCCCCGCCCTTGAACGGCGTTACCGCTTTTTTTTAAAAATGAATTCTCTTGATTTCTGCTCCTAGTTTTGAAAGGTCATTTTCAATATGTGCATAACCCCTATCTATTTGTTGGATATTTCCAACAGTCGTAAATCCATCAGCCATAAGCCCAGCAAGAACAAGCCCGACACCACCACGAAGGTCGGTTGAGTTAACGCTTGCCCCAAATAGTTTTGGAACGCCTCGGATAATCGCCGAGCGGTCTTTTATCATAATGTCTGCTCCCATTTTTGAGAGTTCGTTGACGTATTTATAACGTGTTTCAAAAAGGTTTTCAACAACAAGCGAAGTTCCTTTTGCAGTGGAAAGCATCGCAACAATTTGCGGTTGCAAATCCGTAGGGAAGCCAGGATAAGGCATCGTTTCAATTTTGCTTATTGACTTGTGTTTTTTGCCACTTTGCATAATTATTCTGCCTTTTTTATTCCAAAACCTACAATTATTTCCAGAGAGTTTGCTTATAAGAGAGTCTAGGTGTCCAATGTTTGCGTTGTGAAGTTCTATTTCCCCTCCGCAAATAGCACAAGCGAGAAGATATGTGCCAGTGATGATTCTATCACTTATAGGCAAGTATTCAACCGAGTTAAGTTTTGGAACTCCTTGAATGGTAATAACACTTGTTCCCGCTCCCGAGATTTTGGCCCCCGCAGAGTTTAAGAAGTTTTGAAGGTCGACAATTTCAGGTTCTTTTGCCGAGTTGATGATTTTCGTAACACCTTTTGCAGTTGCCCCAGCCATCATAATATTCTCAGTTGCCCCGACGCTTGGGAAGTCGAGATTTACCACCCCTCCACGCATATTTTCGCCGTCGCAAGTTATGAATCCTCGTCTATCCAAGACTTTTATATTCAAGGCTTCAAGGCCTTTTAAGTGTAGGTCAATAGGTCTTGAACCTATTTCGCAACCACCAGGATACGCAACTCTTGCTTTCTTAAATCTTCCAAGAATAGCACCAAGACTAAAAATAGAAGAACGAGTAAGTGTGGCAAGTTCGTGAGGGATTTCATAATTATTTAAAGAAGTCATATCCAAAACAAGATTTTTGTCTTGAATTTTCGCTTTTGCCCCGAGGTTTTCGAGGATGTTTGTCATATTTATTATATCCAAAAAATTTGGATAGTTTTTCAATGTAACTTTGCCGTCGCAAAGAATCGCACCCGCAAGAATGGGTAGGTATGCATTTTTTGCACAGGCAATTTTGCAACTCCCAAACAAAGAGTTGCCTCCTTTTATGTATAATTTATCCATATCAAAAATTTAAAACTCCATATATCCATTTTATGAAATTAAAATAAATGGTGTTTATTTATTTGACTTTACGCAAATTTTATGCTATTAATAGTATTATAATTTTAAATACAAAAGGATAGACAATGAAAGAAATTATCAAAAACTTACAAACTGAAATTTCTGAAGTGCTTTCTCAAGTGGAAGCAGATATGAAACTTTCTTCAAAAGAATTTTTCGAACTTCAAGGAAATTATATCAGCAAAACAGGAAAAATCACTGCCCTTCTTCGTGAACTCGGCAAAGTCCCAAAAGAAGAACGTGCAGAACTTGGCAAGGAAATCAACGCCCTTAAAGTTTGGGCGGAAAACCAATTCGCTCGTGTTGAAAAAAAGATAAAAGAAGCAGAACTTGCCAAGCGTTATGAATCCGAAAAGATTGACATCACAATCAAAGGCAAAGAACCAAAAATTGGTGCCTTGCACCCCGTAACTCACATTAAAAACGAGATTATAGGAATTTTCGAAGGCCTTGGGTTTGATGTTTTCGAAGGCCCAGAAATCGAAGATGATTATCACAATTTTACAGCCTTAAACGTTCCCGCAGACCACCCAGCAAGAGATATGCAAGACACATTTTTCATAAACGAAAAATTGCTTCTCAGAACCCAAACTTCTCCAGGCCAAATAAGAGTTATGGAAAACAGAAAGCCTCCAATCAAAGTGCTTGTTCCGGGCAGAGTTTTCAGAAGCGACGACGACGCAACACACAGTGCAATGTTCCATCAAATGGAAGGCTTGGTGGTTGATAAAGGCCTAACCGTTTGCGACCTTTACGGCGTTCTCAACAAACTTGCCTTAGAGTTGTTTGGCGAAAACAGAAAAACAAGACTTCGCCCAAACTTCTTCCCATTCACAGAACCAAGCGTAGAACTTGATGTTTCTTGTGCTATGTGCGGTGGAGATGGTTGCAAACTCTGCAAAGGCACAGGCTGGATTGAGGTGCTTGGCGGTGGTATGGTTCATCCAAAAGTCTTGAAAAATGGTGGCGTTGACCCTGAGGTTTACACCGGCCTTGCCTTTGGCGTTGGTATGGATAGAATCGCAATGCTTAAATACGGAATACCAAACATTAAATTATTGTTCGAAAACGATGCAAGAATGCTCGAACAATTTAAATAGGAGAAAATAAAGAAAAATGAAATTACCAATCAGTTGGCTTAAAGAATATGTAGATATAGAAGATATTTCAATAACAGAATTAGAAGAAAAACTCGTATCAAGCGGATTTGAAGTTGACGAAGTTAAGTTTGTCGGCGAAGAAATTTCAAATTGTGTTACGGGAAAAATCACAAGCATTGAAAAACACCCAGACAGCGACCACTTGCAAATATGCAAACTTAACTGCGGTGAGTTTGGAGAGGATATTCAAATAGTAACAGGTGCCCAAAATGTTTTTGTCGGGGCTGTTGTTCCAACTGCACTTCACGGTGCAAACCTTGCCGGCGGAGTTAAGATTAAAAACGGAAAACTCAGAGGAGTTGCAAGCAATGGTATGCTTTGCAGTGGTGAAGAACTTGGCATAAGTGAAGACTTCTTCCCTGGTGCAGGTATTGATGGAATATTAATCCTTCCAGAAGATACACAGATTGGAAAGGATATTAAAGACGTTGTCGGCCTAAATGACTATGTTTTTGATGTTTCAATCACAGCAAACCGCCCAGATTGTCAAAGTATTATTGGCTTAGCTCGTGAAGTTTGTGCAATCTTTGACAGAAAACTCAAACATCCAACCCTCTTTTCTGTACCAAACGAAAACAGCGAAAAATCACTTGAAGTTGAAGTCAAAAATCAAGATGTTTGCCCACGTTATATGGCAACCGTTTGTGAAAATATTAAGATTGAAAAATCTCCATACATCCTAGCTCAAAGGTTGATTAAATGCGGAATAAACCCTATCAACAATATTGTTGACATAACGAACTATATCCTCCTCGAACTTGGACAACCTATGCACGCTTTTGACCTTAAAAAAATTCAAGGCGGTAAAATTGTTATCAGAAACGCACAAGAGGGAGAAAAAATCAAAACCCTCGACGAGAAAGAATTTGACCTTTCTGAAAACAACCTTGTTATTGCCGACGCAAAAGACCCGCTCGCCCTTGCGGGAATTATGGGCGGACTTGAAAGCGGTGTTTCAGAAGATACAACCGAGATAGTGTTTGAAAGTGCTGTGTTTAAGCGTGAAAGCGTAAGAAAAACCTCTCGTGCCCTTGGGCAGGCAAGCGACAGTTCTCATAGGTATGAAAAAGGAATTGACACCCACACGACAGAAATCGCAATGAAAAGAGCATTAAACCTTCTTGAAAGCCTTGGGGCTGGAAAGTCTACAACCATTGCATACGACGTTCAAGCCGAAGAAAAACAAACCCAAATCATTTCAACCACTTACGAAGCAATAAACAACCTCTTAGGTATTGAAGTGCCATCTCAAACTATTGCGGATATACTCACAAGACTTCAATTTAATGTCATAGAAGGCAAAAACGCAAAAGAACTTATTGTTGAGGTTCCACCATTCAGAACAGACCTTGAAGGAATGCACGACCTTGCGGAAGAGGTTATAAGAATTTACGGATACGAACACATCGTGCCAAGACTTCTTCCAACAACATTTATTACCGATGGAGGCTTAAACCAAAAGCAAAAACAAACCGCAAAAGTCAAGAGCCTCTTAACCGCACAAGGTTATACGCTCGGTTGGGAAGTTTTCGATTGGCAATTCTTTTGGCAAGTAAACATTTGCAAGTTCAAACACCCTTGCTTCGCTTACACCTTTTTTGATGTTTTTAACCAAAATTTCAACAGTGCTTGGAGCAAGTG
>JAFYKO010000136.1 GCA_017537515.1 Clostridia bacterium | reverse complement strand
TGCTCATAAATTCGCAATGCAGGTTTGTTTACACAAACCCCTTGATAAAATCAAGGCATCACAGTTTGAATAACCATCAGTTGCTGTCAAATACCCCTTCGGGGTGCTTGACGACAACTTCCGATAATATTAAAAAAAGGAGTTAACGATATGCAATCCTATGAAAAAAGAAATATCCCAGATTTAATAACCAATCTTGAAAGCCCTGAAATTTTTCATTTTGTCAAAAACTCAAAAAAGGTAAATTACTCAGGCAACTTGCAAGAAAGAATTGATTTTTGCAAATATCGAGACCACGTTATCAAATTTATTATTAGTTCTTATTATGTACTTAAAGACAAAATTGAAACCCAAATCGAGCGTTTTGACGGAAACGAACAACTTGAATTGGATGAAAGACAAAATTTTTTAGACGAGAAATCTCAAAAAGAACTTGAAAAACAAGCATTACTTATTGCTGGAGTTCTTGAAAACAAAGACATCACCAAACTTGATGCCTTTTTGTTGGACTCACTTGTTAATATTGCCGATGATGTCGAAGAAACAGAACGTCTTGTTGGTTTTATTAGCAAAAAAAATCATATTCAATACCATCAACTGCTTAATCTAAAAGCATTCTCAAACCGCTTTATACAAACCATAGAAGACTTCCAAGGACTTAGAAAATTAAATCAAAAATTTTACATCAAACTTCTTGAAATACAAGATTTATCGCTTTGATTTCAAAAAAAAATTATAAAAAGAGGGTAAAAAAATGAAAAAATTTAGTGTTTTAAAAAAAATTGAAGCAAAAATAACAAACAAATCAAACAAAATTTCTTCTTTCCCAACAGAAATGCAAGCACCATTGATTGATGCAAAACTTAAAGTTCTTCTCGCCGGGCTTCACTTATTGCAAAACAAAGCAGAGATGGTCTTGAACAATACTGTCATAAACCCAGACTCCTTATCAACTCCCTCAAGTTTTATGAATTTTCTCCAACTTCTTACAGTTAGGGTGATGGTGAAAGAATATAACAAAACACAAGTTCTCACCTCAAGCACCAACACAAATCTCTTGGCTTTTGAACTCGACAGCTCTTATAATCGAACTTTAAAGACTACAAAACAAATCTACAAAATGCTCACTGACTATGAAAAAGAAGATAGGCTTGAAAAAATGGACGTGGATATGATACACTTCTTAAAACAAGTTGTCGAGTTTGATGTTTTGTTAACAACAAAATTGATTAAATTTAACGCAAAATTCTTAGACAAACAAAAACAAACCGACCAGGTCAACGCTAAGGAATTCTAAAAAAATCAAAAATTGGGTATTGACACATATAAAAAAATGTGATATAAATATATCGTAAACGAGAGAAAGGAGGGTTGGAAAGTGGCACAAGTTTTTGAAAGAGATGTAAAATACATTGAAACAGTCGACGAAAATGGCAGAGTTGTAACTCATATGGTTTTTGGAGATATGGGAAGATTCTCAAAGAAAAAATCTGTTAGAACAACAACTAGAAACATTAATGGAAAGGTAGTTACTGAAATTATTCGAGAAAAATAGTTTCAACAAAAAAACAAGTTTGAGAAAAACTTGTTTTTTTTATTTTGATTTTATTTCGTCTTTTATTGTTTTTATCAATTCTTCTGTTATTTCATTTGCATTGTTTGTAAAATTGTTTATATTGATATAAGTTATTGCTGAAATTTCTTTCAAATTGATTGAAAAATTGTTTGTGGTTGTAAGCACATAAATTTTCTCTTTTGTCTCGTCAATAATTGAATGACGATATTTTTCACTTTGGCTTTCAAATATTGAAATACTTGGTGCAGAAACAATTTTTAAGTTTATTTTTTCATCATTTAAGAGTTTTTTCACTTTCATTGCAATATGCACTTCATTTCCGCTTGCAACCAATGTTTTTGTATAATTCTCATCTTCAACTAAAACATAAGCACCTTTTTTAGCGTTTTCAAAACTGCTTGCAACATAATCATACTCTTGTTGAGGGATAATAAGGCAAGAAGTTTGTTCGTTGTCGTAGATTAGGTTATAGCACGCAAGAAGTTCAAGCGATGTCGCAGGCTTGAAGATGTTGATATTTCTAAGACTTCGAAGCCATTCTATTTGTCCATAAATTTCGATATTTGTTTTTTGTTGGTTTACACAACTTCCACTTTGATAAAAACCATACAAAACCGGAAGTCCTGCGGCCGCAGAGTGCTCAACCCCCGACAACATCTGATTGAAAATGCAGATAGGCACAAACGAATAAGTCGGTGCATCAAAATACAAACTTATCCCCGCAACAACCTCCGCCATCGAGTTTTCTCTGTTGCCAAAAACGATATTTCTCGCCCTGTTATTGAGTTTTGAAAAATTGATATCGTTTTGATAGTCCAGTTTCGGAATGAATCTATCTTTAATACTCGCAAGCATAAGGCAAGGCCTTGCCGATTTGATTTCGTTGACAATAATTTTATTTGCGTCATCTAGGTTTGTGATTTCATCTAGTTTTGTTTTAAGTTTTTTGGTAAGTTGCAGTTTGTTTTTTACGAAATACTCATTCAAATCTTCAGAAAGTTTTGGGTGAGTGTTTTTGTAAATAACAACCCTTTTTTGCCATTTGTTATTTTCAACTTTAAGACGCCTATAACTCCTGCTACAAAACTGCGAAACCTCATTTGACACTCTATAACTTCCATTAAGTCCAAAATCCGCCTTCATTTTTTCGACTTCGTGATAAGACAATATTTTTTTCAAAACAGCGTCTTTGTCCTTGTTTTCAAAGAAGATTATGCAAGGTTTATTGCTCATTTTTGCACGCTTTATTGCAAGCGAAGTTGTCAAAAAGTTGTTTCCGCCGGATTTGACAACCTTCCAGCCCATTGCCTCGTATTTCTTTTTGACTTTTTCTCCACTGCTGGCCTTTGACACAGCACACAAGATAATCAATCTTGAAAGTTTTAGGCTTCCTGCAAGGCTTATTGCTTCTTGCGACATACCTTCTTCCAAACAGTCTGTTGTTGCTATGCAATAAGTGTAGTTTGAAATTATGTTAAACTTCTGAACATTAAACTTCGCAGATATTGAATGGCTTGCAAGTGCAAGTCCAACTGCGGTTGCTATACCTTGACTTTTGCTGGTTATGGTTGCGTCAACGCCTTCTGTATCTGAGTTTGGCATTGCTGGAGTTTTGCCTTTTTCCGCACCAAAATTTCTCAAATCTGAAACAGTCAAGCCCACTCCAAACTGATGCAACGACGCATAAAGAAGTGGAGTTGCGTTTGTGTCTGCAATTACGAGTCTATCACGATTGACATTGTCTTTGCCACCAAAAAAATTGTATTGGTCCTTAAATAATGCAAAAAAGACCGATGCCAAGTTGTAACATACTCTTGTATCACCGATTTGCGAATTTGAAATCATTTCTGCAGATAAAACTCTAAGCGTGTTTATGGATTTTTGATTGATTTTCATTTATTGGCCTCTTTGATTACTAAATTAGCGAAAGCTTCAACATTCAGTTCCCGACTTTTAACTTTTTTAGCGTTCTTTGACAGAAACCTATGTCTATCTGGGAATGCGATTTTGTTGATAATTTTATCTTTTTCATCGAGTTTTTGAAGTTGTTTTAACGACAATCCCAAATAAATCTTTTGGAAATCAAAGAAATAAGGTTGATTTTTCATAAATGTAGAATACCCACAAAAGAACAATGTATCCTCAAACCCTATTGCAACCTCCAAATGTTTGACTACTTGTTGATTGTAGTATTCCTTACCACACTTTTCAAGCATTTTTTCTGGCTCAGCGATAGAATATTGAACATATTTATCAATGTTCAAATACTTTAAGTTCAGCTTATCTGCGACGTTTTTTGCTACTTGGTCCCCGAACTCTTTTGCGAGGCTTATTACTAGGAACTTACTCATTATGTTTATAATATACCACACTTTAAGACAAAAAGTAAAGTTTTTTATCTAATTTTCACAAAGTTTACATATTTTTTTAATATATTTGCCACTTTTTCATAGTTTTCAACCGGTGTTCTTGGCAAATCAGGCTTTTGCGGGTTGTAGGTTTGAAGATAAAATGCTTTTGCTCCTTCAATAAGTTGCCCTATCTTTTCAAAGTCTTCAAATGTAATGTCGGGCGAATATGTCGTTCGGAATTCATAGTCCACTTTTGACGCCTTTAATATCTCCACGCTTTTCTTAATGTTTTCAATATTTGGGTTTGGCGTAATCTTTCCATAATTCTCCAAACTGTTTTTTATGTCCATTGCGACATAATCAAGTTTTGGCAACAAGTTCTCAAGAATCTTGGGACTTGAACCATTTGTATCAAGTTTGACTTTGAGGTTTAGGGATTTTATTCTATCAATAACTTCTTCAAGGTCTTTTTGCAAAGTTGGTTCTCCACCACTTATGACCACGCCGTCCAAAAAGCCTCTGCGAGATTTTAGGAACTCAAAAATCTCCTCAAAATCGTATTTGGGCTTGTTTGAAAACGGGATTAACCCTCTATTATGACAATACCAGCAATCGAAGTTACAGCCATTTGTAAAGATGACTGCACATATATTTGATGGAAAATCCACAAACGACTGCTTTAAAAAACCGCCGATGTTCAATGTTTTTTCTCCTAGGTGTCTTAAACTATTTGTAAGGTTGTTTTTACAACGCCTCTTGGTCAATAACGTATTTCTTTCTGCAATCGTATTCATCACGTTTGCTTTCATTGAAATCTTGCACTTGGCGAAGATATCCAACAACACGAGACCAAACCTCTGTTTTTTCTCCACAATCAGGGCAAGAGAAATGCTCGCCAGAAATGTATCCGTGGTTTTTGCAAATACTGAAAGTTGGAGTTATTGAAATATAAGGCATCTTTGAATTTTCAAAAATCTTTCTTATGAGTTTTTTGCAAGTTTCAATATCTGAAACCTTTTCTCCGAGATAGAAGTGCAAAACTGTTCCGCCGGTGTAAAGTGACTGAAGTTCGTCTTGAAGTTCAACAGTTTTAAAAATATCTTCTGTGAATGTAACTGGGAGTTGTGTGCTGTTTGTATAGAAAACTTCTTTCTCTCCCGCAGTGATAATATCTGGGAAGCGTTTTTTGTCAAGTTTTGCAAGACGAGCGGTCGTGCCTTCTGCTGGTGTTGCTTCGAGGTTGTATTGATTGCCGGTTTCCGCTTGGAATTCTTGCATAATTTCTCTCAAGAAGTGCATTGTCTTGATTGCAAAACCTTGTCCGAATTCGGTGGTAAGGTCGACTTCTTTCCCCCAAAGGTTTTGAATTGCTTCATTCATTCCAACAATACCAATTGTATTAAAGTGGTTTGCCCAGTATTGGCCAGTGCGTTGTTTAACCGCACGCAAATAGAATCTGCAATATGGGTAAAGCCCGTTATCTGTTTGAGCCTCAATAATTTTTCTCTTTATTTCAAGGCTAGTTTTTGCGATAACCGCAAGGGCTTTAAGTCTTTCAAAGAATTCTTCTTCACTGCTTGAAAGGTATGCAATTCTTGGCAAGTTGAGTGTAACCACGCCGATTGAACCAGTAAGAGGGTTTGAACCAAACAAACCGCCCCCACGTTTTCTGAGTTCTTTGACGTCAAGACGAAGTCTGCAACACATTGAAACTGCGTCTTCTGGAGACAAATCAGAATTTACGTAATTTGCAAAATAAGGGATACCGTATTTGCAAGTGATTTCCATAATATGATTCATAGTTTCGCTGTTCCAATCAGTGTTTTTGGTTATATTTACTGTTGGGATAGGGAATGTAAACACTCTTCCGTTTGCGTCGCCTTCAAGCATAACTTCGCAAAATGCCTTATTGAAGATGTCCATTTCTTTTTGATAATCCCCATAAACACTATCTTGTGGCATACCATTTATAATAACTGGTTCGTTGGCAAGAGTTTTTGGAACAACGAGGTCTAATGTTACATTGCTGAACGGACATTGGAAACCAACACGAGTTGGAACATTCATATTAAACACAAATTCTTGAAGTGCTTGGCGAACTTGTGCATAAGAAAGGTTGTCCGCACGAATAAACGGAGCACAATATGTATCAAACGAACTCCACGCTTGGGCCCCCGCTGTTTCGCCTTGGGTTGTGAATGTTGCGTTGACAATTTGCCCAAGGAAAGAGCGAAGGTGTTTTGCAGGAGAAGAACTTACCTTCCCAGGCACGCCGGTAAATCCATCAACAAGCAAGCCTCTAAGGTCCCAACCTACACAATAAGCACCAAAAAATCCAAGGTCGTGAATATGTATAGAACCTGAAATATGTGCTTCACGAACTTCAGCTGGATAGATTTCATTAAGCCAGTATTTTTTTGTAAAGCTTTCACGAACATAATTGTTTAGGCCTGCAATACTACGTTGCATATTTGCGTTTTCTTTTATCGCCCAATCTTTCTCTTGGAGATAATCTTCAAAAAGTTCGATTGTTGCACCGGTGAGTGCGTTTGTTTCTCGGACTTGGTTTCTCTTATCTCTATATAATATAAACGCCTTTGCAACTTTTGCGTGACGGTTTTCGATAAGAACCTTCTCAACAACGTTTTGAATTTCTTCAACTGTAGGTGCGTTGCCTGATACGTTTGAAATAAGATAGTTTTGCACCTCTTGTGAAAGTTCTTCCGCACGTGCGTGGTCATTTCCACCGCAAGCAAGAACCGCCTTAAAAATAGCATTTGTGATTTTTTCTGGTTGATAATCTTCAACAGAACCATCCCGTTTATAGACTTTTACTAATGTTTTCATAATTTTCTCCCTTTGTTATGCGATTATTATAATAAACACAACATATTGTGTCAAATGTTTTTCAAAATAACATATCTAGTATTTTAAAATTTGTGCACAGTGAACAAATTTTTGAAAAATACAAAAAAAATGCAAAAAAAACCTTGACTTTCATTTCTTAATGATAGGTCAACGGTTTTGTCTGCTATTTTTTGCTTTCGCCTTCAACTTTAACTTTGAGTTTTGCTGTTACGGTTGGATGAAGCTTGATATCTATTGTATAAGAACCAATATTTTTAATACTATCCTTCAAAACAATTTTTCTTTTGTCTATTTCGATTTGTTGTTTTGAAAGTGCGTCGGCAATTTCCTTTGCAGTGATTGAACCAAACGTCTTCCCATTTTCTCCGCAAACAACTCTTAGGATGATTTCTGTATCCTTGATTTTTTCGCCAAGGTCAACAGCCAAAAGGCGTTCTTGTTCTTTGTGGTATGCATCAGCCTTCTTTTGTCCTTGGTTTGCATTGACTGCTTCGCTTGTTGCAGGTTTTGCAAGGTTGT
>JAFYKO010000135.1 GCA_017537515.1 Clostridia bacterium | reverse complement strand
GCATTAAGGGAATATTATTCTTGAATATCATTTCGGATTTGCGAAGTAAAGAAGATAAAAAATGAGACACTATTCGTATCTGACATTAAAAAACAAGACGGTGCCAACAAGGTACGTTTGTAGCCATTGCGCCATCCTGGAAAGTTCTGTTTTTCCAACGCCCGTTGGCCCCATAAACAAGAATGAGCCTATAGGTCTTTTTGCGTCTTGAAGCCCAACACGAGAGCGACGAATCGCCTTTGCGACAGCGTCAACTGCCTCATTTTGCCCGATAACTCTTTTGTGAATAATTTCCTCAAGGTGTATGAGTTTTTCCTTCTCGGTCTCTGTGATTTTTGTAACCGGAATTCCCGTAGATTTTGCCACAACTTCGGCGATTTCGGTGGCACCTATTGAGCCACTTGACTTTTTGACTTTCTTGTTGAATTCTTGATTTAGCGTGTCAAGTTCGTTTTCAAGGTTAATGATTTGGCTTTGAAGTTTTGCCGCCTTCTCGTAATTTCTTTGAATACTTGCCTCATCTCTGCTTGCAGAAAGTTGTTTGACTTTCTCCTCTTTTTCACGAATATTTGCTGGTTTTAAGGTGAAATTAACTTTTGCTTTACTGCACGCCTCATCTATAAGGTCAATAGATTTGTCGGGTTGATTGCGGTCTGTTATATACCTATCTGAAAGATTTGCCGCCGCTTCAATCGCCTCATTTGTGATAGTAACTTGGTGATAAGCCTCAAAACTGTCTTTTAGTCCTTTCAAAATCTCAATTGTTTGCTCGATTGTTGGTGGATTAACCATAATTGGCTGAAATCTACGTTCAAGAGCTTTGTCTTTTTCAATAAACTTTCTGTATTCGTCTGTTGTGGTGGCCCCGATTGTTTGTAGTTCACCTCTAGCGAGATAAGGTTTCAGCATATCTGCGGGACTGGTTTCGCCTTTTTCGCTTCCCGCTTGTGCGAGGGTGTGGATTTCGTCTATGAATACGATAATATTTCCGTTTGAAATAATAGTTTCAATGGCGTCTTTGAGTTTCTCTTCCATACTGCCACGAAACTTTGTGCCTGCCATAAGGCTACCAATTTCAAGCGAAAATACAGACTTTCCCGCTAGAAGTTCGGGAACATTCCCGCTTGCGATTGCGTCCGCAAGACCTTCGACGATTGCTGTTTTGCCTACACCCGCTTCTCCGATTAAGACAGGGTTATTTTTGGTCTTTCTGCACAAAATTTCAATTATTCTCTCAATCTCGTTTTCACGCCCAATAACTGGGTCGATTTTGCCTTGTTTTGCTTTGAGAGTTATATCTGTGCCAAGTTTCAAAAGCTTTTCAGGAAGGTCGCTTTTGATTCCGTTTGAAGGTTCTTCGGCCTTGTTTGCGTCTTTGTTTTGGTCTTGAAGGGTCAATAAAATTTGTGTTTTTAGGTCATTTACATTGACATTGAAATAACTTGATAAAACTCTTACTGCATAGCAAGTTGGATTGCACAAAATTGCGTACAAAATATGCTCTGTGCCAATAAAATTATGGCCTAGTTGCATTGCAATTTTTTGTGCAACTCGAATCATTTCTTTGACTTGTGGTGTCATCTCGATTGTGCCATATTCGTGGATTGTGTCTCTTGTTTCGTCAAAAACAAGTTCCAAACTGCTTGGATTTACGCCAAAACTTGCCAATATGCTCGTTGACGGGCAACTTGGGATTGTTGTAAGTCCATACAAAATATGTTCTGTGCCAACTTGAATGTTGCCATATTTTTTTGCAATTTTGCTTGCGTTTGTTAAAACAATTTCTACATTATCTGAAAAAGAATTTAAATTACTCATTCTTGCCTCCTAGCTCTTTTATTTTAACTCTTATTTCTTGATTTTTCAAGTAAATCTCACTAATTTCTTCGCCAATAAAATATTTTCCGTTTTCATACACTATTTTTCCGTTTATCATTGTCAAATATACATCGCTTGACTTTGTCGCATAAACCAAATTAGAAATTATGTCATTGTTTGGCTGGTTGTGAGGTTTGGACAAGTCGATAAGAATCAAATCCGCAAAATTCCCCACTGCTATATCTCCTACATTCTCAAAGCCCAAAAGCTCCGCCCCGTTTTTAGTGGCCATATAGACAACGTCTAACGCTGGAATGATATCCGCACGATTGAGAGTGGCTTTATTTAGGGTTGCAACAAGAAACATCTCTTTGAACATATCGTAAGAGTTGTTGCTGTAGGCCCCGTCAGTTCCTATACCTATCTTTATACCTGCATTTTGAAGTGCGTAGATAGGAGCAATTCCGCTTCCGAGTTTCAAATTGCTTGATGGACAAGTTATTACGCCGACATCATAATTTGCTAAGATTTGAATATCGTCCTTGTCGCAGTGTACGCAATGATAAACAATGCAATCCCTATCAAAAAAACCTATTTCTTCAAGGAGTTCGGGCGGGGTTTTGTCAAATTTGACTGTACAATCCCCGACTTCTTTTAGTGTCTCCGACATATGTATTGAAACTGGCAAATTGTTTTTGTGAGAAAAGGTTGTAAGTTTGTCGAGATTTTCCTCGCTTGTCCCATAAACTGAGTGTGCATAACAAACTGCACTTAGCCCAGCGTCTTGAACAATGGAAAATTGCGTTTCAAATGGCAAGATTTCTAGTGCATTGACATTTGGAAGCCCAATCGACACCCTTGCCCTCATTCCAGATTTTTTGTATGCCTGTGCAATAGGCTTTATATTTCCATAATTCTCTTCAACAGAAGTTATGCCACCGCTTACATACTCTGCTATGCCAAGCATAGTTGACCAATAAATATCCTCTTCGGTCATACTTGTTTCGTAAGGTATAATCTCATCAAGCCATTCTTCAAGAGGTTTATCGTCTGAAATCCCCCTAAGCACAGTTGATGGAGTATGGCAATGAGCGTTTGTGAAACCACTCATAAGCAAATTCTCTGCTACATCAACAACCCTATCCGCATCGACTGAAATTGGCTTTCCTATATAAGCAATCCTATCATTTTCGACAAGCACATCACCTTCGATTATTGTTCCTTGAGATAAAATTTTTGCGTTTTTGAAATAAATTTTCATTTATAAGACTCCTAATGACAATATATATAATGTATTATACTAGAAAAGGAGGAAAGATGCAAATGAAAGACAAAATTATTTTACACGTAGACGCAAATAGTTTTTATGCGTCTGTTGAAACATCTTTCCATCCCGAGCTAAAAAAACAGCCCGTTGCTGTAAGTGGCAACCCCAAAAAGCGAAATGGAATCATTCTTGCCAAAAACGAACTTGCGAAAAAACAAGGCGTTTTGACTGGCGAGGCAATTTGGGAATCAAAACAAAAATGCCCTGACCTTATTTGTCTTCCGCCAAATATGGAGCTTTATGAAGAGTTTTCTGAAGAAATGCACCACATTTTTGAAAAGTACACCCACAAAATTGAGGCAATGGGCTTGGATGAGTGCTGGTTAGATGTTACAGAAACAGCCCACTTGTTTGGCGGTGCCGAAAATATTGCAACAAGTATTCGCAAAGAAATTCGAGAAAAGTTGAATATAACCGTTTCGGTCGGAATTAGTTTTTCCAAAATACTCGCAAAACTTGGAAGCGACCTCAAAAAACCTGATGCACAAACTGTTATTTCTCGAGAGAACTACAAACAAATTGTGTATCCTCTGCCCATAGAAAGCATAATAGGAATTGGAAGTAGGATGACCAGAAACCTAAACAAAATGAACGTCTTCACGCTTGGCGACTTGCTAGAAATTCCAGCTTATATTTTGGATTCTAAGTTTAGCATAGTCTTTAAGGACATAAGGAAGAAACTTCTCGGATTTAGTACGGGCGAAATTGCAAGTATTTACGAAAAAGAACCTCCAAAGAGTGTTGGAAATGGCACAACCACCATTTTTGACATATTTTCTCGTGATGAAATTGAGGCGACTGTATTGTTTTTGGCAGACAAAATTTCCGCAAGGCTTAGAAAACAAAAACTTTATGCGAGTTCGCTTTCCATCAGCATTAGGGATTGCAAATTGAATGTAGTAAAAACCTGTCGGGCGTTGCCAATCTCAACCAACACAACAAGCGATTTTGTTAAGTTTGCAATGAAAATTATTGATGAGTTTTGGGGTTTTGGTGAAAAAATTAGGTCCATAAGGCTAAGTGCAAGAAACTTGACGACAACCGACAATGTTCAATGCTCCATATTTCAAAATATTGAAGATAAAAAAGATGGGTTGAATACTTCTATCGACATTTTAAGAAAAAAATATGGAAAAGCAATTATTTTGCCCGCAACAATGCTTTGCAGTGATTTTATTTCCAAATAACATAAAAACACATCGTTTGAGCGATGTGTTTTTTCTAAAACAAATTGTCAACAAACTCTTTTGCGTCAAATTCTTCTAGGTCATCTATTTGCTCACCGACTCCAACAAACATAATTGGGGTGTGCAACTCTTTTGTTATTGAAATTGCGACTCCGCCCTTTGCTGTTCCGTCAAGTTTTGTGAGAATTATGCCATCTATTTGCATATAATCATTGAATTGTTTAACTTGAGAAATTGCATTTTGCCCTGTTGTTGCGTCGATAGCAATAAATGTGTATTTATGTGCGTTTGTGTTTTCACGTTCGATGATTCTATTGATTTTTGCAAGTTCTTCCATAAGGTTTGTTTTTGTGTGAAGCCTTCCTGCTGTATCAATAATCAAAACATCAGTATTTTTGGCTTTTGCACTTGCGATTCCATCAAAAACAACCGCACCGGCGTCCGCACCTTCTGCGTGCTTAACGATTTTTACACCGCTTCTGTCGGCCCATTCGTTTAGTTGTGAAGATGCCGCTGCACGAAACGTATCGCCCGCAACCAATGTAACAGATTTTTTCTTGTTTTTAAAATAGTTTGCAAGCTTGCCAATGGTGGTGGTCTTTCCAACACCATTTACACCAATAACGGTGATTATTGCTGGAAATTCTATTTCTAGCTCGTGAGGTTGAATAATATTTTGCAATACCACTTTCAAGTGTGCACGTGCGTCATCTGCTGTTCTAATCTTGTTTGCTCGAATTTCACTGCGAAGGGTTTCTGTGATTTCAAGGCTTGTTTTCACACCAACATCGCAAGAAATCAAGATATCTTCAAGTTCTTCAAAAAAATCTTCATCGAGTTCGCCGTGCGAAAACAAGGCGTCCATTTTTCTTCTGAAATTTTCTCTGGTTTTTGAGAGTGCTTGTTTTATTTTCTTAAAAATACCCATAAAATTTATGCCTCCTTTGCATTTTTAATGGCTTCGCTGAGTTTTACAGAAACAACTTTTGAAATGCCTTTCTCTTCCATAGTTACGCCATACAAACTGTCTGCAAGTTCCATAGTTGGTTTTCTGTGGGTAATAACAATAAACTGTGTTGTCCCTGAAAATCTGTGGAGATATTGTGCAAATCTCTCAACGTTTGCGTCGTCAAGTGCTGCTTCTATTTCGTCAAGCAAACAGAATGGCATTGGTTTGAGTTTAAGAATTGCAAAGAGAATTGCGATTGCTGTTAACGCCTTTTCTCCACCACTCATCGGACTAAGGCCACTGAGTTTTTTGCCAGGAGGGTTTGCGTTGATTTCAATACCCGCCTCCAAAATATTTTCGCTTCCGACAAGTTCAAGATGTGCGTTTCCGCCTCCAAAAAGTTCTTTGAAAGTAACCTTAAAGTTTTCATTAATCTGGTTGAATTTTTCTTCAAAAATTTGGCTCATTTCTGTTGCTAATTCATTGATTGCTTGTAGTGTGTCGGCTTTAGATTGTTCGAGGTCGTTAAGCTGTGTTGACAATTCGTCATAACGTTCATAAACAGCTTTTATGTCTTCGATGGCGTTTACATTGACGTGCCCAAGTTTTTGAATCTCACGTTTGAGGCGTAATATTTCTGGCTTTGCTGATGTAAAATCAAATTCTTCTTTTTTCATAGCAAGGCAGTCTTTGTATTCAAGCCCATACTCTTCGTGGATTCTCTCTGAAAGCATTTGAAGGTCAGTCTCGAGTTTGCTGAGTTCGTTTTCAGCCTTGTATTTTTTCTCTGAAGCTGAATTAATTTCTCCCATAACGCCTTCTTTTTGAGCGTCAATTTGTCGCATTTTTTCTTGAATGCGAATTTTTTCAATGTCTTGTTCGTCTTGCTTTTTCTTGATTGCCTCTAGTTTTTCTCTTGTTTCAACATTTTCATTTGATTTGAAAATTTGGTCAACTTTTTCTTGTTCGGCTTCTATAAAAGCGTTATTTTTGGAAACAAGTTCGTTTGAAACTTTAAGATTTGTTTGTGCGTCGTTGATGCTAGCTGTTATTCTTTCAAAATCTTGATTTAGTGCATTGATTTCAGTTCTTATCTCTGCAGGCATACTTTTCACTGAATTTGACTTCAAAATCTTCGAAAGCGGATTTTTAAACTTCTTGGCAAGACTTGCTATCGTTTATGGTCTTCT
>JAFYKO010000134.1 GCA_017537515.1 Clostridia bacterium | reverse complement strand
GATTAAGTCTAGCACCGTCAGCAGAACACCTACGGGCAAGTATTTCATTTCAATCCTGGTAGAAACCAACGATTCCATTCCGAACAAGGCACCGATAGACGAGAACAAAGCGGTCGGTGTGGACTTGGGTATCAAGACGTTTGCCACATTGAGTGACGGAACTGAAATACAGAACCCGAAGAACATCAAGAAGTCCTTGAAACGCTTGAAGCGTTTGCAGCGTTCGGTTTCCCGCAAGAAGAAGGGAAGCAACTCACGGAAAAGAGCCGTCAAGTTGCTCGCCCGTCAATACGAGAAAGTGACCAACCGCAGAAAGGATTTCCTGCACAAGACAAGCAGGTGGCTCATAGACCACTACGACACCATTTGCCTAGAAACGCTGTCTGCAAGTAATATGCTTAAAAACCATAGGCTTGCACAGGCGTTGTCCGACATAAGCATCGGCACGTTCAATGCCTATATGGACTACAAGGCAGAATGGTATGGCAAGAACATAATTAGGATTGGTCGGTTTGAGCCGTCTAGCAAAATGTGTTCCTGCGGGCATATACATAGCGGTCTTAAACTGTCCGACCGTGTATGGACCTGCCCTGTTTGCGGTGCTGTAAATCAAAGGGACCTGCTTGCAGCACATAACATAAAGAAGTTTGCGTTTAAGCAGAACAATACGGCTCGGACAGCCGAAATTTACGCTGTGGAACCAATGAACCCCGCTAGGGGAGCAGCCACGGAAACTTGCACGGCTTCGTGCGGGTAGTCCACGTGCTTTGACAAGATTACACCATAACCGAGGAAAATCTATGAGTAAGTTATTTGACGACTCCGACCGCAGCAACATCACTCTTAAAGAATGGGCTGCTGTGAAGTGCATTCTTGAATCCGAACGTGGGGGTATTATCGCAAGGGAACTGCTTACCTCTATGTCCGAAATGGACGAAACCGCCCCGTCCTACTTCCTGGGGATTATCCCGAAGATTAGCCAAGTCCAAACGGCTAAACTTACCGCAAAGGTCCACAATATGCGTGGCAGTATGGGTGCCCTGGGACGACGCTTGACTACCGACAAGTTTACGTCGGGCAGCAACAAGGGCACCCCGAAGTTCTACACGCAGAAGTTTGCCGAGGGTCTTGACCTGTGTGCCTGGGAAATGCTTGAATTTATCCAGGAATTTGTCAACTTCCAGGAATACGCCCACGAAGTTGAACTTGGGACCCGCTCCGAAATCCCGACGGCTAGTCGTGTATGTCAGTGTGACGACCTGGCTCTTGTTTACGTGCTGCGTTTCTGCAAGTTCCTGGACGACCTGGAAACAAAGAGCCTCGGAAAACTTGTCAGCCCGCAAGTCTTTGAATGCAACCCGAACCTGGAAAATATGATTGAATGGTACAGGCAGCACCGCAGCGAATGGGACGACGTGT
Source organism: Clostridia bacterium (assembly GCA_017537515.1). Lineage (GTDB taxonomy): Bacteria > Bacillota > Clostridia > Christensenellales > UBA1242 > UBA5489. Next base: position 25,103 of record JAFYKO010000134.1, on the reverse strand, counting down.
CCGATAAATATAAGCCCCGCCCTATTTCCCGCCACGAATCGCTTGCAGAAGACCTTTGCGATAACGGGGACGGGTAAGGTATGGCTGAAAAGAAAAAGGACCGCCACCGCCCTGGATATTTCAAGGAATACGCAAAGCGGACAGGCAGGAAAGACCGCCACCGCCCTGGGTATTACAAGGAATACAACAGGAAGCATCCCGAACGTATCGCCCATTTTATTGAAATGAAAGAATCGCACGGGAAGCCCTGGAAAGTAAAGCACCCCGAATGGTATGACGAATACGGACGGCTCATTAAGGATTTCGGGAGCGAAGAAGACGATGCCCCGTGTTCCTGTGAAGGCTTGGGTCAGTGGGTTTAACAAAAGGAACAATTATGATAGTAGGATTCATTTTCGTAATCGTGGCGTGGCTTATTGTCCTCGTCGCTGAAATCTGCAAGAGCAACGGCTTTTACAGGGGCACGTCCGCTTTTCGTGTTCTCACGATGCTCTATGCCGTGGCGTTTATCGTGTATGGCTTTGCGGACCCGACCAGGTTCTTTGCCGTGCTAGGAATGACCCCATTCAAGGGAATGCTTGCGTTCGGGCTTGCAGGCGGGTATAGCGGGGTTATGTTCTTGATTGAACTTTACCAACCGCACAAGTATTACCCGACCTACCTGGACGTTCCCCGCCAGGTTCTATACAAGGTAGGGAAGTTCGGAAAGTGTATCGTCCTGTCCGAAAAGGAAGCAAAGCAGGCTCACAAGAATGGCGAAACGGTTTACATTCACGCTATGGCACGTGTGACCTACAAGCCCAAGGACGAAACCGAAAAGGAACAGCCACAGCAGGGCGTAGATACGGGCAAGGGATTGGACGCTGAGGGATATGCACTTCACGACCAACAACGTAAGACCATAGAATCGCTTATAGCGAACCACCCGAACAAGGACGCTATCAAGGACCTGCTGACTAAACTGCAAGAGCAGCGAAAGAACGGGGGCAAGTAATGTTTGCGATATTCATTGAATGCACCCTTAAAAGCGGGAAAGTCTTTGAGCAGGACGGGGGACCCGTCAAGTTCGTAAACGATGAAGCGGACGCAAAGGCGTTCTGCGGGAACCCCGAAAACGACTACCTGCTGAAAGTTTACGACAACGAAAATTACAGGTCCGCTGAATTTGTCTATAAGGAATGGTCCCTGGCTGACTATGCCGAATACAGCAGGCAAATGTTTGAAGCGGTATTCACCAAAATCAATAACGTAGGGAGTAGTATAATCAATGCTGTCAGCGATATTTAGCACCTTGAGCGTGACCGCTAGTGGTATCACGTTTTCCATACTCAAACGCCACGGATGGGCTGCGATTAGTTTCCTGTTCGCATTGGTCCTGGCTGAATGTCTTGCCTGTGTCTATATCCACGACGATTCGTGGCTAGGTATGGCGTTTATCTGTTGGGCGTTGTTCCTATACTACACGCTGCTGAATGAATGGAAAGCCTACAAGTCGCATAGACCTAACAGGATTTATGAAGACTTTACGAAAATCCCACAGGGCGTTTACTACTTCAAAATGACTAACGGAAAGTTCAAGACTATTTGCGAAGAAGACGCACAGATATTTTCAAAACAAGGGGCAACCATTATGCAAAACGAATTACAGCCGAAGGCTACCAACAAGAAGAAAGAAGCGTCCCCGTGGGAACTTCCTATGGACGAACGTATCGTGAACGCTATCTGCAATATGATGCGTGACCCCCGCCATACGTTAGGGTATGACCCGCAGACCCCCTTGGGTAAGATTGCCAGGGTCGTGCGGTGTAATTGGTTTTTCCGAAAATCCCAACACCCCTACCCCGAATGGCAGAACTACTACGACGTGCCCCCGACAAAAGCCGACGCTACGGAACGTGGCGAAATCCTGGTAAAATCCGTTCACGGGACATACGAAATTTGCGACATTAACGAAACCCTTGAACGTGACGACGGGACCGTTGAATTGTTCAATGGCGACGTTTATATCAAGCCCCTGCTTTGGAGCAGGATTGTGGAACCCGATACGTGGAATATCACGAAGCAGCCGTCAATCCCGCTTGACGAACTGACAGGGAACCGAACCGACACCCCTAACTTAACAAGGAAAATCCAATGATTAAGAAGATTGAAATTGATTTCCAGGAACGTGAACTAGACGCATCCCAGGAAGTAGCCCTGGAATGCGTCCTCCGCTCAACCCTTGAAGTGATACAGAACAAGTGTTTTCTGCACCCTAAAAAGGTTATGGTGGACGGCAACGTTGCCTGGTTGAAAGAAAAGAAATAATTTTTCATTTTCCTATTGACAGCCACTAGGTAATTTGTTATATTTAAGGTAGAAGAAACAACCACTTCAACCGAGGATATGATAATGGCGACAGAAGAACTCACGCCCGCTAACTTCAAAAAGGAACTAAAGGAACTGCTCAAGAAGTATAACGCTTCAATAAGTTTCGGAGCAAGTGACGATTCCGATTGGTGGGGCATACACGGTGAATTTCTGTATGCGTCAATAAATGGCAAAGATACCCGTCTTTGCGAGGGGTATAACGTAACAAGTTCCGATATTAAAACGAGGTAGATATGCCGACAATCAAGAACTCATTTATTTCTTTCGCACAAGACCTGGCTGCGGAACTGCGTTTCAACAAGATTACGCTTGAACAAGCATACGAACGCTTGAAGGGCTTTGGCTACAAGGTCACTGACAGCGGGTGTTTCTACCGCACGTTCACTATGGGTTCCACGCAGAAGTTCTATATCCACATTTGGGCTACACTTGTATCGGAAAAGCCCTGGGTGGAAAAGTTCGCAGGTGTAGCCTGGGGCGACAAGGGCGGGGAATTTGACCGCCTGGAGGTATAGTATATGGGAAGCAGTATTTATTGGTGTCGTGTTGACGCAGAATCGTTCAAGAAGTATCTTAAAGCCGACGACAAGTTTGACAAACTTGAACAGCAACTTTACGAAAAGTATCAAGCCACGTTTGATGCCGATATGGACCGCTTCAATCGTGAAATGGAAGAAGCCGAAGAAGGTAAGCGGTCTTTCAAATCCGTAAAGGACGAACTACCTATTTACAAGGTGGTGTCCCCTGCCGAATTTGACAAATGGTTCGCCCTTATGCGTAAGGTCAACTCCCTCAAGGCTACGTCGTGCATTGATAGGCTCCCGCACCTTTACACGGGAAGTTCCCGCAGCAAGGTATTTGCTCAATGGATTCTCAACCGTCGCAGACGGAACCTGGTAAAGTGCAAGGACGGCAGACGATGGGAACTTCGCCCAAAGAACGAAGAATGGCGTATCATTCTTACCACTGCGGACATTAACGACCTTATTAAACGTTTGGAAAGCGTCTGTGGCAAAAACCCCGTGGACGTGCATAAGGCATTCCCGATTTACAAGGATATTATCTTCGGGGATTCCCGAAAGAAGTTCCTGTATAAGCAAGAATGCGAAGACATTCCCAGGTTCGCCCCACGTTTCTTGGAAATGCTGAAATTCACAATCAAGCACATTCTTGGGGACGTTGCGGGTCCAGGATATAGGCACAACCCCCTGGTTATGGATATTTACCCGTGAGGCTTACTATGCGGTATAAAGGTTTCAAAATCCCGAAGTGGCTTGTGGACCTGGGCTTCGCAAAAGTCCCGAAGTTTTACAAGGAACTAGGACCCGAAGCGGTTATGGCTTACTTGCACTGCAAGCGACACAAGTTGTCCACAAAGCATTGGACGTTTATGTTCGGTAAGACAAAACTTGTGTTTTGGTCTGTCCCGATTCCTATTGCAACCGTGGACGCTTACTTGAAGAAACTGACTATCTATTTAGCGGACACAGGACGAGAATTGCCCGACAACCCCCAGGATTGGCAGTTGGAAAAGTGGTCCATTAACAAGCCCTGGCACGGGCTTACATACGAATCTATTAGCAATCAAAGGTAAGATTATGAAAGAATGCGAAACGCAAAATGACGGAACTCCAAGAACTACCCGCATCGGCAATTCCAAATTCTATTTCGGAGTTTGGTATAAGATAACCAATGAACAGGCATTGGTCCCTGTCGGGCATTGTGGGAATGGTTGGTCTATGGACTATGAAGAAAAGCCGTCCACTTACCTTGTAGGGGACTATTCCAGGGAAAAGTTCAATTCTGTAAGATTTGAATTGAGCGTCCACAACCGCAGTGGTTTCTTTAACCAGGAACCGTCCTACCGCTTGTCGGTCCTGTGCTTTGCTGACACCAGGGAATGCGGAGCGGAAACAATCGTGTCCTTAACCGTCAAGGACTTGGACAACATTGACAAGCGTTTCTTCCGTTATGCAGCGGAAGTCCTGGAACATTCGGGTGCCGTCGTGGACGTGGACTTGAATAACGCTGAAATCCACAGGGTTGACTGCTACATTGAAGGCTTGAACAAGTATAAACAATCCCTTGCACAAATTATCAAGGAGGCATAAATATGGGTGTTGATTTCCAATGGAGCGGTAGTGCTTCTTACCCACGCTACTATGAAGAAGTTCAAAAAATTGCGACGCAGTGCTTCGGTGCCGTGCTGAATGAACAGTTCGTTAAGGACGAACAGAAAGTTGAAAAGAGCCTGCTCAATCCCGAATATATGTTTGGGTCCGTCCACGAACGTGACGACAAGTTCACGTTCCCCGAAGGCACTCCCGAAGAAGTCGTTAAGTTCTGCCAAAAGCCCGTTGGCAAATTTTACGACGCAAAGAAACTTTGGGAAGCGTTCCAGGTCCATCCCGAAATTGAAGAAATTTCCGACGACATTTGGAACGAAGTAAAAACCTGTGCCCTTTACAACGAATCCTATCACGTATCGTAATATGGCGACGACGGGCATAAAAATCTACAACCTGTTTAGGCAGGACGGTATGGGCTACCGTATGTATCTTGCGTCGTTTTCCACCAGGAAAAAGGCTGAATCCGAAAGACTACGGCTTGCCAAACAGGGTAGGGGGTTTTATAAAAAATCACAACTAATCGTAAGGGTAGGTAAACTTCAATGATTAAGACAATCTTTGTTCTAGTTCTTATGAACACACAGGGCGGTATCAATGCCGACCTGCATTTCCCGACCTTGCAGCAGTGCGAGCAGGTCAAAACAACGCTGTCGGCTGTCCACCCTAACAAGGGCAACATAGCATTTATCGCAGGGGAGTGCGTTGAACAGAAAATAACCCCCAAGCGACTCAAATGCTCCATTGAAAACAAGACGGATTATAAGAACCCAAGGAATTTTGCGGGGTCCGTAAATATGGACGCATACCCATACCCTGTCGGGTTTACCTGCGTTGAGGAATAACTATGTTCGGTGCAGCAGCCTTGGATTCCCTTATGCGGTCGGCAAACAGCCGTCGTAGGCAAGAAATGGACCGCAGGCTTGCCCAGGAACGGGAACGCAGGAAACGGGAGCAGGAAGAACAGCGTCGTCGCAGGGGCACAATCCTGGAACGAAAGCGGTGCGGGCGACCCTAACAAAAAAAAATTAAAAATTTTTAATAATACCTATTGACAAGTAGTAGGTATTTTGTTATATTTAGGGTGTAAAGGAAAGACAACCACTTCAACCGAGGATTCCAAAATGAGAAATATCCGCACCATTGACAAAGACATTGAACGTGCTTACGCCCGTATTCAAAAGAATCGTGACGCTATCGCAAAGGCACAGGTCCGCTTCAACAACGCTGTTGCGAAGTGTGCAAAGAAGGGCTTCACCTACGTTGGCGACGGCAACGACGCTCAAAACGCCCACAAGATGTTCAACGATTGGGAATTGGCTTTCGGACCTATTTCTACTGCCGACCACGCCCGTGAATCCATTGAATACAAGACCCGTGAAATCACTAGCGACGAAATGGAACTTGAAAGGCTCCGCAAGGAAAAGGCTGACGCAGAAGCCGAAATCAAGGCTATCCCGCAGGCACTCCAAAACTACGCAGTTGACTTGACAAAGGCTTTCGCCTACGAATACAAGACCCGCAGGGATATTGCTGCTATGCGTATCAAGACCTTAAAGGAAGAAGGCAAGTGGAACAACTACGACTATTGGAAGTCCCAGGGCAAGTGTATGTGGAACGTGCAGGACAGCCTCAAGCGTGTTGCCGAAGCCACCGACGAACAACTTGATATTCGTGCCAAGGAAGATGCCCAGGCACTTGTCAAGGACCTGCATTTCCGCATTCGTTCCTATATCGGTGCTACCGAAGATTACAGCGGTCTTGAAGTCACTACGGGCACCCAGGGCTATGCCGTGATTAACGGCTTCCTCACAGGCACCGCAGGCAAGTGTGAAGTCCGCTCCATTGAATGCGGTGGCTACAACATTGTATGTTGGCACATTCGTGTAATCGTGGTCCGCTGCAAGTAAGTTTAACCCCAGGCGGGGGAAAGCCCCCCGCCTTTTTCCTATGAGGATTTTATGGATTCCAACGTTATCAAGGTTTTGCGTGACCTGCAATATCGCATTGAAGTTTCCGACGAAAACGACCCCGAACGTGCAAACGCCATTCGTCTGCGTGACCGACTTCTAGCCAAATACAACCTTACCCTGGAAGAAGTCGCAGGCACTAGCAAGAACCGTGAGTTCGGCTATTACACCCGTAAGGAATTGCAGATTGTCGTTCAATACTGCTATGAACGTCTGCATTTGAGTAAGGACCAATTTGACATTTATTCCTACACGGCAAACAACCGCAGGAAGCACTACTACGTTGAAACCGCTATGGACGACGCTATGTATGATTGCCATAGCCGAATTATTCGTGAACTCTTGTCAATGTATCACTCCCGCAAGAACGCTTACGAAAAGAAATTGAAACTGCAAATGAAGAAGCAGTTGGAAGCCTGGGACTATATGTTTATGCAGGAAGCCGACCTGCTGACGAAGGCTTCCGACGAAAGCAAGGGCAAGGGGAAGAAGCCGTCATTTGATTGGGGCGACGCTATGCAGGCTGCAAAGGACCTGGAGGGTGTTGTGTTCCCGCAGAACTTCGTTGAACAACAGCAAAAGGCTATCGCCCAGGGGTAATCAGTATGTTTGGAAATTACTATGGCATTATGGATGAACACCCGATTACAAAGGACTTCGTAAAGGATATGCGAAGCCTTGTGCGGGAAGCCAAGGCGAACAAAATCCGCTGCTCATTCACTCACGACGACAACGATTTCTGCCTTCGCTTTACGGGCGGGGACGAAGAACCCCTGGATTTCCGTGTGAACAATCATAGCGGTATCGGGCGCCCGTTAAGTGCGGGGCTTCGGACGCATCCGTGCGATAACAACTTTGATTCCGCTGTCAAGGTCGGGCTTATGGTCTGCTTGAAGCACGGCTTGATTTACCATTGGGTAACAGACAGCAGCCACCTGGGGGAAGAATGGCTGCTTGCTAAAAAGATTGCCGAAAAGATTGGGATTGATACGGAGCAGTTTAAGCCTCTTGATGAATTTGGACGTAACGGATTTATAGGGGACCTTTAATATGTGGCACACGCTTAAAATTGAAAACATAGGTCACGGCAAATACTGTGACTACGACAAGGCTGAAAAAATCATTACCGACCTGGAAAACCAGGTCATTGAAGAACGCAAGAAGTGTTCGGAAATTATGGACATCTACCGTGACAAGCGTAGTAAACTTCGCAAGCAACGTCACGGGGCTGTCGCTGCATTACACAACCTGCAACTAGCGTTTGCTACGCAACAGCGATACTTCTATGAAATGGAAGTGGAACTTTGCAAGCACGACGGCACGGACCCGACGAAAGCATTAAAGGAACTTCATTTTTGGACAAAGGTTAGGAACGCCATCGCATTCCGTGAACTCACAGCCCGACAAAGGAATAAGAAATGCCTACAAAATACGAACAAGGCGTAGCAGCCTTCAAGCAATACCGTGCCCACAGCGACAGCGATAGCCAGGACGACTACCTGCTTGTTTCTAGCATTTATGCAGCCCTGGAATATGAACACGGACGCTACCTGGAAGCGTCCCGAAAGCAGCCGTTCAAGGCTGTGGTCCTGTTGAGCATCACCGTAATCACAGCCCTGGTAATCAGCCTGCTTTACGTTATGTTCAAGTATCACGTTTCTTAAATGGGGAAATCCTATGGCAGACAAAGAACTTACCAAAGCAGAAAAGTTAAAGCGGGAACTTGCAACCGCTCTTAAAGAAGAAATCCTGGAAAAGATGAAGCCTAACATTCTGTATCGCTCCAAGAGCAACAGAAAGTTTTTCCGCTTGCAGGATAACGGAAGCACGACCCTTATTGCCGTGGACACGAACAAAGTGTATGACCCCGACCTGGGTTACAAACTAGGCGAACTTTTAGCAAACTATATTAAGGTTTCGCAGATTGCACTTTATTCGGGATGTTGGGGTATGACGGATTGTCCTGTGAAGACGGTCCGCAAGTCCTCCAAGAAGGAATTACAACAATACTTCAATAAACTTGCAGACAAAGTGTGCGATTTGGTCCGTATAAATATGAACGACATCTATGAATCCGTTGCAGAAGAAATGGATTTGCTTCACAGATTGGAACACGACGAATGGAGTAAATAAACTATGCAACCAAATGAAGAATACCCTCTTCACGACTTGTGGAAGCACTTGCAGTGCTGTGAAGTGAACTACGCTTTGGAACCGAAAGCGTTTCCGCAGGACCGTGAATACTTGCGTGAACGTGCCAAGGGTATTGTGTCCAAAGCCCTAGAAGAAACGCTTAATGCTGCAACTGACAAACTGCTTGACAGGATTGTTAAGGTCGCTACCCGTATGGATTCCAAGCAGCGGGAAGCCTACCTGTTGCGAGTCACCGCAGGAATCCCCAAGGAATTGAAGAATTGGGTCTGCGATATGATGCACATTGAAGTTACGAAAGTCAGCCGTGACCTTGTATGCTTTGAACAAGTTATTAGCAAAGGGAGCAAGTGATATGGAATTTACAACAGAAGAAGATTGGATTCTCACGGGTGCCGATTGGAAGCACGGAGCCATTTACACCCGTGCCCCGTTCAAGGTCCACACGGTCCGCACGGTAATTAACTCCGTGTGGAAGAACTACAACTTCATTAAACCGTCAATGCTTGCACCGCATTACAAACAAAGGCTCTACGATGAAAGTGCCAACGCTATCGTGAAGTGGTTAAGCGATGGGGGGTCGGTCCCTATCAAGCCGTTGTATAAGTATGCAAAGGAATGCACGAACCGTATGCTGTGCCCGTTTAGTGGGTATCTTAAAAGCAACGACAATATGCTAGATTACACAAAGGAACAATCCCTGGAAACTGTTTACCGTATGGACACGTTGTTGAAATAAAAATAATTTCCACGCACCCCCTTGACAATCGCTACTGTATAATCTATATTATGCAACGTATAGGAAAATTCACTATGAAGAAGATTTACGCAAATAACTTTTATTTTGAAGCCGAGGCAAGTGCCGAAGCCTATTTTGCGTATTCTCCGCAGTGGTGATTTTCCAAGTGCTTTTACTTTAAGGGTTAAACAGGAAACCACGCTGCGGACAAGGTAGCGTGGTTTTTTGATTACCCTATGCAAAGATAGCCAAGGTGGTCACGGCAGCGGACTGAAAATCCGACTATGGGGGTCCGATTCCCTCTCTTTGCACTAAACATATTTGGTTCTGTCGTCTAGTTTGGTCTAGGACACGGGAATTTCACTCCCGAAACCGTGGGTTCAAATCCCCGCAGGACTACTATTGGGACGTTAGTTCAGTTGGTAAAACGCCTGCCTTGCAAGCAGGAATCAGCAGTTCAAATCTGCTACGCTCCACTAATGTAAAATTCTATATTTAGATATAGAGGTGAAATTATGACTATAAGCAATAACCGATTATTAGCCAATAGGCGTAATTTAGCAATAGGACGTGAGAAATCAAAAGAAACCTGGAAGCATATAAAAGAAGATAACCACAGGATTCTTACAAAAGAATTTGTATGCGAGCATTGTGGCAAGTTGTTTGTAAAAGATATTACTGTATTAGATTTTAAGAACAATAGATTCCCACGATTTTGTTCAACGGCTTGTGCCCATTCTAGGGTAAGGTCTGTGGAACTACGGGAACGGTTAAGCAAAATGTTCCTAAATAAAAAAGGTTGCGGAGGAATACTAATTGAAACTACTCCAAGAGTATGTAAAAATTGTGGTAAGCCGTTAGGGTCAAATCAGCATACACGGGCATATTGCTCCGATAAATGTAGAATAGAATATAGAACAAGATGTAGGGACCTAAAATATGACGAATCCTATCAAAATTATAGAACAGCGTGTGAGTTTAAGTTTAACCTATCGGACTACCCCGATGAATTTGATTTTGAATTGATAAAGAAATATGGATGGTATAGCCCAAAAAATAAACAGAACAACTTAAATGGGGTATCTCGTGACCATATGTATAGTGTTAAGGCAGGCTATATAAATAAAGTGCCTAGCACTTTATTAGAGCATCCTGCGAATTGCAAACTAATCACGCATACACAAAACAGTTCAAAAGGTAAGAAATGTTCAATAACCTTGGAAGAATTAAAAACACGGATTAGCGTATGGGAACAGAAATATGGGAAATATACACCTAGTATATGGGCTAATCCTAATCAAATAAAGCAGTAATTTATTCTGTTGTAGTTCAGTTGGTAGAACACCCGACTGTTAATCGGGTAGTCAGTGGTCCGAGTCCACTCAACAGAGCGAACTATGCCGATTTCGCCTAGCGGTCAATGGCAGGTGACTGTAAATCACCCGACGCAAGTCTTCGCACGTCCGAATCGTGCAATCGGCACTAACATCTTGGAGCGGTCGCCTAGTTGGTCTATGGCAGTTCTTTGCTAAAGAACCGTGGGCTATGTCCACCGCAGGTCCGAATCCTGCCCGCTCCGCTACATTTTTGACAGCATTTTGTGAATTTCTTGTTGGTAGATTGTAGTAAATAGTTATATATTTATGATAAACTCCCGACAAGGAAAACACGTATGGAAGAAAAACCTGTCAACTTCTACAAATTGCTCCAACAGCGGATTGCAGAACACGCTGAAAAGGACCTAGCCAGGTATGGCATAAACTTAAACCAACCTACACCGAAGCCCGTCACACGGCAACGCAAATGGCTTGACAAGTTCAAGCGGATTCACGGAATGTCTTATAGCACCTGGCTATACAAGAAGAAGCACAGCCAGGGCACCACGGAAGAAACGACGCAGCCCGTAGAAGCCCCGTCGCTCCCGCAAGACGAACCTACTCCCGCACTCGCATAGCCTGGGCTTTCTTTCTAAATTGTTCCGCATTCTTTTCGCCCTTGAAAATCAAGCGAAGGATATATTCTGCTGCGAGCGGGTTAATTTCTTTTTCCATAAAAATTTCTCCATTAAAAATGACCCCGACCTTTGTGGGCGGTCGGGCTTACCCCCACACATTCACTTTATCGGAATGACTCGCTGACTTGTAAAGTCTGCCTGGAAAAATTTTTATAAAAATTTTTAAGATTACCTATTGACAACCATTTGGTAATTTGTTATATTATATCCAGGCAACCACTTTAACCGAGGATAGACGAATGCAAATCCATTTTATCGTAAAGAAAAACAACGTCGTTGAAAGCGACTACACCGATACGTTTGTTTCGGGCAAGTCTTTTAAGGACACCGTTATGGGAGCATTCCCCAACTTCACCTGCTTTGCAGAACACAGCGACGAAATGTTCCTTGACGCTTATATGAACAAGGACTATTACTTCGTCCACGCTGAATTGGTTAAGAAGGATTAACCCCAAAAGCCTGGGAGCATTAAAGGAATTTGTATGAACAAGACAACACTTGACGACGAAGAAGTTAAGGAATTAGCCAAACTTTTCAAATACATAAATGGTGGTGCAGCGGGGTTCAAACTCACGTTCTATAAGGGGCACCTTCGGGACTTCTACAAGTTCCTTGCCTACCAGGTGCGTCGTCGCTTCCCGCACCTTGACCGCTACGGAAATTCGGAAATGTTCAATGTGAACAACCTTGTGAAGCATCACGGGACAGCCCTCGGCATATACCCAGGTTCCTGGGTAAGCGGGTTGCAATACCAGGTAACGCTGCAACAAAACTATGGCGTGTTGGGCGAAGAAATTCTCTTTATCCACGTCGGCAGTGAAGACGACGACGTGAATATGGCTATTAGACGAATAGACGATGCCATATCCGACGTTATAAGCGTATGGGGTCCGAACAAAATAACCGAAGCACTTTTCAAAAAACTCGCAGCATCCTGCAAACTCCAAAAGGATTAAATTATGGGCACTATCAAGATTACCACGAAAGTCTATGAAGACAAGAACGAATGCGAAGTTTCTTGCAATTACAAGTATGCGACGGAGCAGTTCCACAAGATTATTCAATCCAAGAACGTCAAGTCTATCACTGACGTAAAGCATAAGCGTTTCGTGTTTGCAGTTGAAGACAAGGACGAAATGCAGGAACGCATTAGCGACTTGCTTGACGCTGTTCCGAAGATTGCCGTCCGCAACCAGGCGAATAGGTTTATTCAATTCAAGAAACGTTTTTGGATGGCTTGGGCAATCATTTGGGGAGCAATCTACTTCTTCCAGGAATTGTGCCAGGTTGCTGCGGGCGAACGTAGTCACGCTATGGTGACGGGAGCATTCGGGGCGTTAATTGTCCTGGTGTCACTCATAAACTATTGGGGTGTCCGTAAGGCAGAAGACAAGTTCAAGAGCGAGGGATTGCTGTAATGCGTAAATTGCCGATACCCACTTACTGTGCTTACGAATTTATGGGCAACACTCACGTTTGCGGAATCTTGGACGTTGAAAAGTTGCTGTTCACTCTTTGGATGTCCCGTGCAGCGACCTGCAAGTTTTTCAGCATTAAGCGATACCTTATGACGCACCCTAACTCAAAGTGCCGTGTTGTGGGTATGACTATCAAATTGCTTTCTGCAAAAGAAAAGTGTCTAAAAGTCGCAAGCCTGTATGGTAAGGTGGACCCTAACTTCTAAAAGGAAAAATTATGACCTGGTTTAACAAAACATTCAGCACCCCCGCCTGGTGGGAAATCCGCTTGAAGAACGTAGCCGAATCGCTAGGGCTGAAAATATCCTGGGCTAGTTGCTATTTCGCAAAGTTGGCAAAGGAACAGCACCGTAATTGGCGTTTCACAGACGGTTGGAACCAATACCTTGATGACGCTGCGAAATACGGCTTCAATTTTTAATAAAAATTTTTAAGATTACCTATTGACAATAAATAGGTAATTAGTTATATTTAAGGCATACGAAACCACAAACCGAGGATAAATCCTATGCAGAAAATGATTACCAACCCGATTCTTGCAGCACTCAAGAAGACCCCCTACGCATCCACAGATGGCACCCCCAGGGACGAAAAAAAGGTTATCGCCCGCTACTTCCTTCCTGGGACGGGCTGCACCTGGTATGTGCTTGAAGACGACAGTTTCTTTGCCGACGAAGCGAAGACGCAGCCCGAAGAAAATATGGTCGTGTTCGGTGCAGCAACTCTTGGCTATGGCTTGGAATTGGGTTCCATTTCTCTCAAGGAAATCTTTGAAACCCGTGGTCCGTTCGGACTCCGTGCAGAACGTGACATTTCCGTGAAGCCCCTGGAAGAAACCCTGGGAACGCTCCGTAAGCGTTATTGCGAAGAATGGCATTGACATACTCCCGCATTTCTACGGGATTCTAGCAAGCACCCGTAATCGGGTGCTGTTTGCTAAAGGCAGATGCCCCTACCTTTTGTAGATTCAGTGCAGCATTGAAGTCCCTGTTATGGATTGTCCCACAACTAGGGCAGACCCATTCACGGATTCCTATGTCTTTCAATTCTGCGTTCTTATAACCGCAAGCACTACATAACTGCGACGATGCGAAGTATCTGTCAGCATACATAACGGTCTTGCCCGTCCTGTGTGCCACGTATTCTAGTATAGACAGGAAAGCATTGAATCCGAAATCGTTTATGGATTTCTTGAACCGCCTATCCATACTAGCCAAATCAAGGGTTTCAAACACCATTACATCGTAAGCCTTGCACAACCTGTGTGCCAACTTCCAATGTAGGTCGTCCCTTTGATTTGTTATCTTTTCGTGCAGTTTTTGTAACCTGCGGAGCGAACCACGCTTCCCCTTGGACTTGGAGTATTTACGGCTCAAGTTCCGTAGGGAATTTAGGTTCTTACGCATAAGTTTAGGAATACTGCAATCGCTATTGTCGGATGCTACAAGAAAGTTGTTTAGGCTGAAATCAAAGCCAACGATTTTACCCGATTTTGCGATGCTTTCTGTCTTGCTTTCCTGCTCAACGACAACGTATATGTAGTAACCGCTACTCTTGCGTTTTACTGTTAAAGTTTTAACTTTTCCATCAAATGAACGGCTGTTCCAATAGGCAAACTCTTTTACACCTATACGAATTTTGTTTTTACCGTGAAACTTATAACTTGCCTGTTTTGTAGTAAATGACTTATACTTCGTAGATTTTTGGAAATGCGGAGGGTTTGCCTTTACTCCCTTCTTTAAGTTGGAATAGAATAGTCTGTAAGACCTATCAATCCTATCTGTAATATCCTGGATAGCCTGCGAAGGAACTTCATTCCATTCCGTATATCTTTTCTTTAACTTTGTTAAATGTTTCTGCAAGGCATACTTATTCAAAGATTTATGGTATAGTGTGTAATACTTTCTATGAAGTGCTATACAATGGTTGTAAATGTGACCTGCAATTACAAGAATCCTATCAAGATACTTCAACGCATCCCGATTGTATAACTTGTATCTGTAAGTTTTAACTTCAACCATATAATAGAAAATGCCCGATAGACGCTTGAAAGTGGTGGTTAGCATCCATCGGGCATTAAATTCAACTATCTGTATGCCCGAACCACCACGAACAGGCATACTTGTATTTAGCAATATAGAATAATTAAAAAGGTTTGTCAAAAATAAAAATTTTTCGTTTTAACTATTGACAGGTGCTAGGTAATTTGTTATATTTAAGACAGAAAAACAACCACAATGAGGATGACAGTATGTTTGACGCTACTCCATATTTAGACGAGTGCATAGACACGAAAAACCCGTATGCTGAAAAGTATTTGTCGTTGGTGTCTATAAATGAAATCGGGCAGAATATAGAAAAACATCATATTGTCCCTGTGGCATATTACAGGTATGTCTTGGGTTGTAGCACCGTTAGGTTAGTGTCTTCACCCGATATGATTCCCGAAAACATAGTCAGTTTAAGCAAGGCTAATCACATATTGGCTCATTATTTCTTGGCAAGGTGCATTAAGAACTCAAACAACATATTTGTGGATTCTCAAATATATGCTTTTGTAAATATGTTCGCTAGGGACAAGAGTCTATTGAAAAACAACCCTTATTATACGGAAATGGCAGTATTCTATGTTGAAAATAAAAATGTAGTAGTCCGTTATAAACAATATGAACTGTGCCCACCTATTCTTCCAAAGGGGTGTTCCTTCTATAAGGATGCTGTCACACCTAATATACAACGAACAGGTGCGTGGATTACACAAATTCGTAACCACGGTAAAGAGCATTACACGTTTGACCATTTTGGAAATTGTCTATCAGTAGAAATTCAAGGTTTGCCGTATATATACTTAACCCGTGATTTACAGACAGGTGATGTAATTAGTATAAATATAGGGACCGAAACAGCCGTATTTAATAAAAATGGCTTTGGAAAGATTATTTGCACATTTAGTTATAATCCATTTAAGCCGACAAATGATTATTATGTCACGCCTGGAACTTATGAGTTTGCAAATAACGTCCATTGTATGATTGAGTTTATTAAGCATATATTGACCGAAAAACAGGTTGAAGCATTACTGACGTTGGCAAACACCTATTTCGTAAAACAATCAGAAGTCTTTGCTATTTCTTACTTTGATATACCTATTGCACCAAAAAGATTACTATGTCAAGCAGCATAGGTATGCAAACTAAATTATTAAAAATTTTAAGTTTACCTATGGTAGAAATCATTAAGTAGCCTATGATTCAATGTCCGAAAATTCATAAACTTGCCACAGGTAGTAAAGGGCACCCTCAATAAAGTATAACCACAAACCAATAAAGGAACAAACTATGGATATTGTAGTTGTTGACATTGACGGCACGATTACCGACGCTTCGGAACGTGCGAAGACGTATCTTAACGACAAGAAGCCCCAGGATTGGGACGGCTTCTATGCAGCCTGCGGGCAGGACCGACCCATTACCGAAATCGTGAAACTTGTGGAAGCACTTTCGGATTCGTATGGTATCGTGTTCTGCACGGGTCGTCGCAGAAGCACCAACGAAGCCACCCGTCAGTGGATTCGTGACAATATGAAGAATTTCCGCTACAACACCAATGGTGTTATGGGTCTTCCCATTCTTTACAGAAACGATGGCGACAAGCGTCACGACACAGAAGTTAAGCCCGAACTGCTGAATGAATACTTGGAGCGGAACCCCAACTATAAGGTCGCCTTTATCCTGGAAGACCGTGATTCTATGGTAAAGAAGTGGCGAGAGTTGGGCTTCAAGTGCCTGCAAGTGGCAGAGGGGGATTTCTAGTATGTTCCTGCAAATCAAGAGCCACAACGTCGTTATCCACGAACTTGACATTGACAAGACCCGTATTGACTACGTGGAAGACGGAAACAATATCCTGGGGCTGTCTATCGGTAAGGACGGCAGCAGCGACCATACCGTTTACCCGTCCCCCGATTTCACGTTCCATATCAAGGGCTTTGGCACAGCCTTGTCGCCCAAGACAATCAAGAAAATCTACGATATGCCGAAGCCTAGAAGTCTGTCGGAAGTTTCGCAGATTATCAAAGACCAGGCTTAACAAAAATTATCAAATTACCTATTGACGGGCAGTAGGTAATTTGTTATATTGAAAGCATAGTTAACCACTAAAACCGAGGTAAAAATGTTTGAACACCCTTACCATTATACCCATCGCAGTTATTGTTCGTCCGACAGCAACGCAGTTGCCGTAGCCGAACCTACCTATTCCGCACCTATGCTTGTGCCCAACCCTAGCAATCCTGGCGAACTTATTGTGAAGTCCCGTGTTCACTAGCGTTGTGTGAGGTGCCGAATGCCCGAAAAATACCTTTACTGCATTATCCAAACGGATGACGACGATTTCTATGTGAAGTGCAACGAAACCGCCACTTACAGCGAAATCTACAAGAACATTCCACGCACTAACGAACTCCGCTGCATTCACGGCAGCGACGTTCCCGAAGGCAGGGAACTCACGCCTGGAATATCCAGGGAACTTTTCGGTCACGACGTTGTTGCCGTAGCGAACAATACGGCAGCACCCCCGTGGAACTACGAAAAATTCAAGCAGCACGTCAAGGCAATCTTCAATCCCGAAAACCTTGAAGACTGCGACACGACGCTGTATATCTGCGTTGACAAGAAGTTAATCCACAAGCGGACTACCGAAAATTGTGCCATCATTGCGACCCAACACAACCTGTTCGGCTGCGGTGTATGTGGCGACAACATTACGCCCTGGAATCGTGTGATTGACAGCGACGTTAATTTTGCGACCAGGTGTGCGGTCCGTTGGCTTGACAAGGCGAACGCTAACGTGTGGAACATTGACAAGTATTACGCACGTCTAGTTTCATTGTTTGGCGACAACTTGATTGTCCGTGACAAGACGGAATCGCCCGACCCGAACTTCGCAAACCAGGTCCACGACTGCATTAGGGTTATGTGTTCCAAGCACGAAGGCTTGATTGTCGCAGACGAAGACCTGGTGCTTCTCACGCAAGGGACATATTGTCCTTGGAGCCGTGTGAACGCAGAACAGATTGAACACGCTACACAGCACGTAGGCAAATTATTTACTGAAACGGAACTTAATCAAATGAGCGAAAAGATTATCAAGCAAATTTCCGAAGGCACCCAAAACAAGCACCATACGAAGCACCCGAAGCCCCCGATGGTTCTTCCCCGAAGCAACGTCCCGACCTATTGGGAAGTCGCTATGTGGCTCGCAGACGGCAAGGGCGAATTGCTTGACACGAACAACTTCAACACCGTCCTGCACACTTTTGACTACAACGTGGATAAAGAAAACGAACCGCTGCCCCCGTTGGCTATCGGGCAGTATAAGGTCCGCTTGCGTGGCGATACCGAATGGCACGATGCCGACATTCGGTATATGGGCATTCAGCGTTGGGACCTCTTGAAGTTCTACAAGTATATTGCTACCAGGTTCCCTGGCGACCATTTCAAGTGCCAATCGTTCCTTATACCCGTAATCTATTTGCAGGACACCTGCATCGCTTCGGAATTTGGCTGCTACCCGTCCATTGAAAAGGTGGACGGCAAAGTAAAGGCGACGGAGCCTATCGTTAATTGGGACAAGGTTTCCGACCAGGACATTATGAATATGGAAAAGGCTATCAAGATTATCCTGGGGGTGGTGTAATGAAAACGCTTGCTATTTATGCGGGTAGTTTCAACCCTATCCACGCAGGGCATATCGCTATCATTGAAACAGCCAAGCATATCTTCGGGGACGATGCCGTGAATGTTGTCGTGGCTGACAACCCGCAGAAGAAATATGTAGTTTCCAAGGACGACCGCATTAAGTGGATTTACAAAGCGACGGGCATTATGCCCACGCACACTAGCGGATTTATCTGTGACTACTGCGACGAACTTATGGAGTTCAATGACACGTTGGACCGCATTGTTCTAATCCGTGGGGTCCGCTCCGCTTCGGACCTGGACGTGGAAATGCCTATGGCGGGCTACAACTACAACATTTCCCACGGGCGATACCCGACTATCTTCATTCCTAGTTCGGCACCCTTGCGGGACCTGTCGTCTTCGGCAGTCCGTGTAATCGCCAAAAAGGGTTGGGAGCCGTTCTTTGAAACGCTGTATAAGCCGTATGCTCCGAATACGATGACCTACGGAACGTGGATGGACTTCGCCCGTGACATTTGGGAACACTACAACAAGGACTAAACTATGGACCGCTCCGAAATTATCAAGAAAGCCGTAAGCAAAATGGAAGGACCCTTTACCCAGGTCTGCGAAAAGGTTTACGGGCTACTAAAAGGTTTAGGCTTCGTTATCCAGGAAGAATCCTGGAGGCGTATTGCCGACGTAATCGTTAAGGGTATGCACAACGCATTTGAAATCGGTATGAACACCTATGCTGACTGCGTGGAAGAAACCATCAAGAACTACCGATATTCTATGTATTACGCACAGGATATATCGCACAGGACCAACGCCAAACGCTGCTTGCTGCAAGCAAAGGAAATGAAGCGTTTGAGCAATGAAGCCTACGGCAAGTATCTTATGGAGTTCAATAACAAAAAGAAAGCCGAACTTTTCAAGGAATACTCCAACTGCGAACGTCACCATTTGAAATGGTTGGAACTCGCAGAACATTACAGGGCTATCCTGCGTAGCCACGGATTGAAGTGGTAAAGGGGGACAAATGGATTTGCTTAAACTTGCCGAACTTATGAAGACCGCTTCGGCAGCGAACCCTGTGGTTCTTAAATACGAAGAATCGGAAAGTCAAGGTTACGGGTATGACGGGACTTCCTACGAAACAGTCTATATGCGTGTAGTAGGCGTTCACGAAGAAAACGATAACGTCCTGTTGGATTGTGAAGTTTCCATAAAGTTGTGTGAATTTCACGAATATATGGGCAAGGTCAAAAAGTCTGCCCCGACAGTTGCGTATAATACCCAATTCTGTGCCACCAGGCGTTACAAGAGCCTGTCTTTTGTCCAGGGCGGTAAAATACCCGATGACGTGATAAAAGCGGTCACAGACCACCTTAAACGCAAAAAAGACGATGCCGTTCAAAACTACAATTTATGGGTTACGCAGAAGGCGACGTTATGAACCACGATAAACTGAAAAAAGCATTCGGGGAATACAAGACCCAATGCGGTATCATTGAACAGAAATTGCAGCAGCGGATTTCGTTCGGTGAAGTTTCCGTGTCCCACTACCCGTCGGACGGGCTGTGTGCTATGGTCCCGCTGTCGGATGAAAGCCCCTTTGTGGTGAACCTGTCCGAAACCGTAGTCCCGCTTGATGTAATACCCGAAACGGGCGAAATCACGGAACAATGGTGGGCAGAACACGGGGTATAAAAAGTAGGTATCGTGCTATATATTTATTAGAACCCTAAAGGATTTTGCTATGTGCAAGTATTGTGAAAAAGACGATAGCGGATTGTTCAAGCCGTTGGCTAGAAACGCCCAGGGCGGGAACGCCTCCCTGGTAGAAATCGGGGTCAACGAAAATACGGGCGACCCCGTTATGCTTGTGAACTACGACGAAAGCGAACCGCTCCAACTTGGAATCCATTTTTGTCCTATGTGCGGGAAGCGTCTGTCGCCCTGGTATGAACAACTCCCGATTGAAGATATGACTTTCCACCCCGAAGACGTGGGCAGTTATAGCGTCCCGCTTGACGACGGCACGGTGATTGCGGTCCCGAACCCGTGCAGCAACTATTCGCTGTTCTGCGGGGTAATCAAGAAAATCGCCACGGGTGTGTATGACGAACTCAATGACAGGACTTGGAGCATTACCCGTGTGTGGCGACTGCTCAATAGGCAGGTCCAGGGGATTAACGTTCTCTATGACAGCCGTAAGCAAATCCTGTCCGTCGGCAAGTGGTCGGAAATTAACGATGCCCGTTTCTACATCGCCACCGAAGATTACCTGTTTATGCCGACCGTGTTGGAGCCTGGAAAGATTTTCTTTTCCAACCCTATCGCCTGGGATAAAGTAACAAACGAAAACTATAAATACCTACGATTCGTCCTGGAAGAAATCGTAAAGAACAAAGTCACACTTGCAGCCCGTGAGGTAAACGACAATGCGTCCGTCCGAAAAGGAACAAATCCTTAAACTCTTGAAGAACATTACGCACAATGCGAAATCCAAGAAACTTTCATATAAGCGTGAAGACGGGGGAACCTATTTCACGGGTTCCTGCATAAACGTGTTCAAGAAAGACCTTGTAAAGTTGCTTGAATCGTTTACCATTGACCGCCCCGCTTCGGAAAAGATTGAATACAAGAAACCCGACATTGACTACCGTGTAAAGTTCGGGAGCGACCCCAATGCCCCGACTATGTGGACCTGCCTTACTTTGCAGGACGTGTTCACGCAGACCCGCTCGCAGACTGAAACCACTGACAAGTGCCCGTTCACGGTTGTGGAACGCAAAGTGACTTACAGGATTGTCCCGCACAACGAATGGTGCAGCCCCGAAATGGAAAAGAAGTGGAACGATTATGTCCGACTCAAAAAAGAAATTGGTGAAACCCGCAACCCCGACAACTTGGATTGAACCCACCTGTGAGCATATCATAGAGAATATGAAAAAGACCCGTGATATGCTTATGGAGTCTGCAAGGGGTCCCGTGGATATTAACCGCCAAACCGTGTTCTGTCACAGTGAGCAGCAGAAGAAGCAGGTGGAAGATATGCTCCGTGCAAAGGGTTATATTGAAGTATCGCCTAACCGATGGGAACGAAAATGAGTTTTGAAAAACATAAAATGGGTGTCTTGGAAACACTCAAGTCAGCGTCAAAGATTCTTACGAAGGCTTTCCGTAGGGGACCTGTCAATGGCGTTATTATGCACGTTAGTAGCCCCGAACGCAGACAGGTATTGGAATCGCTTGGGTATCACGAAGTAGGCAAGGACCTTTGGAAACGGAAATAAATATGGACGGATGGAATTTAGACGAAAAGAAACTGAAAGCGGAGTTTGACCGCAAATATCCGAACTACAACAAAAAACGCAAATGTTCTATTTGCGGTGCCACGTTCGCAAGCGGTAAGCCCCGTAACATATGCCTGGGTTGTGCTATGAAGAACGGGCTGTTCATAGAAGCACCGAAGCGTGAAAACAAGGCTACCTGGTGGACGCTCAAACGCATTCGCCTGGTAGGATTGGTTGTAGCGTCGCTGTCTATCCTGGCTTGCGGGTATATGACCGATTGTATGGGTGTAGCCGTGCTTGCAACGATTATCAGTATAATTGCAATTTTAACGTAGGGACCATTTATGGCTAAAACAAAACAATGCCCGTGCGAAACCCAGGGGTCTATCAAATCCAAGGACAAGGACGTTGACGCTATCCTTGACGAACAGGGATATTTCAATGTCATTAACAACGAAGGCGACCCGCAGTTCGTTGAACGTATGGCTGTGTTCAAGTTCAAGTTCTGTCCGCTGTGCGGGAAGAAACTTTCTATCAAAAAGGGGAAATAACTATGGCGTGGCTCAATGGTCAAGATAATTGGTATGATTGTATGCACTGCGGGGAAGCGTTCTATGCAAATGAATACCACCCCCTGTGTGAACGCTGCGAAGCAAAGAAACGCCTGGGGCTTCTCAAAGTAAAACGTAGCAAGCGTATTCAAAGGATTTAATATGTTCGGAGTAATTCTCACTATTGTTCATAAGACTTGCGGTATTACGTCCCAAAAGGTTGAAGGATTCAAGACAAGGGAAGACGTTGAAACCTTTGCAAAGGATTGGGAAAAACCGTTCCATCCCGAATGGGTGAGTTATAATGATTGCCATACGGAAAGACCCTATTCTACGCATTACACGATTTACGAAATTGACGACGCATACGCACGGCAGGAAACCCCCGTCTGCACGGGGAACCCTCCCGCCTATGAGGGTCAACTTGATATGCGTATGAAAGACCTTTATGACAAATTGTGGGACTTGAAGAAAGCAGCGGGTCTTTGCAAGCAGTTCGTCTGTGACGACCCTATGCAGACCCCCTGCGTTGTAGAACAAATAACGATAGCCGACCGAATCGCAAACGAACTTTTCAATGCAATCCCCGAAGACCTGGTAACAGATGAAAAAAATAATCCTTGACAGACCGATGACTAACAAGGAATTGTTAGAAGCCCTTGTTTTTTCCGAAGCCAATAATAAGGCACTCAAAGGTGAAGTTCAAAAGTATCGCTTGAAGTTCCGTGCAAAAAACAGGGAACTCACAAGAATGCGTAATGAGCGTAATAAACTCCAAGCAATCATTAAAAGAATGGAATTTGAACTAAATCAAGCGAAAAAGGCGTAACCTATGGATAAAACAGATTTGAGAACAAGACGAATCTGCGTCGTCAATGAAAAGGAACAGACCTGGGAAGAACCTACGCTGTTCTATTACAAAGACGAAGTGGACCCGCTCATTTCCCAAATGGAACAGACGTTGGATGCTACGAACAAGAAATTAGCCCAATGCGAGAACCGCTATAACTTGCTGTCCGACAGCAAGAGCAAGGACGACATTAAGGCACTTATTCGTAAACGTTCCCTGTGGGTCGCTCGCAGGAACCTGTGTCGCTATTTCAGTCTTACGCATTATTTCGCCACTCACAAGCATAGCCGTTGGAGCGGGAATGCAACAGCGTTCAACGCTAAAATGGTCCGTGCCGAAGGTCTTTGCCTTGAACGTGCTGAATACCTGGAGAGTGTCATAAAAGCCTTGACGGGCAAGGAGGTCTAACGTATGGGATTGTTTTCAAGGACAATCTGTCAATCCTGCCGTAAGCCTACGGACCATCCGATTAAGGCTGTCGCCAGGATTTACGAATTGGGGACGACCGACGTTCGCAAAGTGACGGTGTGTCCCGAATGCTATGTAAAACACAAAATCAAGTAAGGTTGGATATGTCATCAAACGAAATCGTTGTGCTGTGCTGCCTTTGTGCGTTGGCTTTGATATTTGCCTATGTAATCGTGACAACTATCTACAAGTCCATTATGGGCGAATTTTTCCTGTCCGTTGACAAGAGCCACCGTATTGCATACAAGCGTGGCAAGTTCTATCCGCAGCGTAAGCATACCTGGCACAAGGTATGGCACCACTACAAGGATATACGGACCTACAAGAACTTAAAGGGCGAATGGCAGACAAGGAAAAAGGGTAATCTGTCCTTTGACACTCCCGAAGAAGCCCGCAAATTTTTAGGCAACCTGGCGTGGTATAATTAAGGAACAATCTATGAGCGTTATTGAAATTTTTAGCAGCCTTCCCGAAATAGCCCCGCAAACTTGCGGTGTAGTTTATTCCTACACAGGCTATGACGGGGTTAGTAATCCGTCTTCTGTAAAGTGGTGTCTTGAAAATTATTCCCGCTTCTGCCACGCCTTGAAGTTCATTACCGAAAAGGATGGTGAAGACGGCTACACAACCGTCTATTGGTTGTCGCACCCGCTATTTGAAGTAAAGGCTGAAAACGGTTATCCGAAGTTTAGGCTTTATGTCGGCAAGGACGGAATCCGTAACGACCTTTTTGGGGCAGTCCCGCCTAGCGAATTTAGCGGATTTATCCACGGGCAATCCGTGGCTATCAAATTCGCAAAGGCTACCAGGAACTACGCCCTGCACCTGGATATAATCCTGCACTACGCAGCACAATACACCTGGTATCTTAACAGACTTGAAACGGAGGGAACAGATGACCCTAATCGTATGCAACCGCTGTAATACGGAACACCCCGTAGATATGGCACCGACGTTGGCTACGCAGTTCAACGCCTACTGCCCGAACTGCCGTGAAGTGGTCCTGCACCAAACGGCTCAATACAAGCGTGAAAAGGATTACTTATGACGGCTCCCAAAAAGTATTCGTTTGTTGAAGGCGGTAAGATTGAGAATGCTATCGCAGGGACGCACACCGCAGACCCCCTTGGGGTTCTTATGGTGTTAGCACCTAACCTGTGGCAAGACTATTCAATCGTGGCTGACACCTATGCTGCCGAAGAACTGCTGACCGCTTCCGACACCTATTACAAGGCTGACTCAAAGATTACAGATGCCAATATCAAGGTCCGTTCCTTGAAGCGAATCCGTGTTTGGATGGACGCTGTAATTGTTGCGTTTGAATGGTTTGAAGAAAACATTCCCGACCCGTCTAGCAGGGGTCTAGCCAAAAACCAGGTGCTAGGCGACGCATCGCACCCCCT
>JAFYKO010000008.1 GCA_017537515.1 Clostridia bacterium | reverse complement strand
CTAAACTATTCACTGAGGTTTCTGTTTTCTTCATTGATTATTAATTCTCCTTTTTGTAATTTATGTATTGTAACTTGCAGGCTACACTACATAATACCACAAAAAAGAAAATTACTCAACGGTAAACCTCTTTTGAACCACCGGACTATCCGGTGGTTTTCTTTTTACAAAAAACACAGCTTTCGCTGTGCTATTTTGGGGTTAGGCGTTTGCAAACTTGCATTTGCTCGGCATATTCTCCAAAAATCATTTTGGTTTAGTACATAAGGTTTGTTTTACTTGATACTGACACCAAACTCAGTAATAAAGAAACCCAAAATTTATCTTCCGGGGGACTCCTATAGAAATTATATTATCAAAAATGTTTTTAGTATTAGATAAGCGAATATGTAACTCATTAATAAAGCGACAATAGCAAATTGTAGTGATATGATGAATTTCAACCACAATTTATCTAAATTCCTTATTATTGTTAGGTTTGCGAAGCCTAAACCACAACCAAAGGCACCTCCAATAGCACCAAATAAAATGCAGGGGATAAAAACCATTAAAGACATTACAATTTCATACCAAGTTAATTTTCGGGCAACCTCAACAACATTTCCAAACATTTTTATTGTTACACCTATAAGTTGGTTGCCTTTAATTTCAAAATTCTCTGTGGTTTCACCTTCTTTATATTCATACAAGTTTCGTTTTATTTTTGTTAAAGATATACCATTGTATTTTATTGTTCTTTTTCCAGTCCAAAAACCTTCTTCATAGTATAATTCTTTGTTCTTTGTTTGTTCGTTTTTAACAATAACTTTCATTTATTCTCCTATTGTTTTAAGGTAGGGTTTTTATCTGCACAAATTTCCCATATATCAGAATCCCATACACTTGATATATTTGTCCAAATATTAAGCATTTCTAGATTTTCTGCATATTCTGTATTTGCATATGTTGAATCTAAAACCTGTCCGCTATATCTCATACAATTCACAATTCTCTCTTCAAGAGAAGAGTATGAAACATCAACTGTAGCGGCAAAGCCACCGACTATAGTTTGTATTACTTCCACCCCTGAAAAATATTCAATATAAATATTTCCACTCGCATAACAATTGCTAATAGTTCTAGCAACGAATCCAGAAAAACCACCTATTCTTAAGTCTTTAACATATTTAAAAGTCGTTACATAAATATCACCATCTGTGTAACAGCAATCTATAGTTCCTTCAGAACCGACGCTTCTTCCCGTGCTTCCAGCAAACCCACCAAGGAATACTTGTCCCATAGTTTCTCCATCATGCGTTAAACTCAAATTACCAGTTGAATAACAATTAGAGATGTTCCCACTGTTAAATCCAACAAACAATCCGGCATCTATATCTGCTTCTTTATATGAAATTGTTATTGTCATATTCAAGTCAGAAAAACAGTTTGTTATTGTTCCATTATTGTCACCAATAAAGCCTCCAATAGAATGAATCATATGACTAGAAGCAATCACCGAAAACTCGCCTTGTATAGAGCAATTTAGGATTTCTGCACCATAAGATATTCCAACGAAAGCCCCAGTTTCATAAGCTCCACAACTAATTTTAGCACTTTTTAAATGTACATTTCGTATAGTTGCTCCATCTACTCTCCCAAATAGTCTGGAGCCTGTTAAATTGTAGATTACATAGTTTTGCCCGTCAAAAGACCCAGAAAAAGAATAACCTGTTATATGATTGTCTAGTCCGATAGGTTTGTTAATGAAATAGCCACTCATATCTAAATCGTTTTGCAAAATGGCATTTTTTGTCATATATTTTTGTTCTGCAAATTCAAGAAGCGCTTCAGGCGTTGTTATTAAAACATTCCCATTATTGTCTTGCAAAATTTCATAACGCGCATGAAAACTTAAATTACCATAAGTTCCTTTTTGAATTCTTGTTATTCTATCCCCATAACCATCATACCATCCAATAAAGTCGCACCCTGCTTTTGTTGGATTGTTAAAATAAAATGTTTCAGTTTCAATATTATATGAGGTTGGATTACTTTCAACCAAAGTTCCCCCTTTAACACGAAATTCGATAGTATATTCTATTGGAATCATTTTTGCATATATATTTTTCTCTCCTGTTTGACCACTAGAAATTGAGTAGATCCTATCACCTTCAAAGTTTTCGTTATCAAACCATCCGTTAAATGTATAAGCTGTTAATTTTGGAGTTATGTCACCAAAGTAAACACCTTTTTCTATAGTGTATGATGATTGGTTCTGGTATAAACTCATAGTTGCGCCTTGAGGTATTATATAATTTATATCGTAATATATAACTGAATAAGAGGCGTATAAGTTTATATTTTCACATATTTCGGGATTTATTTCTGTTAAAGCATTTCCTGACTTATCTTCATTTATATACCAACCTTTAAAAGTGTATCCTAGTTTAGAAGCGTTTTTAAGTATAATTTTATTATCTTCAATTATATATTCTTCGGGATTTTCACTGCTATTTATACCATTATCTAAATTATAAGTAATAAAATAAGTAATTGGATTCCATATTGCCTTTAATACAATTTCCTTTTCAGTTGTAGTTAAATTCAATACTGATTGTTGGTCATTGTAAGATTGGCCATTATAAAGCCATCCGCCAAAAGAATAACCTTTCTTTGTTAATGTATTTTTATTTAAAACACCTTCTTCATTGTATGATAAATATTGAGCATTAACAACTCCAGAGCCTCCATTGTTATCAAAAGTGATTTTATATTTTAGTGGGGCCCAAATAACTTCAAAATTCAATTCTTTTTGGTTTTCATTAGTCAAATTAATAACATAAGCCTCATCATTGTAACTTTTACCATCGCAAAGCCAATGAGAAAACATATAACCTTCTTTTTTGAATCTACATTTTGCAAGTGTTGCGCCTTGGTCAAAAGTAAATTCTTGATTATTCATTTCCCCAATAGTAGTATTGTCAGACAAGTATTTAATAGTGTACTTTATAGGTTGCAAATCTACGTATATATGTATATTTTCGTTTATTGGATTATTTGAATAATATTCTTGAGTAAACGCAGGGTCTTCATACCATCCTTTAAATATATACCCGTTTTTATAATAGCTATCGCCAATTGTATTTCCTTTATAAATTTCACGTTTTTCTAATAGAGTTGAATTACCGTTCATTATAAAGACACTTAAATGATTATTTGTATATTCTCCAAGAGATAAATTTATATTTTGTTTGATATCTTTAATTTTATTGATAGGAATAGCCATATTCATATAATCTACAAGTCCATTTGTTATCATTAAAGTTGTTATTCCTATGACTTGACCCTGTTGATTTACAAGAACACCACCGCTATTTCCTCTGGTCATATCAACAGTAGTTTGAATATATGTATTACCATCATAACTGTAAGATGTTTTTGAAATTATGCCTTGCGTAAAAGTGCTGTCAACACTTCCTAATTGAAAAGATTCTGGATATCCTATTGCATAAACTATATCTCCGACTTCAATTTTATTGCTATTGCCTAATTTAACTCCTTTTGATTTCTTAATATCAATTTGAATTATTGCAATATCTTTATTTTCATCACAACCTACTATTGACTTGATATCGTATGTTTTGCCATTGTTGAGTTGGACTTTTCCACTAGTGCAATTTTGAATTACGTGATAATTAGTAACCGCTAAACCTGTATCATTAATAAAGAATCCGGAACCTGCTTGTTTTGTTGATGGACCTTCTGCAGTGATACAAAAAACAGATGGGTCAACCATTTCATAAATTTTACTACTAGAATAATTGACAGGAATTAAAAATGCACACAACGAAAGAATAACGATTAAAACTCCCAAACCTGCAACTAAATACCAAGGTTTTGTTTTAATAAAGTTTTTGCTTTCCTTAATATTGTTTTCTTCTTTATTAGTTGTATTTTTATCTATATTTTCAGGATTTTTTGCCATATCAAAAAATTCAGACATTGAAATTCCGAATACTTCAGTTAATTTTTCTAGGGTTTCCAAATCTGGTTCAGATAAATTATTTTCCCATTTAGAGATAGCTTGGTATGATACATTAAGTTTTTTACCTAATTGCTCTTGCGTTAACCCCTGCTTTTTTCTTAATTTAGAAATAATGTGCCCATACTTTTTCAAAGTAGTTTCCTCCTTTATGCTACCATTATAGCATAAAAGTTCTTTATATGCTATTTTTTTCTCTCAACTTTCAGTTGAATTACATTATTTTTTGTGGAATTGAAAATCTTGAGTTAGTTTTTCCTTGCCAAATTTTTTGCTTCTTTTAGGTTTTTTGTTCCTTTGGTTATCATTATGATGGCCATAGTTATGGCAAAACCAATAACTGCGACACCGGTAAGAGATAATATTATTTGATTAAATAATGGGTTTTCATTTGTGCCAAATGTTGTCAGCATTGTAGTTTCAAGTGTTAGCATTGAGACTGAGCCTGCAATAAGCGATATATTTTTGGCTGCTGAATACACAGGGCTCTTGTACTTTTTGTATCTTACGATGTTTACAATGGCAAAAGTAAAAGTTAAGAAAGTATAAGTTGCCAAAGCGATAGTTGTTATCATATGATGATTAAATGTTTTATTCCAATAAACAATAAAGAACACAATAACTGCAAGTGCCAAGTTCATAAACAACAACAGCCAACCGCTAAGAACATATTTCCTCATCTCAATTTCTGTTTGCTCGTTGGCTTTGTATTTTCTTGTATGTTTAACCAAGAAAAACCTCATAACTCCCAGCATAACATAATAAGCAAACATAGAATAAAACCAAAATGAATTATGGTAAAACCCAAGCCCTAATTGAAATAACCCAAAGGCTGTATTCCAAATTAGTGAGCCATAAAGTGATACATTCATTCTTAAATGCACATCTGAAAACCACTTTTGCATATATTTATTTTCTTTCTTAAAGTTTTTAAAAAACTTGATAATTTTAGGCATTCTAAAACAGATAACCAATAACACATAAAAAGATAATAAATAAGAAACTATTGCAAGGATGGACTCGGTTCCTAAATATATTAGAGATAATATTAAAAACACAACAGAAATAGGCAGTAGGCAAATTATCACTGCTAGGTGTGGGTATATTAAATTTAACCCGATTTTCTTCCAATTGATTTTCTTTTTTTCTTCCATAAAACTCCCATTAAAGCATAGGTGCAAATATTCTAACAAGTGCCCTAAAAAATCTATTTAATAAATTTGTTTTAAGCATTTGAGGTGTAATTTTAATTGATTTGTTTAAAGTGTTGTTTGAAGTCATATCAAAAATATCAAAGCTTTTATAACAGCAAAAGTAAGCGACGCATTGTTTGTTTTTCAAATGCCTCGCTTAAATTTTATACTAAACTATGTTTATCCAAAACTGCTTTGCTTCCAAAACCAATGCCAATGCTAAACAATATAGAGCCAGCTAAACAAAGCAATACATTGACAATCGTGCTATTGAGTGGTGTAATGATTGGAATCATCATAAACATAAGCATTCCAACTCCAAAAGCAATAATCAGTGCCAGCC
Source organism: Clostridia bacterium (assembly GCA_017537515.1). Taxonomy (GTDB): domain Bacteria; phylum Bacillota; class Clostridia; order Christensenellales; family UBA1242; genus UBA5489. The sequence goes on along the minus strand of JAFYKO010000008.1, from coordinate 11,809 downwards.
ATAATCTTTGTTTTGTAAATACGCTTGCTAGAATATATATTGATGAGAAAATTCCAACCAATAAGATTTTGGATAATAAACACATAACAACATTAAAAGCGGTTGCTCCTTCTAATGCAAAAGGAAGACCTGCAATAGCTCCGCCAAGCATTGAGCCAACAAAAAAGGCAATTATCATACTTGTTCCAGCAACAAAACAAGTTATTGTTTTTGATACAACATAATCATCTTTTTTGCTTCTTACGGTAAACAAATTTTTTGCATAACCACTTCTAAAATCATCGCCAACAAATAGGCATACAAATATGGATATTATAAAAAACATCATATTTATATTGCACATACTTGTAATATCCATACTCATACTTTGCTGTCCACCACTAACCGAACCTATGATTTGCCAAACATTTTTAAAGCCTTCTATAATCGTTTGTTCACCTGTTTGTGGATTTGTTGAAATAGTCCCATCCATCATAGTGGTCATAACCAAAATAAGTATTGGCATAATCAGAGAGGCCCCTACCATAATATAGAAAAGCGGTGATGTGAACATTCTTCTAAAATCCACACCTAACATACTTTTGACTCTTCTTTTAAAGGTGTTTTTTTCAAAATCAACAGTCATATTATTTTACCTCCTTGTTTGACATAAGGTTAATATAATATTCTTCAAGACCAATTTTATCAGTTTTTAATTCATTGACAATAATATCGTTGTCATATAAATATTTGACAACTTCTTGTGGGCTTTTAGCATCATATATCCTTAAATATTCTTTTTGTTCATCTTCTAGCACTTTTGAATATTTTTTATTTAAGATTGCTTTCGCTTTTTCCAAATCTTTTGTTTGGATTGCAACGAATGTAGGACAACTATTTTCAAGTTCTTCAGCTGTCATTTCTACAATCATTTTGCCACCACGAATAATGCCATAGTGAGTGGCTATTTTTTCGAGTTCGCTGAGTATATGAGAAGAAACAAGCACCGTTGTGCCAGAGTTGGCAATATCTGTAAGTATCTCCCTCATAATTCTCATACCATCGGCATCAAGGCCATTTATAGGTTCGTCCAGAACGAGAAGTTTAGGATTCCCCAAAAGGGCCATAGCAATACCAATCCTTTGTTTCATACCAAGAGAGCAATTTTTATATTTATTCCCGGCGGCACCTTCCATTCTAACCATTGTCAAAACTTTTCTAACCGCATTTGCTTTGTCGTGGATTGAAAGATTTGTTGCTTGTATTATCAAATTATTCCAAACGCTTAAATTCGGAAAACAACCAGGAGCCTCTATCAAAACGCCTATACTTGCTCGAACATCAGGGTTTTTATAATCTCTATCATACAGTTTAATACTTCCACTTGTGGGGTGAATAAGCCCGCAAATAATTTTTTCAGTTGTGGATTTACCGCTTCCATTCTCGCCAATAAACCCATAAATAGAGCCCATAGGAACTGTCATATTAAGACCAGATAGTGCTTGTTTTTCACCAAAGTTTTTTGTTAAATTTCTAATTTCTATTGCATTCATAATCTTTCCTCCTAATACACATCACTTTTATTTAAAATATGTGTTCCAAGAATATTGTAAATAACCGCCCATACAATCGAAACAATTAGGCAAGTCAATAAAGCGAATATATCACACGACAAGCACGCATTGACAGATGACCCATACAAAAATATATTTAAAACAGCAGAGTTGCCAAGTATTCCAGCCGCACCGATAATCAAAATGCCTGTTCCAAAGAAAAATGATGAAACTATTGAAATCCAAAAGTGTTTCCTAAAAATAATATTTAAGAAAACATACAAACTTGCCCAAGCAAGACTCATAATAATTTTTCCAAGAATTGCACAGATAAGAGAGCCAGCATTTACTGAAAAAGATAAGCCCACAAAAAGCCCAGCAAGAATTGCACCAAATAAATATGTTATACACATACACGCCATAGCAAAAGCACAAATTATAGTTTTACTCAACATATAATCTTGCTTTTTGGGATGAGTTGTGAATAATTGTTTTACATAACCACTTTTATAATCGTGTCCAATAAAGATAGACACCATTATTCCACCAAATATAAATACCATATTCATATTTGCGTATTGGCCTATATTTTGAACAACATAAAGCGGACCTTCTGCGGCGATGGCTTGCCAAACATTTGTGAATAAGGCACCAGTTTGCGAAGATTCCATTCCTGTTGTGCCAATTATCATTGCTGGAATAACCGCCGCTACTGCCAAGAATATATAAAACAGTGGTGTGTGAAATAATCTATAAAAATCAACGGCCAACATCCCTTTGATTCTTTTACCAAAACTAGGTGTATCAAATTTTAAATTGTTTGTTTTTTCCAATTATTTCACCTCCTTGTTTGTCATAAGTTCAATATAGTATTCCTCAAGCCCAACTTTGTTTTTATTTATTTCGCTTGGGATAATGTTGTTGTCTATAAGGTATTTTACAACTCCATCAACATCTTCTTCATCATACACTCGAACAAATCCAAGTTCTTCACGAACATTGGAATATTTTTTCTTTAATATCAAAATCGCCTTTTCAGGTTCAGCGACCTTAAACGAAACAAAAACTCTTGCTCTTGATTCCATTTCTTTTGCAGTTAATTCTTGTATCATTTTGCCTTGACGGATTATGCCATAATGCGTAGCAATCTTTTCAAGTTCGCCCAAGATATGCGAAGAGATTAGAACTGTGCAATTATAATCCTGCGTAATTTCCACCAAAATTTCTCGCATAATTTTCATACCATCCGTATCAAGACCGTTTATTGGTTCATCCAATATTAAAAGGGCCGGATTCCCTAAAAGTGCCATAGCTATGCCCACTCTTTGCTTCATACCAAGGGAACATTTTTTGAACTTGAGTTCTCTATGCTCTTCCATTCTGACAATCTTTAAAACCCTTGAAATTTCTTCTTCAATGTTTTCAATCCCCAAATTTAAACATTGCATTTTCAGGTTCATAAAAATGCTAGAATTTGGGAAACAGCCAGCGTTTTCAATCAATGCCCCAACTCTAATACGAGTCCCGGCATCGGTATAATCTTTACCGAATAACTTTATTGTGCCACTATCTTTAACTAGGTGTCCACAAATAAGTTTTTCTGTCGTGGACTTTCCGCTTCCATTTTCGCCAATAAATCCATAAATAGAACCGACCGGAACAGTCATATCAAGACCATTGAGAGCATACATACCTCTAAATGATTTTTTTAATCCTTTAATTTCTATTGCGTTCATACTAATAACTCCTAGATTTACTTTTTCTTTTTTTCAACCTTTGCTGCATTATATCTTTCATTAGCAACCCTAATTCTTTCATTTGCTTCTTCAATTTGTTTCTTTTGTTCTTCTCTTACTTTTGCAGTTCTCTCTTGTGGGCTCATATGAGCATCGTCCCAAGATTGTTTTCCTATTTCCTTTGCTCTTTTTAAAGTGTTAGTTCCACGATTTTCTTCAAAGTTTGCTTTTGCTTCTGCTTTTGCTGCTGCAAATTCTGCTTTTGATACTTCGTGTTGTGCTTTTGTGTTTTCAGCCATATCGTGAAAAGCATTTTTAAAAAACTTTCCTGTTTTTGTTAAGATATTTTCCTTTTTTTCTACTTTTTCTTCATTGTTTACTTTCTTTTCTTCCATAATATTATTCTCCTTAATTTTTTTAATTTCAGTCAAGCATTACTCCAACACTTGACTTGTTAATAAAATTATAGTATATTGTTTTTGCAATTACAACGAATTAAAAAATTTGCACACCACAAAAAAAGACACTTTGTTGGAATAATAATTATTACTTAAACAAAGGGATTTTATGTGTTGGAATAATGGGGTTTAGGAGTAAATTATGAATATAAAAAATAATTCAAGATACAAAATGAGCAGTGAAAAAATTGAAACAGCATTTCTCGCTTTAATTCTTAATCATAAATACGAAGATATAAATATTAGTCAAATATGTGAGCAAGCAAATATCAATCGTAGCACATTTTATTGCCACTATGACGACATCAACGACCTTGTAATAAAAATAGAAAGTAAGTTTGCAAAAAGTATGGCTTCTATTTTTGATTATGGTTTAAAGCAAAATCATCAAGCATTTGTTGAGATGTTTACTTTTATAAAAGAAAACAAATATTTCTATAAAGCATTTTTAAGCATTCCTTATCAAACTCTTGCAGAAACAAATACAAAAATAGATGTATTAAGAAATATTGGCGAAAAAACCAATATAGACAAAACAAATAATATTGGTATATTCTATCGTGCAAGTTTCTTTGGTGCAGGAATTAAAGAAATGTGCAGATTATGGATTAAAAGGGATTGTAAAGAGAGTCCAGAAGATATGGCAAAACTCCTTCTTGATGAGTATAAAAACAGAAATTGTTAAAAAATAGCATTAGGTTAATTCCTAGTGATATTTCTTTTTATATAGTTTTAGACAGTTTTAGAACATTTAAATTACTCAAAAACACCGCAATTGCTGTCAATTGCTGTCAATCTCAAAAAGCAAAAGACAGCAAATATTTTCTTATATTACAAAATGTCTTTATTTATCTATGATTTTAAGACATAGGGCTCACACACTTGGTTTTCAGGGCTCGTTCTTGGTAAGGTGGAGGTCGCGGGTCCGATTCCCGCCATCAGCTCCAAAACTGAGCAACGATTTATCGTTGCTTTTTATTTTTGCTTTGCAAAAATAAAAGTGGCTTTGCCACACAGTTTTGGAGCTGGGCGTTCGCTTCGCTCGGCATCATCTCCTTGAGTATACTTTTCAGCCGTTTTCCGATTTTGGAGCTGGGCGTTCGCAAACTTGCGTTTGCTCGGCATAACGCTATTGGCGTTGGCGTTCGCTTCGCTCGGCAACATCTCCTATATTACAGTTTATAAGTTAGGAGTTCGATTCGGCTTTGGCTTTAGTGATATTTGCTTAAAAAGTCTATTGTTTTTACTACAAATTCGCTTGCATGGGGTTATAAATAGTGGTATAATATACTTATGGAAATAAGAAAAACAAAAATATCTGACTTAGAGCAGTTGCCTCATCTTTATAGGCAAAATTATAATGGCGAAACAGATGCTCACACAGATGTAAAAGGTATGATAAAAAAATTCAAACAACTTCAAAAAAACAAAGATTATGTTTTTGTGTCTGCGGTAGAAAGCGAAAAGCTTATCGGTTTTTGCGAAGGCGTTTTGAATTATGAGATTATTGAGAATCAAAGGCCTGTCCTAACAATTTGGAATATGAGGGTCCTTCCACAATATCGCAGAAAAGGTGTGGGAAAACGTATAATGGCCTTCCTAGAGGATTTTGCCAAGGAAAACAATGCGGTGGGAGTGTTTTTGGGTTGCGATTTTCAAAACACTATGGCCCAAAACTTTTATAAAAAACTTGGGTACAGAGAAGACTTTGGTTATTTTAAATTGACATTTTACTGAAGTTAATGCTATAATTAGGAATATAAACTTTAAGGAGTCATTGTGGAAAAAGAAAAAAATGTACTTGAATTTTATGTACTTTGCACAAAACTTAAAAATGTTGTAAGAAGTGGCTGGAAGGCATGGGGCGTTGATCGTGAAAGAGTTGAAAGTATTGCTGAACACATTTATGGCGTGCAAATGCTGGCTATTTGTATGTGGAGCGAATATCATTATGATATTGACATCAAAAAAACCCTTGCAATGCTTGCACTTCACGAACTTGAGGAAATTATTATTGGTGATGTAACACAATTTGATAAAAATGCAGATACTAAGCAAAATGCAGGACATTTAGCAGTTGAAAAAATATTAAAACCACTTTGCAGTGGACAAAAAATCAAAGATTTGATTTTTGAATTTGATGCATACAAAACGCCTGAAGCAAAGTTTGCTTTCCAATGCGATAAACTTGAATGTGATTTACAGTGCAAACTTTATGATGAAGAAAACTGCGTAAATCTTAAAACACAAATAAACAATCTTGCTCTCCAAGATGAAAACGTGCAAAAACTTATGCAAACAGGCAAATCTTGGTCAGAAATGTGGCTTTTGTTTAGTCAGCGTAGATATAATTACGACCAAAACTTTCTTGCAGTTTCAAACTATGCTATGAAAAACAATCTTTCCGAGCAAACAAAATAAGCATTTTTTTACACTTAAATAAAAAATAAATTAAAACAAATAAAAAACACCGCTCGGCATATATTTTAATTTCACTATCAAACAAGGATTAATATGGATAAATTTTATTTAGACAACTATAATAAAGAAGATTTTAAAAACGTATATTTCATAACCGGGACAGCAACTGGCGGTAAAACAACAATATCCAAGGCTCTGGCCGAAAAATATGGATGGTTGAGGTATGATGTGGACGCAGAATTTGACAGGCACCAAAAACTATCCAACCCGATTGACCAACCAAATATGAATAAACAATTCAATAATGCTGATGAATTCTTTTTGCGGGATGTGGACGAATATGTAAAATGGCTCAAAGATAACACTAGGGAGCAAATGGCTTTTATTTTGAGAGATTTAAAAGAACTTTCAAAGTCCCAAAAAGTGGTTTGCGATTTACATCTTGCCGTCGAGGAAGCCGAAAAAATTGCAAACCCAAATCAAATTGTGTTTTTAATAAGAGAAAACAATGACAATATTATTGAGGATTACTGCAACCGCAAAAGCCACGAAGGGTTTAATAGGTTTATTAATTCTTCAATAAATCCAGACAAAGCAAAAGAAAATTGCAATAGAGTTTTAAGAATAGTAAACGAAGAAAGGAGTCGAGCAATAAAAAACAGCCAATTCTTATATATTGAAAGAAATGAAAATTCAACAGTTGAAAACACCTTGAAGCAAATTGAAAAACAATTTGGACTAGAAATTTAGTTTTAACTTTAATAAAAACTCTTACAGTTGAAGAAATGTGTGCGAGAAGAAAAAGACAATAAGAATCCTCAAATGATACAAGAAAAAAGAGTAACAAAAGAAATGACAAAAGAACAAATTGCTTCTAGGATTTTAAACGATTTAAAGTAGGTAGAAAAATGAAGATAAGAAAACTTACACCAAAAGATTTTAATAATGTTGTAGAGGTGTTTGGGCAAAAAGTTATTACGTATAACATACTTAAATTTGATAAAAACAATCTCAATCTTGGTGCCTTTGACGATAAGCGTTTGATTGGAATAATCACCGCCGAACCACGTAAATTAATAAAACCTCTTGATGATTATTGTGATTTGTTTATCACATATATTGAGGTTTCAAAGGAGTATCAAAATCAAGGGATTGCAACCACATTGATTCAAATGGCGGAGGATTTTGCAAAACAAAAAGGCTTGTTTCAAATAACCTCTTGGAGCGATGAAGAAACCGTTGAAATGAACCGCCTTGCCCTAAAATTGAAATACACGATGTGTCAAGCATTGATGTATGACGAAAACTATCTCCCCCAAAACCCAACCGACTGCGTCAAGGGCTACTACTACGGCAAGAGGCTGGATTAGGAAGTATAATAATGCGGCATAAAGAGATAAGAGAGCTTTTTGAAAAACTTGTTGTCGATGTTCCAAGCGATAAGGTTGGAAATGCAATTAGTGTTCTCGGTGCAAAAAAGCCGAAATGATTGAAATGACAACCTAGTATTCAACATTCAATCATTCAAACCTCATTTTGTATAGAATTCCTTTTGTTAATACTGATTTCACCAAGAATTCACTTAAATCTTTTAGAATTTTAGAAGAAGAACTAACAAATTTAAAAAAAATTTCAATGATTTTGTCGTTTTTTGTTGACGAAGTGTAAATAACTATGATATAATACACGCATAAGATTTATTGAAATCATAAAAAATATGTAAAAAATAAAAGGAAAATTGATATGAAAAAACTAAAATCAATTCTTACAACTGCTTTGGTTGGCACATTAGGCATTGCCGTTATTGGCTTCGGAGTATGGGCGGCAACAAGCAATGCGAATATCACAGTAAAGACAAGTATCAAGACACCAACTAAAGGTTATTATGGCGTATTAAATGTCTCGGCTGAAGGATGTAAGGATCCCGAAACAAAAACAACCAAAAAAGTTATTGCGTTTGATAAAGATGATTATAACAACTGTTTGTGTGAATTAGACACATTGGAATTTGTTTCAGACCCTGAAACTGGTGGTCCAATGGATATTGTTATTTATTTTAATATGACTATTGGAATTATAGGTGATGAAATTTCTGAGGTGCCGGTAAATATTATGCCTGGTAGTGGTTGGACTTCAGGGTCTGAAGATTGTACTTTTGTTTATCAAAATTTATTTTTGTTGACTTTTGAAGCAGGAAATTTAACCGCCTCCCTTGAAGACCCTGAGATTTCTGCAAAAGCAACCATCAGTTATATCGGCAATGGGGCTGTTTCTGAAGATGCAATAACCCTAGAATTTAAGGTCGAGATTGGTAACAGTTAAGCATTTTATTCTCTTTCTATGTTTAGAAAGGGGTTTTTTTGTTCCAAGAAATACCGCTAGCGTATCGCCAATTTTGACTTACACAAATGCTGGACGAATATACAAATAGGTGATAAATACTAAAAATAATTGAAAAAATCATTAAAACAATATTTATTTACGAGGTTCTTTAAATTTATTTTTATTATGTGTATAAAAAAAATTGCTTTACACATCATAAACTTGGAGGTGCTAATATGTCTGAAAACAAAAAATGGAGACCTGGCGAAGAAGTTCCAGAATCTGCAACTTATGTTGCTTATGACGAACAAGGCAACAACGGTGGAAGTCTCTACCTTGAACAAGGCAAAAGATTCCCTGCAACTCAACATTCAGGTAGCTATTATGTTAAAGGTGAATAATCTTCATCTTACAAGACAAAAAGATCAAGTTTTTTGGTCTTTTTTTGTCACAAAAAAAACCACTGAGTTGCGGGATATGTGCCCGTTTTCAGTGGTTTTTCTATCTCTCCATTCCTTCGTTTAGGGATGAAAGGAGTTCATTTCTCTTTTTTAAGCGTTTAATATCTTCTTGGCGTGTTTTATCATCGCTATAGATTAAATCTTCAATTTCTTGGTCATAGGAATCATTATTATCATTATAAGCTGACATAAATTTTCTCCTTTTTTTTAATTTTGTTCGTTTTTCTCTTTTTTCGTAAAGAGTTTCATTATCAACTTCTGGAAAAATGGATATAACAGCAAAATTGGTATCGAATATGCAACAACTATTCCAAGAACTAAAAATACTGTTCCATTAAACATAAACATTCCGAAAAACTCTGGCATTACAAGAAGTGCGAGGACAATGCAAACCGCTGAGAATATAACTGTAAGCACCCTCAAAAGTGTGAATGGGAAGCAAAGTCTCACGAGGTTTAAGAATCCCGTAACTGTAAGAACAAGTATTGAAAGGGTTTCCATTTCAAGGCTGTCTATCAATCCTACTTTTTCCAAAACCATAACTAAGCCAACGTTGAATAGTATCAAAAGCCCGCTAGGTATTGCATTTTTCAGAACTGTGGTTATAAACTCACCTTCAATCTTTTTGCTGTTCGGTTCGAGTGCAAGTATAAACGATGGCAAGCCTATTACAAATATTTCCATAAGAAGTAAGTTAACAGATTCGAACGGATATGTTGTATGCAACACTATTACAAAAAGTGAGAATAGGATTGTAAACAACGTTTTCATTAAAAACAATGTAGAGGATTTTTGTATATTGTTAATTACCTGTCGGCCTTCGTTTACAACCTTTGGAAGCGAAGAAAATTTCGAATCCATAAGCACTACATTGGATATACTTCTAGCGACGTCGCTACCATCCGCCATTGCGATTGAACAGTCGGATTCTTTGAGTGCGAGTGTATCGTTCACGCCATCACCCGTCATAGCAACGACATATCCTTTGTTTTTAAGGGTTTTGACAAGCCTGTGTTTCTGTTCTGGCGAAACACGTCCAAAGATTGTAAACTGGTCAGCAATCTTGGATACGTCTTGCAGGCTCATACCTTCAAGCGAAATACATTTGTCGCTGTCTTCAACTCCAACACGCTTTGCAATTGCACTGACTGTGTTAGGGTTATCGCCTGAAATAATTTTCACTTGCACGCCATTTTCTTTAAACCAATTTATGGTTTCGATAGCGTCATCACGAATATGGTCCTCAATCGAAATAATACTAATTGGCTTTGTGGTTTGGTTAAGATTGTCGTCGTCAACGCCAATAGCTTGTTCGGTTCTCGCAAGAAGCAAAACCCTCTTACTGTCGTTGTTTAAATGAATAATCTTTTCTTTTATGTCTTCACTTAAGTTTTTGCAAACAAACTCTGGGGCCCCTAAAAGAAAAGTCCCAAACCCCTCAAAACTTGTTGCACTATATTTCCTATCGCTCGAGAAGTCAATTTTCGCTGTGCTTGGGTATTCAAGAGTGTTTCCGAAGTAATTTATAAGTGCTTGCTGAGTTGCGTTTGTTGCACTTTGTTCGTGAAGATAACTTTGGAATATTTTTTTGAATTCTGGAATTTCTTCCAAATGCTCAATATCCGTAACCGTCATAGTTCCGTCAGTTATTGTTCCGGTTTTGTCAAGGCAAAGCATATTTGTACGTGCAAGCATTTCAATGCTGTAAAGGTCTTGAATAAGCGTCTTTTTCTGGGATAATTTCACAACCCCAACCGCAAGGGCAACTGTTACAAGAAGGAACATTCCTGCTGGAATCATTCCTGTCAAGGCACCGCAAGTCTTAACAATAGCGGTTGCAAAATCTCCCGAGGTCGCAAAGTTGTTGATGTAAAGAATTATCGCAACTGGGATAATGCCTATCCCGATGTATTTAATAATGTTGTTCAAATCTCGGAAAAGATTGCTGTTTGGGCTTTTGAACTTCTTCGCTTCACTTGCAATAGATTGAATATAACTCTCATCGCCGGTTTTGTTAACTCTTGCATAACAAGTACCGCTAACAATAAAGCTTCCCGCAAGAAGCTCGTCGCCATCCAACTTCTTAATTGGATTAGATTCGCCCGTCAAAAGACTTTCATTAACCTCAACTTCACCGCCCACAAGAATTGAGTCGGCTGGTATTTGGTTTCCAACAGTTAAGATAACAATATCATCCAAAACCAAGTTTTGACTGTTGAGTTTTATGGTTTGCCCATTTCTAACAACATCGACCTTGGGGGCTGTTATCAAGGATAGTTTGTCAACCGTCCTTTTTGCACGACATTCTTGAATTATAGCAATAAATGTATTGAGGAATATAACCACCACAAAAAGTAGGTTGTTGTAGCTGTTTACATAAATATACGCCGCAATGATAATCGCCCAAATCAAGTTGAAATAAGTGAAAGTGTTTTCACATATAATTCGAAAATAACTTTTTGAATTTTTCTTTCGAGTCTTGTTTGTTAGTTTGTCTTTTTTTCGCTGTAAAACTATCTCGTCAGTCAAGCCAGTTTTTATATCCGGATTGTATCTGACAATGTTTTGAGATTTTTCTTGATGGAGTTTTTTTTGTTTCATTCATCCTCCTTTTATAAAAAATACAAATTATATTATACCACACAATTCCCCAAAACGCAAATAGTTATGACGAAATGAGAAAAACAAAAACGTGGCGGGCGGGGTGGCAGTGCCACCAAGCCAGTGAGCTGACGGGTGGCTGAGCCACCTTGCATTATTGCTGACGCTTCTTAATTGCTGAATCATATTACAATATATTTATACAAGTAATACACTCGCAGACGAAGTCTGCCAATGACTCCCGGTTCTAACCGGGTGGCGGGCGGGTTCGCCCTGCG
>JAFYKO010000133.1 GCA_017537515.1 Clostridia bacterium | reverse complement strand
TCCAGCCCAAATTGAAGCAATCAAAGCCACAGCAAGCAAATACGACCCTAATACCCAAATAGCAGATTCTGTAAGTTTCAGAATTTACATTAACTCAGTCTTTCCACAAACAACAACACTCAAAATGACTATATCTGAATTGTCGACTTATACAATTACTTACGACGCCAACGGCGGAAGTTTTGCAAATAGCGAAACTCAAACTTCAACAGATTACAACAGTGGTGCAACTTATTCAATGCCAACTACACCAACAAAAACAGAATGCACATTTCTTGGCTGGGCGACAACAAGCAATGCAACTTCTCCAGAATGGGAAAGTGGAACTAAATTGGCAAACGCTCAAACAACTTGGTATGCAGTTTGGCAAGCGTATGTTGAATTAAAGGTAGATTTATCTACTTATGGTTATTATACATCTGAATATCGCATGATTATTGTCGCAACAACCGACCCGGATTTTTCTTATGAATGTACTTATGGGCATGCTGGTGTGCCTGGTTCTTTGAGTTATACAAAAGGTCCAAACGCTTCACAATTCTTTTATCTTGAACCAACATTGACAACAACCGAAAACAAAGAATATAATTTACAAGTGCCTGTGGGGGCGAAAGTTTTGATAGGGGCGTTGAATGCAAACTACACCGATGGGGCTGCGGGTTATAATTATTATGGTGATGGGCCGGACATGGTAAATGTAATTTTAGACAACATAGTAATTTCAGCAAGTTACAAAGTTAGTGAGTTTGTATCTTGTATATTCTTTTCAATGCCATCAACTTCAGCATCCGTGACGTTTAAAATGTATGCTTCTTATACAGATCCTGGCAATTTCGGGCAATAATTATTTTATACTAAATTTTAAAAATCCTGCGTAAACATTTCTCAGGATTTTTTTCTTTTCCCCTTGACAAGTTGTTTTTGTTGTGCTATAATGAGCGATGTAAACCATTTTTGGTTGACAAGAGGGGCGTGTGAAAGTCGAAAAGTTTGTTGAAGTTTTGAAATTGTTTGAGGCTTATCAAGGTTGCTTGTCCGAAGAGCAGTTCAATGTCTTGTCTTCGTTTTTGGAGCAGGGGCTTATGTCTTCGGAAATTGCGGAAAACAACGCTGTTTCCCGTCAGGCGGTCAGTAAAACCCTTAAAACTGCTATTGCAAAACTTGAATCTTTGGAAAATGCGGTTAAATTTGTTGAATTTAAGGCAAATTTACGCAAATCGCTTGACAAAATTGAGATTTTCTTACAAAATGAAGATACAAAACAAGCAGTGCTTGAAATATCTAAATTAAAGGAGTTATAAATTTTGGCATTATTTGCAGACTTAAGTGAAAAACTGAATCACGTATTTTCAAAATTAACCAAACGTGGCAAACTCACTTCGCTTGAAATTAAAGAAGCTATGCGAGAGGTTCGTATCGCTCTTTTGGAAGCGGACGTGAACTACATCGTCGCCAAAAACTTTATGGCGAAAGTAAGCGAAAAGGCAATGGGCGAAGAAGTCCTTAAAAGCCTCACACCTGGGCAACAAGTTATTAAAATTGTCAAGGACGAAATGATTGAACTTTTAGGTTCGGGCAATGCAAAACTTGGCGTGAGCCCAAAACCGCCAACAGTTATTATGATGTGCGGTCTTCAAGGTGCTGGTAAAACCACTATGTGCGGTAAACTTGCTTACCACCTTAAAAAAAGCGGGAAAAAACCACTTCTTGTCGCTTGTGATATTTACAGACCAGCGGCAATTCAGCAACTTCAAGTTGTAGGCAGAAACGCAAACACAGAGGTTTTCGAAAAGGGTATGCAAAACCCAGTCAAAACCGCAAAACAAGCGATTGAAGTCGCAATTTCAAGGGGCTGTGATACGGTTATTGTCGACACCGCTGGACGTCTCCACATCGACGAAAAACTTATGGCGGAATTAAAGGATATTAAAGCCGAGGTTCATCCAACGGAAATTTTGCTTGTGGTTGATTCAATGACCGGGCAAGATGCGGTAACAGTCAGCGAAACTTTTAACAACGAACTGGATATTACCGGCGTGGTGCTTTCGAAACTGGACGGCGACACTCGTGGCGGTGCGGCACTTTCTATTAAGGCAATCACCGGCAAGCCTATTAAATTTAGTTCCGTAGGCGAAAAACTCGGCGACCTTGAACCTTTTTATCCCGACAGAATAGTGTCAAGAATTCTTGGTATGGGCGACGTGCTTACGCTTATCGAAAAAGCCCAAGAGGCGGTAAGCGAAGAAGAGGCACAAAAACTTCAAAAGGCTTTTCGTGAGAACTCGTTTACTTTTGAAGACTACCTTTCACAAATGGAAAATATGAAAAAGATGGGTAGTATGAAAGACATTCTCGCTATGCTTCCGGGCGGAATCGGTGGAAAACTCAAAAATATTGACGTTGACGAAAACCAACTCAAAAGACACAAGGCGATTATTCAGAGTATGACGCCTTACGAACGTCAAAACCCTGATGTGATAAAGGGAAGCCACAGAAAAAGAATTGCAAAAGGAAGCGGAACGACAATTCAAGATGTCAATCAACTTTTAAGGCAGTTCGAACAAACAAAAGAAATGATAAAACAATTCAAAAACAACAAGGGTGGATTGTTTAAAAAACTTAAGATATAACCGCCTTCGTGCGTTTATATATACAAAAAAATTTAGGAGGAAATACAAAATGGCAGTAAAAATTCGTTTGACAAGACTTGGCGACAAAAAGTCTCCATTCTATAGAGTGATTGTTGCAGACTCTCGTTCTCCAAGAGATGGTAAGTTTGTTGATATTATCGGCACTTACAATCCATTGACTGAACCTGCAGACATCAAAATCGACAACGAAAAAGCAGAAAAATGGCTTAAAAACGGTGCAACACCTACAACAACTGCAAGAGCATTGCTTGTTAAAGCTGGTATTATCAAAAGCAAAAAATAAGGGTTTTAATTATCGTTAAAACAAAAAATTTATTATTAAGGTAGGAGAGAATAATGGATAAATTATCCATCGCAAAAGTTCTCAAACCTCAAGGATTGAAAGGCGAACTCAAATGTTTGCCCCTAACCGAAAGAAAAGAAGTCTTTGAAAATCTGAAGTTTGTGTTTTGCAACAACGAAAAACTCGAAGTTGTTGCAAGTGTTTTTCGATTCGATTTCGCTTATATTACACTAAAAGGCGTTGACTCAATCGAAAAAGCGGAAGCTTTCAGAAACAAGACTTTTTTTATACCTATTGAGGAATTTGGAGAACTCGACGAAAATACGTATTTTATTGATGATTTGGTTGGTATGACTTGCTATACCGAAGAAGGCGAAAAAATAGGCGAGGTGCTTGGTATTGAAAATTACGGAGCAACGGATATTCTGCAAATCAAAGACAAATGGGCGACTTATCTTGTGCCTTTTGTGGGAAAAATCTTCCTTGATGTCGACATCCAAAACAAAAAAATAATCGTCAATAAAGAAAATTATGAGGACAACAAAGTATGAAAATAGATATATTAACCTTGTTTCCTGAAATGTTTTCCGCACTTGATTCGAGTATTATCGGCAGAGCGGTCAAAAATGGCGATTTGGAGATAAATATTATCAACATTCGAGACTTTGCCCACGACAAACACAAACGCTGTGATGACACGCCTTATGGTGGTGGAGCCGGTATGGTTATGATGGTCGAGCCAATTTTTAAGGCTGTAAACTCTGTCAAAACTGCTAATTCGCACGTTATCTACACAAGCCCAAGGGGTAGGACTTTAAATCAAGCTATAGTCCAAGAGCTTGCAGAAAAAGAACATATTGTCATTCTTTGCGGGCATTATGAAGGTGTGGACGAAAGAGCGATTGAACTTTGCGTTGACGAAGAAATTTCGGTTGGAGATTATGTGCTTACGGGCGGGGAAATCCCTGCAATGATAATCGCCGACGCTGTTTCAAGATATGTTGACGGGGTTGTCAAAAAAACATCTCTTGAAGAGGAAAGTTTTTCAAATGGACTTCTTGAATACCCTCAATACACAAAACCACAAGTGTTTGAAGGTTTGGAAGTCCCTGCAGTGCTTCTTAGTGGCAATCATCAAGAGGTTGACAAATGGCGACTTGAACAAGCAGAAAAAATAACAAAAGAAAGGCGACCTGACCTACTGAAAAGGAGGGAAGAACAATGAAAATTAACTGGTTTCCGGGCCATATGACAAAGGCCCTTCGAACAATGGAAGCAGAAGTCAAAAATATTGATTGCGTTATTTATGTTCTTGACAGCCGAGCACCTTTTGCGTGCCTCAATCCCGAGTTTGACAAGATTATTAAAAACAAACCTGTTATTGCAGTGCTTAACAAAATCGATATGAGCGACAGCGAAAAGGTTAAGGGTATTATCCCTAATATTCGGGATTATTTCGGCGAAAAATGTGCAATACTTACGCAAAACAGCACAGCAAGTGGGGCGTTGAAAATAATCCTTAAAAACATCGAAACTCTTTGCAAGGAAAAAATTGAAAGAAATAACGCAAAAGGCGTGAACACTTTTATTAAAGCAATGGTAATCGGTGTTCCTAACACTGGTAAAAGCACGCTTGTGAACAACTTGTGCGGTAAAGCAAAAGCGCTTACGGGCAACAAAGCCGGCGTAACAAGAGGCAAACAATGGGTGAGGGTTTCGCAAAACATCCAAATTTTGGATACCCCAGGGACATTGTATCCCAATATCGAAAACCCCAAAACAGCAAGGTTTTTGGCTTACGTTGGGAGCATAAAAGACGAAGTTTTGGACACAAACGACCTCGCTGTGGACCTAATCAAAGACCTTTTGAAACAATATCCAGAAGTCTTGGGTGAAAGATATCAAGTCGACACTACTGGCGAGGTTTATGAGATAATCGAAGCCATTGCCGAGGTTAAAAAAATGGTAATGAAAGGCGGGGATTATGACTACGACCGCACTTGCAGGATGATAATCGACGATTTCAGAAAAACAAGGCTTGGGAAACTTACACTTTTATGAAAACTGAAAAAAAGAAACTTGGGGATTTAGGCGAAGCCTGTGCGATGCTTTACCTCAAACAAAACAAATACAAACTTCTTGACTGCAACTATCAGTGCGATTACGGTGAAATTGATATAGTCGCCAAAAAAGGGGATGTGTATGTTTTTGTTGAGGTGAAAACTCGCTCGGGGGATTTTTTGCTTCCGCAAGATGCGGTTGATAAACATAAAGAAAATAATATATATGCTTCTGCAAAAGCGTTTTTGAAGCAATATTATTTGAGAAATGTTAATTTTCGCTTTGATATAATCGAAGTCTACGGCGACAGCCCTAAAAACTTCAAAATAAACCACCTAGAAAATGCGTTTT
>JAFYKO010000132.1 GCA_017537515.1 Clostridia bacterium | reverse complement strand
TCTTCAATCATAGTCTGCATAATGTGCTTGAGTATGACAGCAGTAAGCCCCTTGCCTTGATACTCAGGAAGCACACCCACAAGCCCGAAATCCACAATGTCAAGCCTACTCGCAGAACGCATAATTCCCCAAATCCCCCTTGGCGTAAGACGTCCTTTTGATTTTTGCACAGCCCTAGCAATCGAAGGCAACGCAAACCCAAACGCAACAACTCTGTCGTTTTCGTCAACAAGAACAACAATGTATTTAAGCTTAATAAACAACTTAAATTGCGAAATAATCTGGTCCCTAAGCTTTGGCGTAAACGGAATTGTCCCGTGCAAATCCCTGTAAGCAAGGTCCAAAACCTCAAAAATACCTTGCTTGTAGTGGTTTATGAACTTGCCTTTTGCAACGTTTGTATCTGCAAGCTTAAGCTTATACCTCTTTAAAACCGCCTCAGAAAGCCTTGCAACTCGAGGGTCAATCTCTTTTGGCGGATATATCTTGAACTCAACCCAATCTTTCTCCTTTTCAAACCCATAGTTTTCAATAAGCGTTTGATAATACTCATAATTGTATTGTTCTTCAAAGGTTGCAAGATGCTCGAAGCCGTCAACCAAAAGGCCCTCTCGGTCAAGGTCGTTGAAACCCAATGGCCCGTGAATAATCTCCATTCCATTTTCTTTTGCCCATTTTTCACCCGCCTCAAAAAGTGCGTTTGCAACTTCTTGGTCGTTGATTGAATCAAACCTTGAAAAACGTGCACGCTTTTCGCCAACTTTTTGGTTGTAAAGCTTTTGAATAATCACCGCAATACGTCCAGCAAGTTCCCCGTCTTTGTAGGCAAGAAAATAAACCGCATCGCAATCTTCATAAGAGGCGTTTTTATTGCGATTGAAGAGGTTTAATTCGTCAATTCTGAGCGGATGCACATACTGCGGGCAACCGTCATAAAGCTTTGTAGGAAAATCTACAAAAAGTTTTTGTTGTTTTTTTGTTTTTACTTCTACTATTTCTATCATAATTTTATTTTACTATTTTTTAATAAAAAAAGCAAGGAAAATGTCAGAATTTATATATTTTGTATTCAAATAAATTTATTTTGCCAGTTAACTCTCGAATTTCGCAAAATATTTATATGGTATAAATTTTTTTATTATTCAATATATTTACTCTATGAAATCGCTTTTTAAGGCAGTAGCGTTAATAACTTTTTTCACAATCATCACAAGGGTGCTTGGTTTTTTCTTTAAGATTTATCTGTCAAGAGAAATCGGTGCAGAAGCTTTGGGCATTTACCAAGTGGCGTTTTCAATTCTTATGGTGCTTATCACGTTTGTTGCAAGCGGTATGCCCCTTATTATCTCCAAACTTTCCGCAAGCCTGCACTCCAAAGGCGAGGCAAAAGAAGAGCGTTCGATGGTGGCAACAGCACTTGTTGTCTCAGTCATAATCGCTTGCATAACTTGCCTTATCGTGCTTCTTTTAAACAACTTCTTAAAATACATCTTCACCGACGAGAGGTGCGTACTTATACTGATTCTTATGCTTCCAGCAGTAATATTTAATGCAATTTACTCAACTTTTAGAGGCTGGTTTTGGGGTAGGTCAAATTATTTTGGACTCTGCATCGTCGAACTGTTTGAACAGGTTGTAAGAATTGTCGTGTTCGTGCTTATGATTGGTGGCGTATTGACTGTGCTTGGCGGAGCGGTTACAGCTGGTATTTCCCTCACAATCGCTTGCTTTTTGTCCGCAGTGTTTGTTACGATATTGTTTTTTGCGTATGGAGGAAGACTCTCAAAGCCAAAGGGCTATGCCAAAGAATTAATAAAAACCTCCACGCCTATCACTTTTGTACGTGTTGCGTCAAGCCTAGTGCAACCGATTATTGCAATCATAATCCCAATGAGGCTTGTAGCAAGCGGAATGCCAACAAGCGAGGCTTTGGCCTTGTACGGTATTGCATTTGGTATGACACTGCCATTTCTCTTTATTCCTTCAGCCTTAACCGGTTCGCTGGGGATGGCCCTTGTGCCGGACTTGTCAACCGCTGTTGCACAAAAAAACAACGAGCATATCACCAACCGCATAACCTCCTCCGTTTTAATAACCCTCTTCATTTCGTGCTTCTTTGTCCCGCTGTATATGGGGGCAGGGGAGAATATCGGCCTCTTCTTTTTCGACAACGCCGAAAGCGGTCAGATGCTTGTCTTTTCCGCGTGGATAATGATACCCCTTGGCATAACCTCAATCACCTCTTCAATCCTAAACGCCCTGGGATACGAAGTCAAATCAATGAAAAACTACATCGTCGGTGCGATTCTTATGCTACTTTCAATCTGGTTTTTGCCGGCGTATATAGGTATATATTCAGTAGTTGTGGGAATGGGTGCTTGTATGACACTCGCAAGCATCCTCAACATCCGTATGATAAACAAAGTCATTTCTCCAAAAATCAAGATAGGAAACTCAATTTTTTGGATAGCAGTATGCAGTTTGCCGGTTGCAAGCCTGACCAGTTTTTTGTCAAGCATACTTGTTCACTTTATGCCCCTATTTTTCAACCTTGCAATATCTTGCACTGTCGGAAGCATCTTTTTCCTTCTTTTATGCCAAGTTTTCGACCTTATCAACATTAAAATTTGGATTGTGCAAGCAAAAGAGAAGGTCAGTGCAAAATTTTTAAGAAAAAAAGCACATAAAAATTAATTTCTTTGAAATACTATTTTTATGTTAACTTTAATAATCCGAGCAATAATTGTATATCTCCTTGTGCTTTTGGTGTTCAGACTTATGGGCAAACGTCAAATTGGCGAAATGCAACCATTCGAACTTGTGCTTACGCTCGTCATAGCAGACCTTGCCACCATACCTATGGCCGAAAGTGCTATTCCAACGCTTGATGGAGTTGTTCCCCTAATAACCCTCGTCGTTGTGCATTTTGCATTGAGTTTTATCTCCAAAAAAAGTCAGGGGTTCAGAAAAGTCCTAAACGGCAAGCCCGTTATTATCGTCAACCCCGATGGTATAGACTTTGACTCAATCGACGCCCTAAATATGACCGTCGACGATGTTTTTGAAGCGATTAGGTCAGCAGGTTATTTCAGCCTCGAAGAAGTGCAGTACGCAATCGTCGAGACAAACGGAACTGTCAACGTTTTGCCAAAATCCGAGTTTTCTCCCGTAACAAATGGGGATATGAAGCTCAAAGTCGACAAAAACACAATTCCATACACTATGATAAGCGAAGGCAAGATTCTGAAAGAAAACCTAACGCACGTTGCCTACACCGAAAACGACCTCCATAACCTCCTAAAACGCAAAAATATAAACAACATCAACAATATTGGCGTGTTTACGATAGACAAAAACGGGAATTGCTTTATTCAAGAAAGAAACAAGCCTTTTGAAGTGTTCAGCGTTAACTTAAAGGTGGTGGAAAATGAATAAAAGAGCGTTTTATATTATCTTACTGATTGTCATACTTGCGGGAATCTGCATCACAGAACAAGTGCTTGTAAGCAACTACCTCAACAATATGCAATCAATGGTGGAAAGTTTGGTTGTAAAAGTCGGAGATATGGACAACATAAACACCCAAGACCTCTACAACGAAGTTCTGGATATTGAAGACACTTGGAGTGGCTACGAAAACACATTATGTTTTTTTGTCAACCTAAAAGACATTGAAGACGTCGGCATAGAACTCACAAAAATGAAAGTTTACATCGTCGAAAACTCAGTCGAAGACTTCAAAGCAAGCCTTGCATTACTTCTTTATTACATCGATGGTTATTACAACGTTATGGGCATCTCATTTGAAAATATTTTTTAAAAACAAGGGCATTCCTTGTCTTTTTTTATTCTGTCGAAAACCATAGATTTAATTTTAATTTTTTTGTCAAAAAAAGAAGAATTAATTTAATTATCCCGTCGAAATATGTAGATTTTTCCGTATTTATTGATATAATCTTGTCGAAAAAAATAGATTTATTTTAATTACCTTGTCGAAAAAAATAGATTTATTGTAATTATATCGTCGAAAAAAAGCGAATTGACTTGTTTTTCTATCAAATATTGCCTTTCTTTTTTCTTTTTAATGTCGAAATATAGCGATTTAATTTCTTTTTATAATGTCGAAATAAGACGAAAACAAAAAATTTGATAAAATTTTTTAAGCAAACGTGCGAGGTTTCTTTACTTTTCATTTTTTTAATGGTATAATAAACCTATTAGGAGCAAAAAACAAGTGCAAACTTACAATTTCGAGAATCTAAAACCCGTTTATCACGTCTCTGGCGAAGATGGTTACCTCATAAACGAAGTCGTAAATCAAATTGAAAACGCTTGCGAAAACCCATTAGGGGATTTAAACAAATCAGTTTTTGACGACGAGAATTTTGAGGCGGACAAAGTTATTCTATCAGCAGAACAACTTCCAATTATGGCAAAAAAACGTTTTGTAGTTGTCCGAAATATGATTAAGGCAAAAGAACCAGAACTCAAAAAACTTGGGGAGTATTGCAAAAACCCCGTCGATGACACTGTTTTGGTGCTTATGGAACTTCCAGGCTTCAACGTTTTTGGAAAACTCACCGCCGAAAAGATTGTTTGCAAAAAGCTTTCAAGCGTTGAACTTGGCGGAATAATACGTCAAGACCTTGCAGAAAAAGGCAAAGAAATCGACACTGACGCCCTAAACCTTCTTATGAGTTTTTGCAGTAACGAACTTATGCGAATAAGAACCGAACTTTCAAAACTTGCCTACGCCTCAAACAATAAAACCATAACCGCCGAAGAGGTCAGAAGCCTTGTGCACAAAAACGACGATTATTCGGTTTTTGAAATAACAAACGCCCTAACCGACGGAAACGCCGACAGAGGCATACACCTTATGCAAAAAATGCTACAAGTTTATGAATTTCCGTTTATATTGTCGCTTATATACTCCAACTTCCGCCGAATGCTTCACGTAGTTTTAAGCGACGGAACAAACGCCGAGATTGGCAAAAACATAGGCGTGCAAGAATACGCCATCGCAACAATGCGAACGAAAGCCAAGAAGCTCAAACCTATGCAAATAATCAAAATCAACGAACTTATTTTGGAAATTGACTACAACATAAAAATGGGCAAAATGGCACCAGACAATGCAATGTTTTATCTCGCATTTAAAATGGTTGAAATAATAAAAGGAGAATTAAAGTGATTCAAAAAATCTCAAATTTCGAAAAATGGAAAAAATGGCTGTTGGTTGCTATGGTCGTGCTTACATTCGCACTGCTCAAAACATTCGGCCTTGACGCAACAAACTCAGTCAACGGTATGCTTCTCAGCGTGCTATTGTTTTTCGGCTATGGAATGTTTTATTGGCTTGTGTTTGAAGTCTTGATAGGCTTTTTCTACAGCGGTCTGAAATTTAAGATAGAAAACAAAATAACAATCTATCAATTCAACAACATTTTTAGATTTGCGATTATATTTGTAAACCTCGTCTTGTTTGGGGTTTCAAAATTAATCATCCACCTAAACTTTTACGCAAATATCTTGCTTTTGGTCGCGCACCTAGTGTTGCTTGTGGTGTATCTCGGGCTTATGTGGTGGATTCTCAAAAAATATTTTCTTGGCGAGATTGCAGACAAAAAACTTGAAATGTCATACTTCGGTTTTGTGTTTATGTATTTGTTCTTGCACACAATTATGTGGGGGGTATTATGAAAAATAAAAAAATAAACAAAATCACATCAAAAAACGCATTAATAGTGATTTTTGCACTAATATTTTTTGCATTTTCAATTTGTATTGCATTCAACCAAACTTCAAAAACCACATACGCCGAAAGCGATTATACAAGCCAAATAAATACATACCTCACTGAATATTATATAGATATCAAAAACGACATTAAACACAGAAGTGCAGGAAGCGTAGGCGAAAAATTCCTTGCAAACAAACTTGCTGTATTTATGGAAAATAAAGGCCTTGAAAAATATGGCGAACTTGAAACCTACCTTCAAAACTTCAAAATAAAAAATGGCACATCAAACAACGTCGTTGGGGTTATCGACAACAACGCCGAAAAATATGTAGTTATCGGAGCCCATTACGACGCAGTCTACAAGGCCGGAAAATCTTATGGCTACAACGACAATTTCAGCGGAATCGTGGCAAATATGATTATGACCGAGATTTTGAAAAACCAAACAGAGTTTAATGTCATTGTCGGCTTTTGGGGTGCAGAAGAAATTGGAATGCTTGGCTCAAACCACTTTGCCAAAAACCTGCCCAATGAAATCAGAGACAACATTTTGCTTTACATAAACTTCGATAGCATAGGTGCAGGAGATTATCTATACTATTACCACAACGACTTTGAAACCAAATACGGGGACACACTCGACAAGTTTTTTAAAGGCTCAGAAGTTAAGAAATACGGCAATCAACTATACTCCAACAACGCAAATCTCGGCGTCAACTACACAAACCTAGGACTCAACAGCGACAATATTTCATTCCTAAAACAAGCCATAAACTCCCTCAACTTCTTCGCCGGCAACCTTGACGCAAACAACGGACTTGGCTTTTTCGAAACAGAAGGCCACGACAAAATAATGCACAACACCGACAGCAAAGAAACAATCGACGACGTTTTTGGAGATAAATTTGTTGCAAATATCAACAGCATAATCCAAACCACCGAAAGCCTCCTTACATCCACCGCCTTCACCGAAGCCAATTTTGCAAACGGCCAAATAAAAACATTCCTTTACAGCGATTGGGTGCTTAAAGGCATCGGCGTATCAATCGTCGCCCTAATGTTCATCGGCTACGTTATCTACAACAAAACCACCTCGAGAAAAAAATAACAAAAAAAATATGAAGCGTAAGGCTTCATTTTTTTTTGAGTTAGGAGTGTATTTAATTAGCAATTAGCAATTAGAAATTAGCAATTAAGGTTGGATTTGAATTAGGAGTTAGCAGTTAGGAGTTGTGGTTGGATTTCAATCATCTTGATAGCTTCTCCTATTTCTTTTTTACAATATTTAAAAATACTCCTCCAAAACAAGTTCATCAAGCCCGATTTCAAAATACTGACAAATCAGTTTTAAATAATATTTGGTTATTTCACGCTTGTTTTGTTCCCATAAACAAATAATCGCAGGACTGACGCCAAGTTCTGATGCAAGTCTAGCCTGTGAAAAACCTTTGCTTTCACGCAATTTTTTCAAATTTTTTGCAAAATAATCTTCTTTTACTTTAATCATACAAAATATTTTACTTACAATTGTAAATTTTTGCTTGACATTTACCATAGTTATTGTTTACAATAGTAATTGAAAAGGAGAAAAGTATGTTAAAAAAACTAACTTTTTACAAAATTGCAATGATTTCAATGGCGGTTTGTATGTTTGCAATGCTTTTGGGTATGGGAATGATTGCAATTCAAAAATCAATGACGCTGAAAATTGATTTCAATGTAAATCCGTCTTTTGAAATAAGAATAGATTATGGCGGTCAAACAATTTTTTGCAATACCACCAAAGGCGGAAACCAAATTGCAACTTCAAACTATTTTTTGCTTAATGGGGACACCTTAACTTTCCAAAACTCCTTTACAAGCCTTGGAGAGAGTTTTACCCTAACAATATATAATTATACATCGAAATATG
>JAFYKO010000131.1 GCA_017537515.1 Clostridia bacterium | reverse complement strand
TATTATAAATAAAAGCAAAACTGCTTGAATTTTTGTTGCTTTGAGGATTGCCATAGAACGCATTTTTATGCGTTCTATGGCGGTTATTTTGCGAGGTTAAAGGAGTCCTAAATACCCCCTCCCCCCCGAGGGAACTGGCTTTTAAAATCAAGGGTTTTGCACCTAAAATGATTGACTTATTCAACATATTTTTTATCTCCTTATAAGTTTTTTTGAGTGAGGAGTTAGGAATTAGGAGTGAGGAGTTAAGGTTTATTTTAAAACCTTTTTCCTACTTCCTGCCTACTGCTCTTGTTTTTTGGGTGTAATGCACCCAACGGGCGGAGTTTGCATAGGCGTTTGAAACCTGTTTCAAACTGCCTGCAAGCCCGCCCGGGCGGTTAGAACCGCAGTCATTGGGCAACTTACGTTGCCGGTTTGGGTGTTTCCAAATAGAGTTTTCTACTCTATTATTTGCATTTTAACAAACATAATTCACAAAGTCAACTAAAATTTTACTTTTTTTAACATTTTTTTTAACATTTTTTAATTTTTCTTAATTTTGCTTGTTTTTGTGTAATAAAGATAGCATTTCAACGAGGTATTTTCAATTAAACCTTAACTCCTAACTGCTAACTCCTAACTCGCCGGCTGGCCATCCCGCCCGAGCTAAAAGCCCGCTCAATGGCATAGTGGCACTGCCACTTAATAAATCACCTCTTCTATTTCTCCGCCACCAAGACAAATTCCGTTTGTGTCATACAAAACTGCATATTGCCCGGGCGTAATGGCTCTTTGTTTTTCTGCAAATTGAATATAAATGTCGTTTTCTCGTATTTCAACAACAACCTTTTGGTCGGGTTGCCTATACCTAAACTTACCAAAACATTCAAACTTTTTCTCATTTGGCATTTCGGGAATCCAGTTGAAACTCTTGCAAATAAGTGCCTTTGAGAAAAGTGCATCGCCTTCGCCCTGGCTTACAACAAGTTCATTTCTCTCAAGGTCTTTTCTCAAAACAAACCATCTTTGCCCATTTCCGCCACTTCTTCCACCTATCGCAAGTCCACGACGTTGTCCGAGGGTGTAATACATAAGTCCATCGTGCTTGCCCACAACTTCGCCGTTTTCCGTAACAATATTCCCCGGCTTTGCTGGTAAATACTCTTTCAAAAACTTCTTGAAATTTCTTTCCCCAATGAAGCAAATCCCAGTGCTATCCTTTTTGCTTGCTGTTGATAGTTCAAGTTCCTTGGCTATTTCACGAACTCTTGGTTTGTCTATATCTTCAAGTGGAAAAATAACTTTTTCGAGTTGCTTTTGGTTTAATTGGTTAAGAAAATAGCTTTGGTCTTTGTTTAAATCTGAGGCTTTTGCGAGATAAAACTTCCCATCCTTTTCAATTTTTTTGCAGTAATGCCCAGTGGCTATATAGTCCGCTCCAAGTTTGTTTGCTTGTTCGAGGAAAGGTCCAAATTTAATTTCCTTATTGCATAAAACATCTGGGTTTGGGGTGTTGCCTTTTTTGTATTGCTCTAAGAAATACTTAAACACTCTGTCATAATATTCTTTTGCATAATTTACAGAAAAATAGGGTATACCTATCTTATTGCAAACTCGTTTTACGTCTTCGAAGTCATCTTCAGCGGTGCAATGCCCGTCGTTTTCTTCTTCCCAATTTATCATAAAAAGGCCGATGACATTGTAGCCTTGTTGCTTTAGAAGATAAGCAGAAACAGAGCTATCCACTCCACCGCTCATACCTACGACAACTGTTTTCATTTGGCTTCCTCCTTTTCGGTGATTACTATTTCTTTGCCCTGGGGTTTTGAGTCCTCGGTTGGCATATCAAGTGCTATTGGAACCTTGTAGGCTTTTATGCCAATCATAAACAAGTCATAAAACCACAATGCAAACACAATTCCGGCTGGTACAAACAAAAAGTTTGCATACAAATTGCTTAAAACGGTTCCCGGCAAGACGCTCATTAAAATGGCGGTCAACAACACGAAGAAAAGCGAGAAAAAGCCTTTCAAATATCTTCCAATATAGATATTATGGGCTCCGACAATTCCGCCAAAAGCACAAATAACAAACATTTTCCAGCGTGCGAGGTCTCGAGGTAATGTTGTTGTCATAATAACTTCTTGTTTCCTTCTGCCCGCTTTTATTGACTCTTTGGCTTTTTTGTTTGATGCGTATTCAAGGCGTGCAAAAACCAACTTGCAATTATCGCAAGTTTTCGCAGTGAAATATGTTTTTTCGCCACATCTTGGGCATTTTTTGAATAAACTTTGTTTTGACAATTTCACACCTTTTGAGAATTTACATAAAATGAATTGTGGGAGGATAAATAATGTATAGACATTGCAACAACTGGCAAAATTCATGTTGTCATTTTCGGAACCGTTGTGGCTGTGGAGAATGGGTCAACCGCTGGGATTTCGAGCGTTTCCCTTCTCGTTGCGGATGCAACAGACAGCCTTGGTTTTACGGCGGGTTTGAAAATGGTCGATATGACAGAGAATTCTAAACATCAAACGAAATGTTTTGATTTTTTTGATTTTGAACGAGATGTTCAAAATCTTTTTCTATTTTTCCGATAAATTCAAATGCTTCATCAAATGACTCTTCTTTTTCTAGGTCAATGCCTACAATTTTAAGAGTTTCTAGTGGTGATAAACTACTTCCACTTGACAAGAATTTAATATATTTTTCTTGCATATTTGGTTCGTTGTTCAAGAATTTTTTAACAATCAATACCGCAGAAAGCAAACCAGTTGCGTATTTATAGACATAGAATTGTCTGTAGAAATGCGGAATTCTGCCATATTCAAGTTTTGTTTCAGGTAAAAGTTCAACGCCGTTGCCATAATATTCTTGCGTCAATCTTTCATATTCTTCTTGGAGGAATTTTTTAGATATTGCTTTGTCAGTTGCATACTTTTCAAACACAATCTTTTCAAATTCCGCAAATTGCGTTTGTCTGTAAATCGTGCCTCTCACAACCTCTAAAAATGCGTTTATATAATATATTTTTTCTTCTGAAGTCTTTGCATTGTTGATTAAATTCATAGTAAGCAAAGTTTCATTGACCGTGCTTGCAATTTCTGCTAAGAATATTGGATAATCGGCTTTTTCACAAGGTTGAGCTTTGTTTGCAAAATATGTGTGCATTGCATGTCCAAGTTCGTGGGCAAGGGTGGTTGTGCTTTCAATATCGTCATTAAACTTCAAGAAAACAAGCGGATTACACCCAAAAACTCCCGTTGAATATTCGCCCGATCTTTTGCCTTGGTTGTCATAGATATCTATCCATTTTTGGCTAATAGAAGATTTTAAGCCTTTTACATACTCTTGGCCAAGTGGTTTAACTGCTTCTAGAAGCATACTAAAGGCATTTTTAAAAGGTATTTTCTTGCTTTCAACCTTTCCTACTGCCGCTGCAACATCACTTATTTTCATAGTATCTAGTCCAAGAACCATCTTTTTGGCTTTTAAATACCTATGAAGAATTGGTGCATTTTCTTTAACCTTTTTTAAAAGCATATTATAAAACTCTAGTGAAAGCTCATTGCCTTCAAGTTCTGCATCAAGAACTGAGTTGTACTTTCTTATTTTTGCAAAAGTTGATGCCATTTTTATATGCGAAGCATAATTGTTCGCAATCAAGTTTTCAATATTTGCAAATGCACCGTTAAGATTTCTGTATGCACTATCTCTTAGTTTTTCATCGTTTGACTCAAGATATTCGCCATAAGTTGAATATGACAAAGGATGTTCTTTCCCTTGGCTGTCAACTGCGGGTTTGAATTTTATATCTGCACTTTCATAGATTGATAAATTCTGATGAAAACCTCCAGTAAATGTTCCAAGTTGCGATAAAATTAGTTCTTCTTTGTCCGACAAAATATGTTTTTTGCTTCTAATGATATCTTTAAAATAATTTGAATGGTTTTGATGTTCTGGGTCGTGTTGTAATTTGCTTAAAAACTCATTATCAAGTGCACTAATCTCCACATCTATGAAAGAAGTGGTTTCATTGAACACAGTAATCAAATCATCAACTTTATCATTGAGTTCAACAAATACATCATTTGTTGAGTCTGTATCCTTTGAACATGAAGAGAAAACTTTTAACTTGCTTATTTCAACAACAATTTTACCCTGTTTTTCAAGACATTCAAAAATAGTTTCGGCAGTATTTAGTTTTCCTTCATATTTCTTGAAGTTTGGAAGCAACTCTTTAAGTTTCTTGCATTTTACTTCGCAATCTTCAACTGACTTTGCGTATTGAGATAAGTCCCATTTGAATTTTTCTTCTATTTCTTCTCTTTTTTTCATAAAAACTCCTAATAATATTAATAAATTTCCTTAAACAAATTCCAAGGGGCTTTATCTGGTGGATTTGCCTTAAATACCATTGTTTTATCTTCAGTCGGGTGCTTGAATTGAAGTTCACCCGCCCATAAAGCAAGGTTGCTTGTTTTTGTATTTGGGGCAACATCTTTCCCGTATTTTGCATCACCAAAAACCGGAAGGTTTATGTTTGAAAGTTGCAATCTTATTTGATGGCTTCGGCCAGTTCCGAGATTGATTTTAAGCAGAGAGAAACCGTTTTGGGTTTCAAGTAATTTGTAATCCAAAACTGCTTTCTTTGCATCTTTTTCGCCCATTGTTGCAATGCTTGCCTTGTTTTCACGAAGGTCTTTTTTAATATAATTTTCAAGTCTTCCGCTTGATTTTTTTGGAGTGCCTTTTACAACTGCATAATAGGTTTTTTCCATATTCCCGTCTTGAAGTTGTGCGGAAAGTCTGCTTGCAGATTTTGAATTGCGTGCAAAAACCATAAGCCCGCCAGTTGGCCTATCAAGTCTATGAACAAGCCCGATAAAAGCTTCACCAGGTTTGTTGTATTTCTCTTTAACAAAAGCCTTTACAAGCGAAAGCATATCTTCATCTCCGCTCGCATCTGCTTGGCTTGGTATGTTTTGAGGTTTAACAACCACCACTATTTGGTTGTCATCATATATTACATCTAATTTTTCCATAAATCTTATGCTCTTTTTATTGTAATTTTTGCTGTTTCGCCATTAACTTCCACTTCTTTTTCCATATCGAATGAGTCAAGAGGTTTAATTTCGGTTACTAATGCTTCTTTTTTAATTTTTTCGCCAAAACTTGCAAGAACTTTGCTTAGGCTTTCGCCGTCCGTTTGAATATTTAATACAACCCTATCTTCGACATTGTAATTTGCCTCTTTTCTTAGCACCTGAATTTCACGAGTCAATTCTCTAAACATACCTTCTAGGATAAGTTCTTCTGTAAGATTAATGTCAAGTACGACTGTTTTGTTGTTTTCGGTCATAATCACAAACTCAGGCTTTGCCTTGTTTTGAAGAAGGAAAAGAGTTGGAGAAAGGTTTTCAAAGGTCTTAACATTTACACTGCCACGATTAAATCCATCAACTGCAGTCTGCATTTCTTCTTCTGTTAACGACTCGAGTGTTGCTTTAAGATTTTGGACATCGCCTTTAAGCACTGCCCCTGCGGTTTTGAAGTTTACTATCAAATAGTTGTCGTTGAATACATTTACATCATTTTCAAAGATAATTTCTTTGATATTAAGCTCTTCTTTGACAATACTTTCATAAAGATTCACAGCTTCTTTGACATCGTCGTTTGCACAGATAAACATTTTTTGAAGAGGTTGTTTAACTTTTAAATTATTTTCATTTCTAAGTCTTTGTGCAAGCGTAAGTATTTCACGTACATCTTCAGTTTGCCTTGAAAGATTTGCTTCGTTTATGTCAAAAACTTTGGTTGGGAAAGTTGAAAGGAGAACACTTTCTTCCTCGTCTTTTTCAATTTCACGAACAAGATGTTGCCATAAGTATTCACTCATAAAAGGAGTTATTGGGGCCATTATTTGCGCAACTGCTTTAAGTGCGGTATAAAGCACATAATATGCGACTTTTTTATCAAGAGCATCTTCGCTTTTCCAAAATCTCTTACGGATTGTTCGAATATACCAATTTGAAAGGTCGTCAAGGTATTTTTCTGTGTCTCGAGTAAGGTTGAAAAGTGTGTTTGTCTTATAGGCAATGTGTGCTTTTTCGATAAGTTCGTTTGTAAGTTGAAGAAGCCATTTATCTGTTATATCAAGGTCTTTTAATTCTGGTTTGAATCCCGCTAGTTGAGGGTTGTCGAGGATTGCATACGTATTGAAGAATACATAGCTGTTCCACAAAGATAAGAATTTTCTTCTGATTTCTTCAATAACACCCTCGCCAAACCTTGTGTCTTGGAGAAGGTTATTTGAAGCAAACATATATCTAATTGCATCGGCTGTAAATGTATCGCAAGCAGATTCTAGTTGAATGTTGTTTGACCCAGTTTTTGAGAATCTTGAGCCATCCTCTGCTGTTAGCATTCCAAAACCAATAACTTTTTTGTAAGGTGCCTTTCCAGTAAGGGTAACACTCATAAACAAAAGCGAATAGAACCAAAGTCGGATTTGTTCACGCATTTCAATAACGCACTCAGCGGGGAAGTTTTTGTTGAAAAATTCTTTATCCGTAAAGTATTTTTTTGTTGAGAAAGGTGTAATACCAGCATCAAGCCAGCAATCACCGACATCAGGCACTCTTTTTGCTTTTGCTCCACAATCGCAAGTTATTTCTATTTCATCGATATATGGTCTATGAAGATGAGGAAGGCTTTCAACTGCTTTTGCGTCTGACTTTTCCTTTAATTCTTCAAGGCTTCCAATAACGTGCAACTTGCCACACTTCTCACAAATATAGAAAGGAAGTGGGAGACCATAAAATCTCTTTCTAGAAATACACCAATCACCCAAATTTGTCAGCCAATCAAGCATACGTTTCTTCAAAAATTCTGGTTGCCATTCAACATCGTCAAGTGATTTTATAAGCAAAGGACGAACCTCGTCTGCTTTGATATACCACTCTTTTGTAAGTCTAAAAATAAGCGGTTTTTTACAACGCCAACAAACTGGATAACGGTGAGAATGGTCGTGAGTATAATACAAATTGCCACGTTTTTGAAGTTCTTCAAAAACAAAATCCGCAACGTCTTCGCAAGGTTTTCCAGCAAATATTCCAAAGCTTTCATAATAATTTCCGTATTCGTCAACTGGAATCACATTTGGAAGGTCGAGGGTTTGTCCAAGTTCGAAGTCTTCGGCACCACAGCCAGGAGCAATATGAACTGCCCCACTTCCTTCTGTGCTGTCAACCATATCCCACGCCACAATTTTATGTGCAAAATTTTGTGCTTCTAGTTCTGGGAAACAAGTTGTATATTCAAGCCCTACAAGTTCACTGCCTTTCAAAGTTTTTACTACCTCTACAATATCGCCTTTGAGAACTTTAATAGCACTTGAGCAAACAATCAAGTTTCTATCCATACTTTTAACCTTGCAAACAGAATATTCAAGTTCGGGATTTACGGCAACAGCAACGTTTGCAGCAAGTGTCCAAGGAGTTGTTGTCCAAACGAGGATGCTGTCGTTTGTATCTTTTATTGGCATAGCGAAAAACACTGCTTTGTGTGTCATATCTTTATAAGAATCTGCAAGTTCGTGTTCTGAAAGACTTGTTCCGCAATGGCTACACCAAGGCATTGGGCGGTATTTTTGCACAAGCCAACCTCTTTCGTAGCAAGTTTTAAGGAAATGCCAAATTGAGGTAATATTGCGGTCACTGTTTGTGAAATATGAATCATCCCAATCCATAAATTGCCCATATCTTTGACTGCCCTCTGCAATTTTCTTTGAAAAGCGGTTGACACGACTTATGCAAGCCTCAGTAAACTTGTCGAGGCCTAAATTTTCAATATCTTTTTTATCTTTAAGCCCAAGTTCTTTTTCGGTTTCAACTTCCACCCACAAGCCTTGTGCATCAAAGCCGTTTTGATAATGAGCCGAATAACCATTCATTGTTTTGTATTTCAAAAACATATCTTTAAGACCCCTATTCCAGCCATGGTGGATACCAGGAATATTGTTTGCGGTTATTGGGCCATCAAGAAATGCATAATACTTTTCACTGGCATTATTTTTGTTTAGGTATTTTTTTTCTATATTGTTTTGTTTCCAAAAATCGTATATCTTTTTTTCGTTTTCAACAAAATTTGGAACTGAGTTTTCTTTTTTCATAATAATTTTAATCCTTTCTTTTAATCTAATGTTTTGTTTAAATCCATAATATCCGTTGGGGTCAAAATGCCAATAGGTGCCTCGTCCAGAGAACCGCTTTTTGTAAGCATAATCATAAGAAGTTTGCGGTTTTGATAAAAGAGGTTTAACGCCTCTTCAACGGTGAGGTCGATATCCTTTACAACAAAATTCACGTGTCCTGAAGTGTCTTCATTTATGACATTTTCAATTGTTGTGTTTTCGATAAGGCTTGATATCTCCGCACCTTCACTGAGTTTTTTGCCAATATAATCCAAAATTTTCTGACCATTTGCAACACCTATCACGCCACCATTTTTGTATATCGGCAAATTGCTGTAAGTGCTTTTGTAAATAAGTTTAATCACTTCACAAAGGTTCATTTTGCAGTCAACAGTAACAACGTCTTTTGTGCAAACCGTATCCCAAACTTTAAGTGGTGCTGAAATAAGATAAGCAATTTTTTCAAATTCTGCAACTACTTCTTCGTGAGGCTCGGCAATAAGAAATTTGTCATTGCTTTTATGAATAATGGCATTTCTAAGCCGACCATAGTCAATAAGGACATCTTCATATTTTCTTACTATATAATCCACTGCAACAGTTCGGCGAATCATATCCGAAAAGCTTAGACTTCTTCTGATGTTATGTCTAGCTCTCAACGTTTGGTCTATGGAGTTGTAAGCATTGACAAAGCGTTGGGCGTTTGTTAATTTTTCTTTTGTTTTTGACATTTTTGCTCCTTTTAGGCTATTATAACAATTTTGACTGATTAAATCAAGTTTTTCATTAAAAAAAACATACAAACGAGGCAAAATTTTCGTTTGTTTTGGTGATTTTAAAATATTTTAATTTAAGAAATAAAAAAATCGTACAAATTGCTTTGTTAAACCCGCCCAAAAATTATCACAACAACCAAACTCCACCAAAGCTACCTAATGGCACATAACTCATTTGCTTAAAGATGCTGTCTTCCGACTCTGACTTGGTTCACAAACTGTTATTGCATAAGACCTTGGCTTCAACATTTGTTTGCTGAGACTCTTTAAAAACGAAATTTACCGAGGCAATCATTCGGCTCTGCTGTAGCGGATTGCAGATACAGGGCACCGCTAGCTCCCCACC
>JAFYKO010000130.1 GCA_017537515.1 Clostridia bacterium | reverse complement strand
TTCACATCTTTGTGAGTTTTGACACTTCTCAATTTTGAGGGGTGTTTTTTTATCCTAATGTTGACAAATCTCTCCTAGTGTGCTAAAATATCCTCATATAAAAGGTGGTATATTTATGGAAAAAGAAGATTTTTTAAGAGGAATGTCAAAAGAAGATGTTGTCGCATATTGCAAATACAAGCCAAAACGTGATGCGTTTATTGAAGAAATTTCCCTAGATTGCAAAGACGCAGAAATTTGCAAACTTTTCGACCTTATGCTTGACAATGTCGGCATATTTGCCCAAATCGAGATTGAAGACTTTTTCAAAGACTCTGTTTTGCTTTTGAGAGATTCGTCAGCACTCGCAAAATTTGTTTGCGATAATAGAGTTTCTCCGTTCAACAAACGTTATCTTTCTGAAAGAATTATTGAACTCAAAATCCCACAAGAAAATTTTGCTTGTGCAAAATATTATGACAGCGAAAAATTTATTGAAAATCTTGCAGACTACAAAATAACCGACCCAAACACCATTAATTCTTGGCAAGATAAATTGGTCAAAGGCCATTGCGATGTTATTGCAAAAAGCAAACACTCAGAGTTAAACAAACAATGCATTTCAGAACTTGAACATTGCGACAAAGCCGCTCACCAAAAGATTTCTGAAAAAGAAATGGGTATGTAAAAACAGTTACATAAAAAACGAAAAACCCTTGAAAATAAGGGTTTTTTGTATTTTAAATTTTGTTTTTTATTAATTTAAGATTAAAAATTAGCTTCAAACGGTTTACGGTCTAAGCCCTACGCCACCTTGAACGCCGAGAGTTTCACCAGTGATGTATTTTGCTTTTTCTGAAGTCAAGAACAAACAAACCTCGCCAATCTCTTCAGCTGTTCCAAATCTCTGCATAGGAATTGAATCCATAGTTTTTTTGTAGACATCTGGATACTGTTCTTTGAAAACTTTGAGTTGGTCGGTTTCAACAAGCGGAGCAATGCAGTTTACATTTATTCCATAAGGGCCCCATTCTGTTGCGGTTGTGCGAGTCATCCCACGAATCCCCTCTTTTGCCGCCGCATACGAAGATTGACCCGGCTTGCCCGAAAATCCCGCCGCACTTGCGAAGTTTACAACAGAACCTTTGCTTTCTTTGAGGTAAGGGAAAGCGTGTTTGAGGTAGAAGAACGTAGCATAAAGCCCAGAATTAATTGCAAGGTCAAAATCTTCTTTTGAGTGTTCAATCAAGAGTTTTCCAGATTTTGAGGCTTGTGCGTTGTTGACAATAGCATCAATACGCCCGAATTCTTTTGCGGTGGTCTCGACAGCGTTTTTGACTTGTTCTTCAACGCCTCCGTCAGCCACAACAGGCAAAATTTTTGCATCTGTTTCGCTTTCGAGAAGTTCTTTTGTTGCGAGTAGGTCTTTTTCCGTACGCCCAGTGATAGCGACATCATAACCATTTTGAGCAAAAACACGAGCAATGCCGACGCCGATACCCTTTCCGCCACCAGTTACAATAACAACTTTTTTCATAATATAAATCTCCTTTAAAAAAATATAATATATTCTACACCAAACAAAAAAAAATAGCAATCAAATTGCATTATTTCCGTTAAATTTTTAATATTCCAACTCATCAGTTTTAAAAAGTTCGTCATCAAAAAAATCATAAAGCGTCATTTTCAACCCGTCGCAAATCGCTTGGATTGTTACAACTCCTGGGTTTTTGCTTTTGCCATAAAAAATGCTTGTAATGGTGCTTGGGTCAAGTCCCGCCAACGTACCCAGTTTGTTTGGGGTTATGCCACGCTCATTACATAAATTCAAAATTCGCTTCGTTATTGCTTCTGTAGTTTTCATTTTTATTAATTTATCATACATTTTTTAAAAAAATCGGGGATATATCCTTGACTTTTGTCTTTTTTTATGTAAAAATAGTAATGTAATAAAAAAATAGGAGATATGAAATGATAAAAACAAATAAAATCTACAAAATTTTGACTTTCGTGTTTGGACTTGCCCTGGCGGGGGTTATATTTGCAAGTGGCTTGACTGCACTGCAAAAATCTTTGACGCTTAATTTAAAAGTCAATATAAATCCCACATTCGAATTTAAAATTGACTATGCGGGAAATACGATTTTCTGCAACACAGATAAAGAAGGAAGCGGAGGCCCACTAGTTGCAAGTGGATACACCCTCAATGGCGATACGCTAAGTTTTACAGAATCTTTTGAAGGCATCGGAAAAACGTTTACTTTGACAATATATAATTTTAGTGAGAAGAAGGTTCAAATTTCAATCGTCGGAAATCAAGCGAGTGGTGAACCTTTGAAACTTGCCCCATACATATCAGCAAGTGATATACCCCACGAAGAAATGGAAATAACCTCGGTTGGAACTTTTGCTTTGCAAATTGAAGAAAACAATTCACTCAGCGTGGTTTTTGACGCCAATGGCGGAAGCGGTGGCAAGAGTTTAGATGTACAACCGAATGCATCATATGAATTACCTACAAAACCCACAAGAGATGGCTATTTCTTTGCAGGTTGGGCAACAACCAAAAACGCAACAGAAGCTGAATGGATGAGTGGCGTGAAGATTTGTGAAAACGATACAACCTGGTATGCGGTGTGGCAAAAATATTACACACTCACTGCAACATTTTCATTTGCAGACACGGTTTCTGAGTATTGTAGATATTTTGTTTTTGCAACAAATGACCCTAGTTTTAGTTATTATTCAGGTCACCAGGCAGCAAGTGGTTTAAAGCCTACATCCCTTATTTTTGAAAATTCTGATTTAGTGCCAAATGACACTAGTTATGATGGCGGTGGGTTTTATAATTATAATGCGGCTACTTCTTTAATAAATACATTACTTCCGAATTCTCCTTATACATACATCGAACCTTGTTATGCCAATAACAATTTTACTTTGCCTAGCAGTGCAAGTACTATTTCAGTAGCTATTCCACAAGGATTTAAGGTTTTAATAGCACCTATATTTTATACTCATGAATATACATTTGGGCCTCTTGATAGTTTTACCCTTAGCACTTCACAAACACTGCAACCTTGCAACGTAGGTACGGGCATAATAAAAGATTATTCAAGTTGCTTTTATATGCCAAGCGAATCTGTAACTTGCAGTGTAGTTATAGACATTAAGTATTAAGATTAGGGTTGTTTAAACCTTTTAAACGTGTGGGGCATACACTGAATATGAGGGAGAGTTTTACATAAGATATGGTGGAGTTTTTGACGTCGGTGCCTATCCCACTCCTCGCCCTCTTCGGCGGGGTTTTCTGTTTTTTGTGCACGTCTTTGGGGGCGGGCAGTGTCTTTTTCTTTAAAAACTCCTCTCAAAAGGTTTTGACGCCACTTCTTGCAAGTGCGGGCGGGGTTATGATTGCCTCATCTTTTTTCAGTCTTTTGCAACCGGCGGTGGAGTATTGCGACGGCGACGCATTAAAACAAATTGTGTTTGTGGTTCTCGGTTTTCTTGCGGGTGGTGGGTTTATTGCGTTCTCTAATCATATCTTGGATAAAAAAATCTTTACGCTTCAAATCCCTAACTTGCAGAACTACAAGCGGAATTTACTTCTTGTTGGCTCTATAACTTTGCATAATATCCCTGAAGGTATGGCGATTGGTGTGGCGTTTGGGTGTTGTGCGGTGGGGGATGTGGGGGCCGTGGTGCTTGCACTTGGCTTGGTGCTTGGTATAGGTCTTCAAAACATACCCGAGGGGGCAAGCGTTTCAATCCCTCTGAGGCGAGACGGAATGAAGGCGAGGCAAGCATTTTTTTGGGGTGCTATGTCCGGCATAGTTGAACCACTCTTTGCATTGCTTGCGTGCCTGCTTGCAATGTTTGTCGCCCCAGCCTTGCCATTCCTTATAGCATTTTCCGCTGGTGCAATTATGATTGTGGCTCTTATTGAACTCATACCGGAAAGCCTTTCGGGGTCAAAAAACCTTACAATTTTGTTTGTGGCTCTGGGATTTTGCACTATGTCGCTATTAGATATTGTGCTTGGATGAAAAAAATTTAAAAAATTTTTAATTTT
Organism: Clostridia bacterium; assembly: GCA_017537515.1. Taxonomy (GTDB): domain Bacteria; phylum Bacillota; class Clostridia; order Christensenellales; family UBA1242; genus UBA5489. The sequence goes on along the minus strand of JAFYKO010000130.1, from coordinate 149 downwards.
TTTTAAAAAAATCGTTGACAAGTCAAATATTATGTGTTAGAATAGCAGTGTTAAGTTGATACGAGACATAATATTCCTCGATAGCTCAGCGGTAGAGCATCCGGCTGTTAACCGGAGGGTCGCAGGTTCAAATCCTGCTGGGGGAGCCA
>JAFYKO010000129.1 GCA_017537515.1 Clostridia bacterium | reverse complement strand
TAGACAACTGGACATTCAGTGCTGGACGATTTGCTGTCGCAAGATTTAAAAAGCATTTCAATACACCACTAATTGGCCAGCCAACAGGCGGAAGTGCGAAGTCTTATGGGCAAAAAAAGAGGCTTGAATTTGAAGGGAAAAAATTCTCTGCATCCCAAAAGTTTTTCGACTTTTCGGACCTTGGCTACACAGACTCGTTCATCCCTGATATTGAAGTCAAGACAACAATCCAAGACCTAGAAAAAGGCGAAGACAAGATTCTTGAAACAGCATTAAATTATATAAAAACAAATTTATTGCAGAAAAAAGAAAATGAATTAAATAAATAATTTAATAAAAAAATTAAAAAAATCACAAAAAAACAATAAAAAAAGGAAAAATATGGCAAACAAAGATTATTATGAGATTTTGGGAGTTCAAAAAAACGCAAGTGCCGACGAAATAAAATCCGCCTACCGCAAGCTTGCAAAACAGTATCACCCCGACCTAAACAAAACCCCAGAGGCTCAGTCTAAATTTAAAGAAATAAACGAAGCTTACGAAGTTTTAGGCGACGAAAAAAAGCGTTCGAATTATGACCAATTCGGAAACGCAGAAGGACAGCCAAACTTTGGTGATTTCTTCGGTGGCGGTGGGTTCTCTGCAAGCGGAAATTTTGGCGATATTTTTGGCGATATTTTCAGTGCATTTACGGGAGGCGGTGGCCGTCGCTCAAAAGTTATGGAAAAAGGCGAAGATATCAATCTTCAAATCAACATTTCATTTGAAGACGCAATAAATGGTGCGACAAAAGAAATACCAGTTTCACGCTATGAAAAATGTTCGCACTGCAGTGGGACAGGTGCAAAAGACGGAACAGCCTACAACACTTGCCCAGAATGTAATGGTTCGGGGCGTGTTCGATTCACACAAAACACTTTTTTCGGAACAACAATTCGTGAGGGTGTTTGCAAAAACTGTGGAGGCTCTGGTAAAATCGTCAAAGAAAAATGTACGAACTGCAACGGAAAAGGTTATGAAAAAGTTAAGAAAACCATTTCTCTTAAAATTCCAGCGGGAATAGACGACGGGCAAGTTCTCAGAATGTCGGGAGCGGGCAACGCCCCTGTTCGTGATGGGATTCCGGGGGATTTGAATGTCAAAATCAATGTAACTCCACATAAAGTGCTTGTCAGAAAAGAACAAGACATTCTCCTTGACCTTTGGATGCCGTTCACTTCACTGCTCCTCGGCGAGAAGATTACAATTCCAACCGTTCAAGGCGATTACGAACTCACTATTCCAGAACTAACCCAAGCCGGAACAGTAATGCGACTTAAAAATAAAGGTGTAAAACATCTTAACTCAAACCGCTATGGGGATATGCTTGTAACCATCAAGGCAGAATTCCCAAAATCTCTTGACAAGAAAACAAAAGACGCAGTCAAGAGTTTGCAAACTCAAATAAACGAAAACTCTTATCCAAAACATAAGGACTTGAAAAACAAAATTTGAAGGGGTGAGGATGGCTTACCAAAGCAAAATTTTGTGAAAGAAAACATCAAGCCTGCTTTTGACAATTTGGTTTCAAAAATAAAAAAAGTTGGGAAAAATCTGAAATCCAAATTTAAAAAACAATAAAAAACAGACGACGAAAATAGCAAAAAAAAATACTTTATCTCCAAAAACACTTAAAAATCAAATTTTTATGTGTTTTTTCTTTATTTTTATTGACATTGGTATTT
>JAFYKO010000128.1 GCA_017537515.1 Clostridia bacterium | reverse complement strand
GCCGGTTCGGTAGAGAGGCGGAATAACAATAACTCCTCACTCCTCACTGCTCACTCCTAATTGTAAAAATAACCTTGCATTAAGCAAGGTTATTTTTACCAAACTCTTTCACGTTTGACTGAGACGATGACGCCAATCACAACACCGATTGTCATAACAACCGCAACGCCAAGAGCGCCAAGAATAATTTCAAGAGTATGGTCAACTGCAACATCAATACTGATGAAATTCGAATCAACCACATCAGAGCCAATCTGCACTTTTGCTTGCATCATATACGAGCCTTTTGCTTCTGGATACCACAAAAATGATTCAGCATTGGTGAACGCCTTTCTAGACTCTCCGTTTACAAAATACCATTTAATTTCATAAGGCTTTAAAGATACTACAGTGTTGTTGAGGGTGAGAGTCGCTGTGCATTGATAAGCCCCAAACTCCGTCGAATCGTCGTTTGTCTTCTTGCCATAAATCGTAAGCCTATAAGCACTTCCGCTTTCCGCTTGGTCAGAAACACTGAGTGTAAGACTCTCGGCACTAAATACGCTTGCACCTCGCACTATACTCGCCTTAATGACATACGTCCCCACGCCAGTGCTTGAAAAATGCGAACCCTCCATTTTCAAAAGGTTGATTGAAATTTCAGCGTTTTTGGAAATGGTTTCGCTTGTTATTTCAATCTCATTTGAGCCGGTGTGGTCGTCGTTGTAGTCATAAAGATTCTTGTAAGAAAAACTGCTTGAGTTCGTGTTTGTGTAATAATATACTACCTTATCCCCAATTTGAAAGAAGAAGTTTTCAATGCTAATCTTCTTGGTTTGCCCGTTTGAAAAGTCCGAAAAGCTGAAAGAGGTTTCGCCGTCCTCAATCTGAATTGTTGGAGATTCGGCCAACGCAGTTTTTTCAAATGTAAGCATAGGAAAACAAAGGCACGCAACCGCCAAAACAAGTACAAAAACACCTAAAATTTTTTTTCTTATCTTTTTCATATGCTTTTAGTATACCACAATTAAACAAAAAAGAAAAACACTTTTTCGTGTTTTTTCTTATTTTTTTTAATTTATTCCTCAATTGGCATCCAATTTTCGGTTTCTGGCAGGTCTGTGCCGTATTTTGAGATGTGTCTTTTGTGTTTTGCAAGCATTTTATCCATCTCTTTGTTTAGGCCCTTAACCTCTTCCGTTTGCTCTAATGTTTTGAGAACAGTCTTAACAAAATTGTATCTGTCAACCTTGTTTTGAACACGCATATCAAACGGAGTTGAAATCCTGCCTTCCTCATCATAACCATTGACATTCCAGTTTCTATTCTTCCTTGCCCACGTAAGTTCGTGAATAAGGCTTGCATATCCGTGATAATTAAACACAATCGGCTTGTCGGTTGTGAAAAGTTTGTTGAACTCTGCGTCTTTCAGCCCGTGCGGATGCTTGCTTGGACTTGCAAGTCGCATAAGGTCGACTATGTTTATGAACCTAAAATTAAGGCTTGGAAGTGCTTTTTTCAAAATCATTGCACCGGCAACAGCTTCCATAGTTATCACATCACCAGCACAGGCAAGAATTACATCAGGGTTTTCAGGGTTGTTGCTTGCCCACTCCCAAACGCCAAGCCCCTTTTCGCAATGCTTTTCCGCTTCGTCAATATTAAGCCATTGCCACGACGGAGTTTTGGAAGTAACGATGGCGTTAATCTTGTTTTTGGTTCTTAGACAGTGGTCGTAGGTCGCAAGAAGGCAGTTTGCGTCGGGTGGGAGATACATCCTTACAATATCACCTTTCTTGTTTGCAAGGTGGTCAAAAATGCCGGGGTCTTGGTGTGAATACCCATTGTGGTCTTGTTGCCAGGCGTGGGAAGTGAGAACGAGATTAAGCGAAGCAATAGGCTTTCTCCACTCGACTTCGCTTGCCATCTTAAGCCATTTTGAGTGTTGCGAAATCATACTATCGACAACACGCACAAATGCAGCGTAGCTTACGAAAGTTCCGTGTCTTCCGGTAAGCAAATAGCCCTCAAGCCAGCCTTCGCACATATGCTCGGACAAATAAGCGTCCAAAACTCGCCCGCTTCTTGCAATGCTCTCGTCGTTTGGCAAAATGTCGGCGTTGAGAACGTTGTTTGTTGTTTCGTAAACCGCACCCATTCTGTTTGACACCATTTCATCAGGGCAGAATATTCTGAAGTTGTCGGGGTTTTTCTTTATTATATCCCGCATAAACTTGCTTAGCACTGTCGTGTCTTGGTTGTGTCGGTCGCCGGGGGTTTTTACGTCAACAGCATACTTTTTGAAGTTTGGGATTTTGAGTTCTTTAAGCAGTTCGCCCCCGTTTGCGTGTGGGGTCGCTCCAAGCCTTAAATCCCCTTTTGGTGCGAGTTCGAGAAGGTCGTCTCTGAGTTTTCCGTTTTGGTCGAAAAGCGTTTCGGGCTTGTAAGATTTAAGCCACTTTTCGAGGGCCTCGAGATGTTCTGGGCGTTTCATATTGTAAGGCATATGATAGGCATTATGCGTGTTTTCGCATTCAATTCCGTCAACTTCTTTTGGGCACGTCCAGCCTTTTGGTGTGCGAAGAACAATCATAGGCCACATAGGGCGAGTGGCGTCGTTTTTCTTTCTTGCACGCTTTTGAATAGTTTTTATTTCTTTTATAACTACGTCAAGTGTCTCCGCCATTTTCTTGTGCATTGTCATAGGGTCAGAGCCTTCCACAAAATAAGGTTTCCAGCCGTTACCCTTAAAGAACATTTCCAATTCTTCGTGAGAAATGCGGGCAAGAACAGTCGGATTGAAGACTTTAAAACCGTTTAGGTGGAGAATCGGAAGAACAGCACCGTCGGTTATTGGGTTTAAGAACTTGTTTGCGTGCCAAGAGGTTGCAAGCGGACCGGTTTCGGCCTCTCCGTCGCCTACAATAGCGGTTGCAATCAAATCGGGATTGTCAAAAACTGCACCAAAGGCGTGTGCGAGGACATAACCAAGTTCGCCACCTTCGTGGATAGAACCAGGCATTTCAGGTGCGATATGGCTTGAAACACCAAACGGAAAGCAAAATTGTTTGTTGAGGAGTTTGAGGCCTTCTCTGTCAAAAGTTAAGGCCGGATTTTTTTCAGAGAATGTTCCGTCAAGATAGGTGTTTGCAGTCCAGAAAATCCCTCCGTGGCCGGGGCCGGAAAGCAAAAGCATATTGAGTTCTTGTTCTTTTATGACTCTGTTTAGGTGTACGTATATAAAATTCTGCCCGGGAGCAGTTCCCCAAGGGCCAGCGAGACGCCCTTTAACATCCGACAATTCAAGAGGGCGGTCGAGAAGTGGGTTGTCTAGGAGGTATAATTGCGTTGCACTGAGATAATTTGTGGCATTCCAATATTCATTTATTTTTTCAAAATTGTTTTTCTTAAACTTCATTTATTTCTCCTTTTTCATAGTTTAACAAATTTTTATTATTAAAGTCAATCAAATATAGCATAAAAAAAAGAAAATACTTGTAAAAATATTAAAATAGGTGTATACTAGACATATAGTAAATTATGAAAAAAATCATTTGGAAGACATTTTTAGTAGTAGCGATTTTGGGTGCAGTCTGTGGGCTGGGCTATCTTGTATTGCAATGGACGGGGCTGAATTCAGTTGAAAACCTCAGAAAGGTCGTCGACAACAGCTTTTGGGGGATGTTTATTTTCTTTATTATCCTAGTCGCACAAGTTATCTTCTTGCCAGCGGGAACCATTTTTTTCTCGGGCTCGGCGGTCGTGCTTTTTGAAAGCCCGCTCAAAGCGTGGCTTATCTGCTGGATTGGGCTTGCGGTTGGAAGTTGGCTTATGTTCTGGCTTGCCCGCCTTTGGGGAACAAAAGTCCTCAAGTGGATTGTGGGCTCTGAACGTGCGGAAAAATACGCTTATTATGTAGGGCGTGGAAAATTTGTTCTTCCACTCCTCTTGTTGGTTCCGATATTCCCCGACGATATAATTTGTGCTGCAACCGGCCTTGCAAAAGTGAATTGGCTGTATTTTATGATTGTGGTGTTTATCACTCGTGGTATTGACAACTTTT
>JAFYKO010000007.1 GCA_017537515.1 Clostridia bacterium | reverse complement strand
GTTTCGTTAGTTACCGGGTTGGTTCTTTCAAATTTTCCGTTGAATTTGAAAAAATCTTCTACACGAAAAACGTCGCGTTTGCTAGTTGCTGTGAAAAATAATTTAACCTTTTCGAGACCTACTTGCAAGTCTTGCGGTCCAGCAGAAGGATAGGGGCTGTTAAAGCGAATGTGTTTACCTTCGACGAAAGCGCCGATTAAGATATTGATATTTTGCCGCTCTATTTCTGACAATTTGTTAATGTGGATGTTGAGGTTGAGTTTAAATATTTTAAAAACTTTAACGACATTCTCAAAATACTCGATTTCTCTCGCAAGTTCTTCGATTTGTGCTTGCCAACCTCGCCGGCGTTTAATATTATACACGCGTTCGTCAATTTTAAATCCGCTTGCTTTTTGCATAGCAATAAAAAAACGCACATCTTTGATAAAATCCTTAGGCGTTCTTTGGAGTTCGCAATGCAATGAGGAGGCGTTGGCGTTTGGAGTACAAAGCAACGAAAAAGCGGAACCAAATTTAACAACGAGCGCCCCTCGTTTGCGTTCGATTGTTATTTCGTTATAATATTCTTGGTTATCAACAGATACGCTAGCGTTTATTTTTTTTCCTACCGTTTTTAAATGATAAAGAACGGGGGTAAGAACAGAATCGACCTCGACATAAAAGCAGGCCTCGGGGTGTAAGGCTAAATCCACGTAATTGTTGCCACAGGGGGCCGAAACAAGAATCTTACATTCGCCGCTAGACTGCTTGTCTAACAAATCTTGCATCGAAACAACAGGTCTCTTTTCATTATAAAAGGGACGTTGACGTCGAGCGTTATCGAGAAAGTGGGTAAAAACATCCGCAAGACTTTCAGGTTGAAGCTCCGAAAGCGTGAGTTGCCGTTTCTTGGCGTTGGAGTTCGGTTCTGAGTTTAACAACGCGTTTATTTCAAGAGGAAGCAATTCTTTATAAAAAATCGAAACACAACCGTTTTTAGGGCAAAAACGAGCGAGCAAAAAGACGGCACCACCGTTTTTTAAATATTTTTCAAGGTCAGCAATGAGAATTTTGCGCGTGATCGGTGTTTTATGTCCTCCGCTTGATTGGCCTTCGATTTGAACGCGAACAATCCCAACACAATTCCGCGCCGGATTATTTACACGAACTGTCCCGAAACAAGAACCGCCTTGAAGGCTCTCGCAAGAAAATTGAAGACGTTCGTCACTTTCAAACGCATTCTGAATTACATTAACGGCAGACTGTAAAAGCACGTTTTTAGGAGCGACTTTTCCTTCTTGGGACGGGCTAACAGCAGACAAACGCGTTGCCTTAACTTTAGCCTTGGGGGTGGTGTGTTTAAAAAATCTGATGGTTTTTGTCCAAATTTTTTTAAAAGAAATTTTTAATAATTCAAGCATGTAATCCGCTAAAGATTGGGCGAACGACTTGGTGAAAGCCTTAATGAAGCATGTGGCAATTCCAGTAATGCTTAAAATACCTCCCAAAACCCATACGCCAAATTCCCAAAACCAATGGGATTTAACCTTTTCTTTTTCACTTTTTTTCTGCGGCGGCATATGCGGACACGACATTTCGTGCGCCGAAGTTAGGGGCGTAATGATTTTAGGTGCG
>JAFYKO010000127.1 GCA_017537515.1 Clostridia bacterium | reverse complement strand
CAGGAAATTTCTTGTCTTGCTTTTTTGAAAGGTATTTTTTCATCAAATTGTTTGGAATATTGTGTTGAAGTTCTTTGAGTTCGCTTTCAAGTCTAGCAATTTGAGGATTTACGTCGTTTGCAAGTTTTTCGTAATTTGCTTTGTGGAGTTTGTGCTTTTGTCCTGCGAGGTTGTATTTCTTTTTGGTGCTGTCATACTCTGACAATATGTTGTTGATTTTGTCGGCAAGAGTGAGAAGTTTTTTCTCCATATTTGAAAGAGTTTGAGAAATTTCATTCACCTTTTTCAAAATCTTTTTGCTTTCCGCTTGGTCTTCGCTTTCATTTCCTTGGACAGTGAGTCTTTTGTAAGAAAGCATAAGTTGGTTGTAGGTCTCTCTCAAGTTGTTGAAATTTTTGATTGCGGTCTCTGATTGTTTTTCAAGTTCTGCAGAAGTGCTTTGCGATTCTTTTACGAGTGTGGAAATATTTGCAAGCATTTTTCTGTCGGGGCTGTTTGTGAGTTGCATTTGAAGCTTCAAAATTTCACTGTCTTTTTTTTGATATTCCAATATTTTTTTTATTTCCATTTTTTTCTCCTTGAAGTTTTATTTTTTTAAAATATATTAAAAAATGTATTTTTTTATTAAAAAAACCTTTATTCTTGGTGTTTTTTTATTTAATTATTATTTTTTTATTAAAATTATTTATTTTAGTCTCTATAATCCGCAAGTCTTTTTGAGCGTGTTGGGTGTCTGAGCTTTCTAAGTGCTTTTGCTTCGATTTGGCGAATTCTTTCTCGGGTTACATTAAACTCCTTGCCAACTTCTTCAAGCGTTCTTGTGTGGCTGTCTTCAAGTCCATAGCGGAGTTTGATGACTTTTTGTTCACGAGGGGTGAGGGTTTCAAGAATAGAGTTAAGTTGTTCACGAAGCATATTTTCGGTTGCGTATTCCGTTGGAGATTTAATTGTTTCGTCTTCAATGAAATCTGCAATTTTGCTGTCCTCTTCTTCGCCTACTGGGTTTTCGAGCGAAATTGGGTCTTGGGCAATTCTTTGAATTTCGGCAACCCTTTCTTCAGACACGCCCATAGCCTCTGCGAGTTCGCTTCCACTTGGCGTGCGTCCAAGTTTTTGGAATAGAATTTTTGTTGTGCGGTAAAGCTTGTGAATAGTTTCAACCATATGGACTGGGATTCTTATTGTTCTTGCTTGGTCTGCCATCGCACGAGTTATTGATTGGCGAATCCACCAGGTTGCGTAGGTTGAAAATCTGAATCCTTTTGAATAGTCAAACTTTTCAACTGCTTTCAAGAGGCCCATATTTCCTTCTTGAATAAGGTCAAGAAGGTGCATATTTGAACGTCCCATATACCTTTTTGCGATGCTGACAACGAGTCTTAGATTTGATTCGGAAAGCCTTTTTGCTGCGTATTCGTCTCCATCACTGCAACGTTTGGCAAGTTCAAGTTCTTCGTCTGCACTTAGAAGCTGAGTTTTTCCGATTTCTTTCAAATACACCTTCACTGGGTCGTTGACATTTACGTCGCCGATGATGTCAATGTTCGCAACATTTTCAGGCGTGTTTTTGATAACCTTAATCCCAAGGCCTTCAATGCGTTTGATTATTTCTTGAAGTTCTTCGGCGGTCGCCTCGTATTTTAAGAGTCGAAAATAAATATCCTCTTCATTGATGGCACCCTTTTTGGTTCCGTTTTCAATAATTTTTTTAACTTCGATTTCCATTTTTTCTTTCATAAACTTAAAAATCTCCTAAATTTTTATTTTTCAGTTGTAAGTCAATTTTGGCAATATCCAAAAGCAGTTGTTTCTTTTTGGCTGAATCAATCTCTTCTTTGTATTGTTTACTCAATTCGCCTTTTCTAAACTTCAACTCGCTTTCAATTATTTGCCATAAGCACGATTTAAAATATTTTTCCTCGTCTTCGATGATTTCAAAATTCATATTTACAATGTCTTTCAAAATGTTTTCGTTTTCCATATCGAAATGGTCAAAAACCGAAGACACAATTATTTCTTTTCCTTCACGCCTAAAACTCATTATGATTTCATAAAGTTTTGTCAGAGTTGGGTTTACAATAAATTCGGTTAAGTCAGGCAAGTTTTGGGTGTAAGGTTTTTTGTGAAGCATACACGCAAGGACAAACTGCATTGCTTTTACGCTTCCGTCTTGTATGCTTGGTTTTGGCTTTTCGTCTGGGGTGGTGGGTGAGGTTTCTTGAATTTTGGTTGTTTTTATATCCCGCCTTAATATCTCAGATGATACGCCGGTTATCTTTTGAACTTCTTGAAGATAAATCTCTTGTTCGCTTGAAGATGGAAGCTCAGACACAAATTCAATAGCTTCTTTCAAAAATGCACTTTTGCCTTCGTTGGTTGAAAGGTTGTGGCGTTTTTTTGCAAGGAAGAGTTTGAAGTCTATTGGTGTCATAGCGTTGTTTAAAAGTTCTCTTAGTTTCTCGCTCCCGTATGTAGACAAAAACTCGTCGGGGTCCATCCCGTCAGGAAGAACGCAAACTTTAACGCCGAGTTCACTGCCACGAAGAACTTCCAATGTTCGAAGGGTTGCTTTTCGGCCTGCCTCGTCGCCGTCCAAACAGAGAATTATTTGATTCGTGAATCTTCTTAACTCCCGAATATGCTCTTTTGTAAAGGCTGTGCCCATACAAGCAACGGTGTTCCTAAACCCATTGTGGTGCATAGTTATTACATCAAATTGACCTTCGACAATGATAATGTTGTTCACACTTTCTTCACGACGTAGGTTTTTGATAAGGTTTATTGCATAAACGGTTTTGCTTTTGTCAAAGACTGCACTTGCGGGTGAGTTTTTGTATTTTGCGTGAGACGTGCCAGTTAAGTCTCGACCTGAAAAGCCAATGCAATCCCCGTAAGAATTTACAATAGGGAACATCAGTCTCTCAGACAATAAGTCATAAGCCACACCGCTTTTACCAATCTCGCAAAGACCAGCGTTTTTTAAGTCTTGGTTTGAGAAGCCTTTTTGTCTGAGGATGTCCGCCACTTGAAAAGAAGAAACAGAGTAGCCAATCTCAAAGTTTTCAAGTTCCCTTCGGCCGACCTTTCTTTTTTTGAGGTAGTTTTGTGCGAGAATCGCTTGGGGTTCGTATATATTTTGTTTATAAATCTCACGAGCAAGATTTAAGATTTGTATTGAAGTGTCTCTTTCTTTTTTTTGCTTTATATAGTTTTCGCTTTGGTCTAGTTTTGGAAGAGGAACACCCGCACGTTCTGCGAGGTATTTTACTGTTTCCAAATAAGACCAATTTTCGTATTTGCGAAGAAATGTAATCACATCGCCACTTTCTCCGCATCCAAAACAATGATAATATTGTTCGTATTCATTGACGTTGAAAGAAGGTGTTTTTTCGTGGTGGAAAGGGCAACACGCCCAGTAAGCCTTCCCACGTCTTTCAAGCCTGATTCGTTCGTCAATAATTTGAATAATGTCAACTTTGGACTTCAACATTTCGATGAAGCCCGCTCCAAATCCTTTTTTTTCCATAATAATTTATTAAAAACCCCAAAAAATTTTTCTTTACAACCTTTATACGACAAAAAAAGCGAAAACACTTTTTTTTTGAAAAAAGTTTTTTTGAAATAAAAAATTTGCCTTTCACAGGCAAATTGCATTAGGCGTGTTTTCTTGCTTTTTTGCGAGCCGCTTCACGCTTCATTTTTTTTGCGACAGAAGGTTTGTAATACGCTTCTTTTCTGCGGATATCGCCGATAATTCCGTCTTTTTGGCATTTGCGTTTGAATCTTTTGATTGCACTTTCAACGGTTTCGTTTTCACCAACTTTTACAGTTGTCATAGCCCTAAATCACCACCTTTCAATTTAAATAATATGGAGACTATTATACATAAATTTTTCAAAATGTCAATAGTTTTTTTGAATTTTTCTTTCGGCTTGACTTTGATAGTATTATATTATATAATATTTGTATTATATATATAAGGAGATAATTATGAAAAAATACCACATTTTCGAAATTAACGACAAAAAACTTACACTTAGAGACGAGGAGGGAAAAGAATACAAGACAGAAATTTTCTTTCACGACCTCGAAGAGGAGCCAAAAGCCGGCGACACAATCACAATGTATGAAGGGCTTGTAGACACAAACAATTCGGACTATTTTCCATTTTATGAGTTTGGTGGAATGGATAGCATTTATGGACGCAAAATTGATTCTGACACGCATCACGACCTTATGATTCTTGACCTTGGTGGAAAAGAAATTCGCCTCAAAAGATTTTATGGCTAGGATTTAGAATATTGCTTATATAAAAAATAAACAAAAGGATTTGTAGGAATGGGAGAAAAGAAGCAAAACGAAAAATCAAAAAGCATAAAAAAAGATTATGAAACAATCAAAAAACTGTATGGCGAAGATATGGCGAGATATTGTCGCTCAAATTTGTCAACCATTTTTGAAATTGAAGGCAAGATGCCGGCCCTTTTGCAAAAGTATTTTGCACCTGTGAAGGGCCTTTATGACGAACTTAAAGAAGAAAGAAATATGCTGGATAGGTTTAATTCAACTATGATGGCAGAATATATGGAAGAGTATTTGTCTGATGTGTATTCTTCTGGTGAGATTGAAACACCCGAAGAACTTCTTGCAAAAGCGGGATACGATTTGTTTAAGTGCGAATCAGTTGAAGATATTATGAAGTTTGAAGAACTTTATGAGGACGAAGAAGCAATTTGCACTTTCCGCTCCCCAAAAGAAAGACTGGATATTTGCCATATTTTTTGGGCTGTGAAAAAAGACGTGAAAAATATCAAAAGAGAGGATTTTGAATTTCCTGAAAGGGATGATGAGTATGGTACGTCTGTCATAAGCATCCAATTCACAAAAGAGGAAGGCAACCGCCTTTCAATCAAAAACAGATATAATCACAATGTCGACAACTGCGATGCGACTTTTTCAAACTGCTTGGATAATATCGTCAAAGGCTTGACCTACAGTTTTGAAAAACACAAGGGCATTCAACAAGAGTTCCAAAAATCTTCACTTTCGCTTGGTGGGTTTATTCAAGGTGAAGACGGAGTTCGCTATGCCTTTAATATTATGGACGGTGATGTTTATTATTGCAATAATAACGTAGTCGTAGAAGGCGTTTTTGGTTGGGATTCTGATGATTTTAAAGTACATCACTACGACAAAGCCCGCTATGAGGTTTTCGACAACTTCATTCTTGACATAAAAGAAAAACGCATTTTCAGTCATCAAGGTGCGTTCACTATCCAAGATGAAACCTTTTCGGCACTCAATATCGAAAAATGCAGTGTCGAGGCAATCAAAGGTACAACTGACCGGTTAATTAAAATCCTTGCAAGCGGGAAAGTCAATATTGAACTCAAGGTTGATGGTAGAGGAAGACTGGTTGAATTTTATGGGACAGGCCTTGAAAGGGTTGGAGATTTTTTCTTGAAAAATTCTAAATATCTCGAAAAGTTCGATGCCCCAGATTTAAAAGTTGTCGGAGACCACTTTTTGGAAAGTGCAACAAGGCTTAAAGAAGCAAGTATGCCAAAACTTGAGGAGACGGGCAATCACTTCCTTTCGTGGGCGTATAGGATGGAAAGCATTGATGTTCCAAACTTGAAAAAGGTTGGAGAAGGCTTTTTGTATAAATGCGAAAAACTCAAAAAGTTCAACGCACCTATGCTTGAAGAATCTGGCACAAAATTCCTCCATCAATGCCATTCGCTTATTGAATTTTCTGCACCTCGCCTAACAGAATTTAAAGACGAGTCTCTTACTGGTTGCTATTTTTTGAAATCGCTTGACGCACCAAACATTAAAACAATGGGAAAAGATGTTTTGCATTTTTCAAGAAGTTTGAAAGTTCTCGACCTTCCTTATCTTACAACTATGGGGGATAACGCACTCGGAGAGTGTGGCGAGGTTGAAACAATCAATCTTCCAAGCCTAAGGAGTATTGGCAACAACTTATTTTTGGACGTCAAACAACTTCGTGAGGCAAGTTTCCCTGCACTTGAAAACGTTTGCACTGGTTTCTTTTATTCTGCAAATGCACTTAAAAAATTTTATGCTCCAAAAATCACAAAGCTAGAAGACAATTGTCTAGTGTTTGCGTGGTCGCTTGAAGAGTTTAATGCAGAAAATCTTGAAGAGGTGGGAGAATCCTGTCTTTCCAAAGTCCCTATGCTTTCAAGTCTTGATGCACCAAACCTCAAAAGGGCGGGAGCGGGCTTTTTGAGAGACAATGGACTACAAGAGGTTGTTTTCCCTCTTTTACAAAACGTCGGCGATTCGTTTATGAATGACTCCAAAGAACTTGAATCAATAGCTTTGCCAAGTTTGGAAAAAGTGCCTCACTTTGCATTCCAGCATACTCCAAAGATTAGGAAAATATATCTTCCAAACGCGAAAACCCTTGTTGGGCATAATTTCGAAGAAGAAATTGATGAAAAAATAGAAAGCATAAATATGACCAACCTTGTGTCTGTGGGGTATAGGTGTTTTCACAGCATCGCAACAGAAAAATTAAATTTCCCAAACCTTGAATATATCGATAGTGGCTGTTTTGAGTATGTTCACGTAAACACCGTTGAACTCCCAAGCCTTGTTGAAGTGGGAAATGATTGTTTCCGTTCTTGTTGGAATCCAATAGAAAAATTTAGTGCGGAAAAACTTGAAAGGGTTGGAAAAAGATTTTTAAATCATTCAGATGCAATAAACCTATTTGCCCCAAAACTTCAAGAACTTGGAGAAGAGGCCCTCACAGTCAATATGGACACAAACCTTGCGTCGTGGGTCTTGCCAGATGAGGTCAAAAGAGAGTTGACGAGAAGAAAGAAGCTTCTCGTTAAGGCAGAAAAGATTGACAAAAGAAATTTTGCCATTAATGAAGCAAAAATCAAAGAAGCCAAGAGTATGCCTAATGTAAGGGCAAAAGGCACTCGTGCAAAAGAAAATTTTGCATTTGGCGGTAAAGACAAACCAAAAAACACCGCCACACAAACATCACAAGAATCTAAAAACACAAACACCGAAATACCACAAAACGCCGGAAACACTTACAGAAACAATTTGTTTAATAGGCTTTTTGGTCGTGAAACAAAGCCAAATAAAGAATTTATTGAAGATAATGCACAAAGGCTTTTCCAACAGAACCTAAGAAATGAAATAGGAAATCAACTCAGTGAGGATTTAGGTCCAACAAAAAAAGAAGAGCCAAAAAAACCACAATCCAAGCAACAAACAAAACACCATGAGGAGGAATTGGGGAAATAAAAATTTGAGAGGATTGGATAATGGGAGAAAGAAAAAAATTGACCGAAAGGGAAAAGCAAATCAAAAAAGATTATGACAAAATAAAAGATTTATATGGCGAAGATTTTGCAAAAATATGTCGTGATAAACTTGGCGTTATTTTGGAAAAGGCGGGAGAACTTCCAAGACTTATTCAAGAACATTTTGCTCCTTCAAAAGCTTGGTCGGAGAGGCTTGATAAAAACAGGATGGGGGATGTTGATGCTTTTGTTGAATTTATGCTTTTTGAATTTTATAAAGACAAAATAAATCAACAAAATTATCCAGACGGCATTGAAACTCCAGAAGAACTTTTTGACAAAGCGGGCTACAACCTTTATAAGTGCAATACCGTTGAAGATATGCGTAAGTTTGAGAAATATTATGCAACAAATGAACTAATTTGCACATTTCGAGACCCATCATCAAGACTGAACGGCAACCATATTTTTTGGGCAGTAAAGAAAGACGTTGACAACATCAAGCGTGAAGACTTCATTAACCCACAGCGTGAGGATGAGTATAGCACGTCAGTTATGAGTCTTCAATTTACTAGACTAAAAAACTTTCTTGCAATCATAAGCCGTTACAACCACAGTGTACCATGTCCAAACTCAACATACTCAAATATGTTGGATAAGATTCAAGAGGGCTTGACTTACAGTTTTGAAAAACATTACGGTATCAAACAAAGCTTTGACAAATCTAGAGAATTCAGGGTGGGAGAGTCTATTGTAGCCTCAGATAATAGGATGTATCTTTACAACCACTGTTTGCATGGATGTTATTATTGCAATAACAATATTATTATCAACGCCCATGACACTGCAAGAGGAAAGGTGGAGGAGTACAACAAGGCTCGTTATGAAGTTTTTGATGTCTACATCCTTGACAAAAAAGAAAAGAGAATTTTTATGCATCCGTCAGTTAAAAAAGAAGGCAGGGATACAACACTTGAAAACCTTGAAATTGAAAAGCTTGATGTCATAAGCGTTAAGGGGACAAGTGATAGAATTATCAAAATCCTTGCAAGCCCAAACAATGAGATTGAAATCAAGATTAATATTCAAGGTCAAATGATTGAGTTTTACAGCAGTGCACTTGAATACGCTGGCAACCACTTTTTGGAATTATCACGAAATTTAAGAAAATTTGTTGCACCGAAACTGAAAACAATAGGTGAATTCAGCTTGCGTCGAGGAGAATCGCTTGAGGAAATAGAAGTGCCACAACTTGAGAAAGTCGGGATGTACACATTGGCACATCTTGGAAAAGTTCGCGAAATAAAACTTGACAATCTAAAAGAAACGGATGTAAACTTTTTGGGATATGCACCATATCTCGAAAAATTGGACTTGCCTATGCTTGAAATTCTTGGAAGAGAGTCAGTGTGCCATTGCGAAAGACTTCGGGAATTTAGGGCTCCAAAAATTACAAAACTAGCAGGTGGGGTTTTGCAAGAAGTGTCGTCGTTGACGGTGTTTGATGCTCCGAATGTAGAGGCTATTGAACGTTATGCTTTGCATCAAACAAGCAGTTTGAGAGAACTTTATTTGCCAAAACTAAAAACAATAGACGATGAGGGTTTAAGGTACGCACCTCGCTTGGAAAAACTTTATACACCAAACCTAGAAAAAGTGGGGAAATGGTCTATGTGTAATTTGAATAGCATAGAAGAACTCGACCTGCCAAACCTAAAAAGTGTTGAAGATTATTGGCTTGGTGAAGCGAAGAAATTGAGAAGACTTTACTTGCCAAAACTTGAAGTTTTGCCAGATTTAAGTTTGGATTATGTGGACAACTTGGAAGAAGTCTCAGCAGAAAACCTTCGTGAAATAGGAACAAAAACGCTTTATAACGCTCCGTCACTCACAACCCTCAATCTTCCAAAGCTTAAAAAAGTTG
>JAFYKO010000126.1 GCA_017537515.1 Clostridia bacterium | reverse complement strand
TTCCTTTGCCTTTTGAATTTTAATATTGTATAATAGTAAATAAGGAGATATGTTATGAAAGGAAATATTATCGCAAGTGTTCTTGGTTTCGTTGCTGTTGGCACAATCGGAGCCTATGGTGTTGTCAGCATCGTTCAAGATACAAACGTTGTTACGCCAAGTATTCTAAATGTCGAAAGTGCAAGTTTGCATCTTGAGGTCAGTGCAGAAGCTTTGTGGGCAACTGAAAACAATTCGTTTTCAACCGTAACAGACACCCAGGGGCTTATGAATGATGAGTGGAGAATGCCGAATTTAAGCCTTGTTGCGGGACAAACCCACCAACTTGTTTTCACTATCAAAAACAAAAGTAATAGTGCAACAAGCATCGAAATAAGGGGCCTTGCTTATGACTCGGAAATTACTTCTGAGACAAACTATCGCTTCCGCACGTGGGTTGAAGCAGAAAAGAATACGGTGGTTGAAGATGTTGAATACATCACAGAATCACACAAAAACTATAAGTATGATTACCTCGCTTCTATGGAAACATTGACAATAACTGTGAACTACCAACTTGTTTCAGAGAACTTGCCAATTATGCCAATTACTCAAAATATTACAATGGGCTTCAATATAGTCCTACCAGGAGATGAAAGTTAGTGATTAAATTTGGAACAAGTGGCTTCAGAGGGATTATCGCTGAAAACTTTACAAAAGAAAATATTCAAAAAATTGCTTACGCAGTTGCAGAATCCATAAAAACAACCGAAGCCGTCCCAATCGGCTTTGACAATCGGTTTATGGGTCGAGTTTTTGCAGAATGGTTTGCAGAAGTCTTGACTGCCTATGGGAAAAAAGTCAAGTTTTTCACAAAAGCAGTCCCAAGCCCACTTATAGCATTTGAAACAAAAAACGCCGAGTTTGGGTTTATGATTAC
Source organism: Clostridia bacterium (assembly GCA_017537515.1). GTDB lineage: Bacteria > Bacillota > Clostridia > Christensenellales > UBA1242 > UBA5489. The sequence continues at coordinate 1,198 of JAFYKO010000126.1, read as the reverse complement.
CGCCAGCCACAACCCGTATTTCTACAACGGAATAAAAGCTTTTCAACGTGGCGGGCGAGAACTTACAAGCCAGCAAAATGAAAACCTCGAAAAAATTGCAAATCGTGTTAAGCAAAAGAAAATAAAAACTCTCAGCCTTGCTGAGGCTCAGCAAAAAGGTCTTTTGGAGTTCTCAGACGATATAAAACCTTATTGCGATTCAGTTATAAGCCAACTAAACGTGCGTCGTATACAAACCGCAGGTCTTGTCGGCGTGTTTGATGCAATGAACGGAAGTAGCGTTGAATGCACAAAATATATCGCCAAAAACCTTGGGATAGTTCTTCAATTCTTGCGTGCAAATGTTGATACAAATTTTGGTTTTTCACTTCCAGCACCTTACGAAAAAAATTTAGCAAACCTTTCAACGCTTGTTAAGAAAAACAAATCAAATTTTGCGTTTGCTTTCGACGGGTATGGAGATAGAGCAAGTTTTGTCGACGAAAACGGAAAGTTCTATGACTGCAATTACATTTCAGCAGTGGTTTATGACTATATGATGTCAAAAGAGCCTTGCGAATTTGTCAAAAACTGTGCTATGACAAGCCTTATCGACAAAATTGCAGAAGTAAACAACAGAGAAGTTTTCCTTGCAAATGTGGGCTTCAAAACACCGCTGTCGAAATGTTAAACAACCAAAACGCACTTGTGGGAAGCGAAAGCAACGGAATGGCGTTCAAGAATCATTTGCTGTTCAAAGACGGAATTTTCCTTGCGTTTATGGTTGCGGAAATTCTCGCAATGAGCAAAACAAGTCTTGGAAGTCTTGTTGCAAAAACCAAAAACAAATACAATTTCCCGTGTGAAACTGTTGAATACGCTTACCCATTCAATGAAAAACAACGTGAATACATCGAAAAGTTTGTATTCAAGAAAAAACAACTTCCCGAAACAGGCCTAAAAATCGAAAGCGTGTCTTATGCGGACGGGTTGAGGATAATTTTTGAAGGCGGATACTGGGGCGTCATTCGTTTCAGCGGGAATGAAAATGTCATTCGCTTGTTTGCAGAAATGCCAACCCGCAAAAAAGCAGACGATATCATCAAAATATTCGAGAAATTTATTGGCCTAAAAGAAAGACAAATATAAAATAAACTATGTGATGTTGCCTTGCTCATAAATTCGCAATGCAGGTTTGTTGACACAAACCCCTTGATTA
>JAFYKO010000125.1 GCA_017537515.1 Clostridia bacterium | reverse complement strand
TCGCTGACGCTTGGCGGAATTTAATTTTTATAATTGAAAATTCTTCCGCTTTGCGGAATTCATTTTCAAAAATTAATTCCGCACTTCGTGCGAAAAATATTTTTTTAACGAGTGGGCTACTCGCCCACACCCCGCCGGGGGAAGCCCCCCGGAGGGCATTGGCAAGCTTTCAGCTTGCGGGGTGTAGTACACCATAAGGCGACGCAAGTCGCCCGGGGATGTCCCCGTTGGCATTATGGCTGACGCTTTTAAGAAGTAATATACTTGCGGGCTGAAAGCCCGCCACTGGCAAGGCGGGCCATCCCGCCCGGGGATGCAACGCCCGTTCGTTGCCCGTCGCTTGCGACGGAACTTGCGACAAAGTCGCAAATAATTTTCAAAATTTAATTTTGCGAAGCAAAAGAAATTTTGTTTAATAAAAAAATATTTTTCGCACGAAGTGCGGAATTAATTTTTGAAAATGAATTCCGCAAAGCGGAAGAATTTTCAATTATAAAATTAAATTCCGCCAAGCGTCAGCGAGGCGGAACAAAGCTATTCAGTTCTGAGTGCAATTACTGGGTCTTTCTTGCTGGCGATTCGTGCTGGGATAAGCCCGGCAATGAAGGTTAGGAGCATCGAAAGTGCGACAAGCACCACAGCCCCAACAATCGGCAACGTCGCAACGGCCGAAAGCCCCGCAAGACTGCTGATAATTATATTAATCGGTATGCAAAGGAGAAGAGTTATTATTATCCCCAACGCCCCGGCACTGAAACCAATAATAAGACTTTCCGCAGTGAACACACGCTTAATATCCCGCTTAGACGCACCAATCGAGCGAAGTATGCCAATCTCTTTAATGCGTTCAAGCACAGAAATGTAGGTAATAATCCCAATCATTATGCTTGACACAATAAGCGACACAGACACAAACGCTATAAGCACATAAGTTATGGCGTTAATAATCGTCGAAACCGAACTCATAAGCACGCCGACATAGTCAGTGTAGGTTATTTCATAATCCTCGCCCTTGGTCGGGTCAGCAAGCACTTCTGCGTTGTACTCTGCAATCAACGCCTCAACTTGCTTCTTGGCGTCAAAATCGTTGCAGTAGATGTTTATCGACGTAGGTTTTGCAAGGTCAACATTAAGCGTTTCAGGGATTTGGTTGTTTGCACTTATCGCACTTCTTATCTTCTCAATAACAAGCTCAGTGAGTGCGTGAGTATAAGCAATATCCCCGTCAATAGAAGTTGCAGTAACGTTTTTCGCTGGCTTAACTATGCCCTTAACTTCAAGCACAAGCCCAGTGTTTACGTCGGCAAGCATTTCGCTTACAAAAGCGTCATATTCTGCTTGCGAGATGGTTTTGTCGTCAAGTGCAGTGCGGATATCCACATAAACCCCGCCAATTTGCTTGTAATAGTCAGTGTCTAAGAGAATTTTATACTTCTTTCCAATCAAGGTTTCGTAAGCATAACCATCATCGGTTGGGATTTCGTAGTCCTTAGGGTCTTGTGCAAGCCCGCCGGCAATGTCTTCAATAGTTGGCGTGGTCTTGATGCCCAAGGTGTAAAGCGAATAATCGCTTAAATTTCCTTTTTCATCCAAAACAAGGACAATGTCTTTTGCTTCAAGGTTCGAAAATAACGAGTTTTTGCTAAGTCCATCCGCAACTGCCATTACTTCGTACTGAGAATTTAGGAGTTGTGTGTTGTCAATCATTTCAACAAAATTTGTAAGGCGTGAATTCTTCAACCCCATAACGGTTGACACCATCGTTGAGCCATTTCCGCCCATAAACTGTGTATTAAAGGTGTTAAGCATAGCCAAATGGTAAGCCTCACTGCCTTTAATTGCCTTAACTTCGGGTTCGGTTAGCACATAACTTGCGTCGAGGCCGTTTGCGGATTTGTATTGACTTTCAAAACTTGGGAAAACGTACTGCCCAATTTGAATATCCAGCCAAACCATTGCTCCGTTATAGAAGAGTGAGCTTGGGCTGAGTTGCACGCTGTTTGCGTTGTCATAGATATTCAAGTTAAAGTTGTAGGTGTATTGGATTCCTGTTGTTAGGTCCTGAATTTTGTCGTTGTCGTCGAGCCAAACTTTGAAGGCTTCGAGGTTGTTTTGCTTGCTTCCGCTTAGGAAGTTTTTAAACATATCCACAATTACATCGTTTTTATGAACGACACCTTCTTCGACTTCTGCGTCTTCGGACGAACTACCCATAAACGCCCCCAGCATTGCACTATAATCGACTGAAACCGCCTCAATAGTCAGCGGATAACTCGACAGCGTGTCTTCTTGCACCGAGTTGACGTAGGCTTGGAATCCAGTCGACAGCGAAAGAATGAGTGCTATACCGATAATACCAATACTTCCAGCGATTGAGACGAGGAGTGTCCTTGCTTTTTTGGTGAGAAGGTTTTTGAAGCTAAGAGACAGGGCGGTCCAGAAGGACATTTTCTTTTTCGAGGTGGTTGAGGTGTCGACTTCTTTGTCTGTCATTTCGTAAGGGTCAGTGTCTTCAACGATATCCCCGTCTAGGAGACGGATTGTGCGGGAAGCGTAGGTTTCTGCGAGTTCTGGGTTGTGGGTAACCATAATAATGAGTTTATCTTTTGAGATTTCCTTTAAGATATCCATAACTTGCACAGAAGTTTTGCTGTCGAGTGCACCTGTTGGTTCGTCGGCGAGGATAATTTCGGGGTCGTTGATAAGTGCACGAGCGATTGCAACACGTTGCATTTGTCCGCCGGAAAGTTGGTTTGGTTTGGCGTAGATTTTATCTCCGAGGCCGACTGCGGTAAGCGAGTCAATTACCTTTTGTTTTCTGTCGGCTTTTTTGATACCTGAAAGCGTGAGTGCGAGTTCTACGTTTTCGAACACGTTTAGGTGTGGGATGAGGTTATAACTTTGGAAGACGAAGCCAATTTTCTTATTGCGGTATGTATCCCAGTCTTTGTCTGAGTAGTCTTTTGTGCTTTTCCCGTCGATGACCAAGTCGCCGGAGGTGTAGCGGTCGAGTCCGCCGATGATGTTGAGCAGAGTTGTTTTTCCGCAACCGCTTTGGCCGAGGATTGCGACAAACTCGCTTTTGCGGAAGTTGACGGAAACGCCGTTGAGGGCGTTAACTTTTTGGTAGTTCTCGTTTCCCGGCTTTCCAAGTTCGTAAACCTTCCGAATTTCTTTTATTTCAAGCATAATTTCTCCTTTCAATTCTTTTTTTATTACGCCCTTGAGAGGTAAAAACACCCCTTCGCAAGGCATTAAGGCAATTTTACTATTCATAAACCTAAAAGTCAAGTTATTTTTCAAATAGCAGTTGTCGAAAAAAACAAACAAAATGACTTAAAAATCTAAAGTGCACTTTATATTTTGCGTGATTTCTCTAAATCCAACCTATTTCCCCCAAACATAGCCTGCTTACCACTTTGCTTGTTTCGGCGTGTGGCAAGCCTCAATTTTAACAAGATTTTGGATGAGAGGCGACGCAAAAGGGTTATCCGTTGAGGTTCCTCACGGATGTTCCTTTTGCTAAGCATATCGCCAAAAGATGTTAAAAGTGAGGGAATATTTCCGCCGAGTGTCAGCGAGGCGGAATTATATAATCCCCACCGGAATAAAACACGCTGTTTCAGAGATTGGAAGAAGTTCGGGGGCAAGACAGATAATACCACCGTTTTTCTTTTTATCGCCCAGTTTGTCAAGGACTTTAAACTTGTTTAAATCCCTAGGGTTTGGGGATGCCGAAAGCTTAACTTCAAGCGGAACGACGCCGTCAAAGGCCTCAATCAGAATATCGATTTCGTGTTTGTCTGTATCTCTATAAAAATACAAATTCTGTGAATAAGGACATAAATCAATTTTTATCTTAAATAAATTCATAACAAAATTTTCAAAATACGCACCTGCAAAAGCACTTGAACTCAAAATTTCTTGAGACGGAATTTTTGCCAAAAACGCACACAAGCCAGTATCATAAAAATACAGCTTTGGGGTTTTTGTAAATCTTTTCAACAAGTTATTTGAATACGGATAAACCAAATAAACAATCCCAAGCCCTTGCAAGAGTTTTAGCCACTCTTTTGCGGTTGGTTGTGAAATATCGCTTGCGAGTGCAAGGTTTGCGAAATTCACAACGTTTGAAACTTGACTTGCACAAGCAGATAGAAATTTATTAAACTTAACAGCGTCTGTTATTTGTCCAAGTTGCATTACATCACGCATCAAATAACTTCCCACATACGCTTTGAAATACTCAAACCGCATTTCGTCGTCCATACCTATGGTTTTAGGCATACCGCCATTAAAGATTGACATAAACGTCTCTTGGAAATCCAACTTATTGAGTTCTTGTTTTGAAAGGGTTGAGAAGTCGAAAGAAGCTGGCAAAGATTTTTTGCACAGGCATATTTCTTCATAAGTCATAGGAAACATATTCACAAGCCCTATCCTTCCCGCAAGCGATTCTGAGACATTTTTCATTATCTCATAACTCTGTGAACCAGTAAGCCAAAACTCTCCCGGTTTTTGGTTTTTGTCGGCCATTATTTTAATAAACGAAAACAAGTTTGGTGCATATTGCACTTCGTCAATAATGATAGGTGTTTTATATTTTTGAAAAAACAATTTAGGGTCATTGATGGCCAAATTTCTTGCGTCGAGGTCATCAAGTGTTACGTAAGTGCGGTTTTGGTTTTCCGACAAATATTTAAGCATAGTTGTTTTGCCGACTTGTCTTGGACCGCAAACAAGCACAACAGCAAAAGTCTTTTCCAGTTTCAAAAATTTCGCTTCAGCATAGCGATGTATATAGTTCATACCTTTCTCCTTTTTATTTCATTTTTCTTCCGCCCGGTTAGAACCGGGAGTCAGTGAGCAACCACAAGTGGTTGCCGGTGTAGTGCACCATAAGGCAACGCAAGTTGCCCAATGAGAATGGCTCGTGCCACCCCGCCGGCCAGTGGCAAGCTTTCAGCTTGCAGGGATATTTCACCAAACCGGCAACGCAAGTTGCCCAATGATAGGCGGTTATAAATTTCTCGTAAAATCTAAAGTCTACTTTATTTTACACGAACTTTTATCAAATGTCAAGTTATTTTTCAAATACAACAATATTCCGCCTCGCTGACACTCGGCGGAATTGAGTTAGGAATTAGGAGTTAAGGTTGGATTTGAATACTATTTACAAAATCCAACCTTTTTCATAAAAGAAAGCCTGCTTAGCACTTCGCTTG
>JAFYKO010000124.1 GCA_017537515.1 Clostridia bacterium | reverse complement strand
TTTCTTAATAGAATTATTTCTATTATTTCCATAATAACAAACAAAATTGACAAAGTCAACTAAATTTCGACACTTTTTTTAATTTTTTTAAAAAATTTTTTTTATTTTACAAATAACAACAAATAAACTCTTGTCTTCGCACGTAATACAGCCTTACAACTACACAAGTTAAACGACCGTCCTATGCAAGGTGCCTCAGGCACCTGTGTTAGATTGATATGTCTATATCATTAAGATACTTTAATTTCTTGTCTTGAAAATTGAACTCCAGCTTAAAAGCAGTCAATTTTTGTTTTTTGGTTTTGAATTCTGCGTTAACTGTCTTCTTGCCATACTTATTATCCCCAACTATTGGGAATCCTAGGTGTGCAAGGTGAGCCCTAATTTGGTGCGTCTTGCCTTTTTCAATAATAACTTCAAGAAGTGTTGTTTTTTCTTTTCTCTCGACAACTTTTATTTCTGTTTTTATTTCATAAAAAGTGCTTTTGTTTTCAATAATATTTTCAAAAATATTATTTTTTTGAATTTTTTTACCGTTTTTTTCGCTTTTTTTATTATTTTTTGCCTTGTTTTTTTCTTTTTGTTTTATCTTTGGATTAATATATGATTTCCCGGCAGTCTTTTCGAGAGTGGCATAGTATACGCCATCTTCCAAATTGAAATCCCCAACGACCTCTGCAAAATAATGTTTCTTCACTTCGCCAAGTTGCAAAAGCTTGAGAATATTTTCCCTCTTAGCAAAAACCACAAGTCCACTTGTGTTCATATCCAAACGATTGTATGGATACAAAGGTATATTCAACTCAGATTCAACTTGCTCTTGAAGTGAAAGTTCGTCGCTTTTTTGCTTGTCTGCACTTGAAACAATTATTCCGTGCCTCTTGTTGACAACAACTATATTATTGTCTTCATAAACAAGATTAAAAAACTTGATTTTCGAACTTTCGCAAAAAAACTCTATCTCGTCACCAAAATAAATATTGACATTTTGCGAAACCCTTTTGCCATTTACTTTTATATCTTTTTGTCTTAGCATCTTTTGAATTTGTGAATAAGACAAAAATGCGTAGCTTTTTAAAATTATATCACTAACTTTCCCATCTTTTGGCGAAGTAAAATTATGTTTTTCCATTTTTTCCTCATTTTTTGTTGTTTTTTTATTAAATATTTGTTTTTATTAAATAATCCACAATAAAATCTGTGATATCTCCATCCATAACAGAGTTTATATCTGAGTTTTCAAAACCTGTTCTGTGGTCCTTTACAAGCGTATAAGGTTGAAAGACGTAAGAACGAATTTGGCTTCCCCATTCAATCTTTTTGACCTCCCCACGAATCTCCGCAAGATGTTCTTTTTCTTTTTGTTCTTGAAGTTCGGCAAGTTTTCCGTAAAGCATTCGCATTGCGGTTTCTCTGTTTTGGATTTGCGACCTTTCATTTTGACAAGCAACAACAATCCCTGTTGGTAAGTGGGTGATACGCACCGCACTGTCGGTTTTGTTAATGTGTTGCCCACCCGCTCCACTCGCTCTGTAAGTATCTACCCTTAAATCCTCTTGTCTTATTTCAATTTCCGGCAAGTCTTCAAGTTCGGGCATAACTTCAAGCGAAGCAAAACTTGTGTGTCTTCTTGCGTTTGCGTCGAAAGGAGAAATTCTTACAAGTCTGTGGACGCCTTTTTCCGCTTTAAGATAACCATAAGCATTTGCACCAGCAACAACAAAAGTAATTGATTTTATCCCTGCCTCATCTCCGTCAATAGCATCAAGCACACTGATTGAATATCCTTGTTTTTCACACCACATTGAGTACATTCTGAAAAGCATTTCCGTCCAATCTTGGGCCTCGGTTCCGCCAGCCCCTGCGTGCAACGTGAGAATAGCGTTGTTGAAATCGTATTTTCCTGTAAGTATTGTTTCAAGTTTGAGGCCTTTTAATTTGTTCTTTAAATCTTCAACTCCGGATTTTAACTCCTCAAACAAACTGTTGTCATCATTATCTTCTAAAATATCTACTATGGTATTAAGGTCAGAAAATGTGTTTCGAAGATTGGATATTTTGTCAAGTTTGTCATTTATGGCTTTCAGTTTCTTGCCATTTTCCTTCACTGCTTTTAGGTCTGAAAAAAAGTCTGGTCTTGCTTGTTGTTCCGTTAACATATTTTTTTCATCTTCAAGTTTGGTTATATCAAGGCAACTCATAATAAAGTCAAATTCTTTTTGAAATTCTGAAAGGGCAATTTTTTCATTATCAATTAACATTTTTTACTCCTAAAATGCCACGTTAAGTGCAAAAACAACACACAAAACAATAGCAAAAATATATATAAAATCACTTAATTTATTCATAATCATATTTTAATATAATATTATTTTTTTGTCAAGAAAAACGCTTTAAAAAAGGTTTTTATATTAAAAATAATTTTTTTTAGGTTTTTTTAAGTATTTTAAATTAATTAAAAAAATTGAAAAATCTGTTTGTGGCAAATTTTTCAATTTTTTATTTTAAATCGCTGAAGGTGCAACTTCTACAGGGGTTACCTTTCTGTATTGTTTCAAACCAGTTCCAGCAGGAATAAGTTTCCCGATGATAATATTTTCTTTGAGTCCGAAAAGTTTGTCTGTCTTGCCTTTAAGTGATGCATCTGTAAGCACTCTTGAAGTTTGTTCGAACGATGCTGCTGAAAGGAATGATTCTGTTGAAAGTGCGGCTTTTGTGATACCAAGCAAAATTCTTTTTGCAGTTGCAGGAACTTTTCCGTCCATCATAGTTTGTTTGTTGATTTCTTCATAAGTGTAGACATCAACAACTTCACCAGGAAGGAGTGTTGTATCGCCAGAGCTTTCAATCTTGACCTTTCTAAGCATTTGACGAATGATTACTTCAATGTGCTTGTCGTTAATCTTAACATCTTGGGCACGATAAACCGCAATAACTTCGCTGAGAAGGTAGTCTTGCAAACCTTTGAGACCTTTTGTTCTGAGAAGGTCAGAAGGATTGATTGAGCCGTCCATAAGCTGAGTTCCAGGTTGAACGGTGTCGCCTGTCCTTACACGAAGGAAAGCAGGTTTTTTGATTTCGTATTCAACTTCGCCATCAGAAGTTTTGACAGTGATAATGTAAGACTTGATTTCTTCCCTAACTGAAACTTTTCCAGAAACCTCGGAAAGCATTGCTTCACCCTTTGGCCTACGTGCTTCAAAAATTTCTTCGACACGAGGAAGACCTTTTGTAATATCTGCTGCGACCGCAACACCACCGGTGTGGAATGTACGCATTGTAAGCTGTGTACCAGGTTCGCCGATAGATTGTGCGGCGATTGTTCCAACTGCCTCACCAACTGAAACCACGTTTTTACCAGCCATATTTCTTCCGTAACATTTTGCACAAACACCGTGTTTGCAACGGCAAGTCAAAAGTGAACGAATTGTAACTTTCTTAATACCTGCTTCTGTGATTGCTTTGGCTTGCTCTGGGCTTATCATTGTATTTGCTTGAACAATAATATCGCCAGTTACTGGATGAACAACGTCATTTACTGCGAAACGTCCTGAAATTCTTTCTTCAAGAGTTTCAAGAACCATTTTGTCTTCAACAAGATCGCCAACCTCAATACCTTTAACAGTCTCGCCAAGGCTTTCAAAGCAGTCTTCTTCATTGACAACAACATCTTGAGAAATATCCACAAGACGACGTGTCAAATAACCTGAATCCGCTGTTTTTGTTGCTGTATCGGCAAGACCTTTACGTCCACCACGAGATGAAATAAAGTATTCAAGAGGGGTAAGACCGTTACGGAAGTTTGACTTAACCGGAATATCCATCTTTTGACCAGATGTTGATGACATAATACCACGCATACCGGTCAAGCTGTTAAGTTGGACTTTATTACCACGAGCCCCTGACATAACCATCATTTTGATTGGGTTGAAGTTGCTTAGGTGTTCAATAACTGCGTTTTGTACGTCTTTTGTTGCTTCGTTCCAAACAGCAATATTGGCGGTGAGTTTTTCGTCCATAGTTATAAGTCCACGACGCAAAAGTTTTTCATTTTGTGCAACTTGTGCTTGGGCATTTGCAACAATCTCTTGTTTCTTTGGAGGTTCTTGCATATCAAAAACGTTTGCAGTAAGTGAACCAAGTGTTGAATATTTGTAACCTGTTTCTTTGAGTCTATCAACCATTTTGGCACACTCTGTTGTTCCGAGAACTCTAAACGCCTCGCCTGTAATAAACCTAAGGTCAGATTTCATAACTTCTTTGTTGATTTCAAGTTTGCAATAGTTGTCTGGGTTGCTTCTGTCAACAAGTCCAAGGTTTTGAGGGATTGCCCAGTTGAATATAATTCTTCCAACTGTAGTTTTGATACGGTCTGTATATTCAACGCCGTTGACAGCCTTGCTTCTGCGAACAATGATTTCCGCACGAATATCAAGATTGTCGGTTTGGTAAGCCACAAGTGCTTCGTCGTCGTTTGCAAAAATACTTCCTTCGCCTTTTGCACCTGGCTTGATTTGAGTGAGATAATAACATCCAATAACAATATCTTGGTCAGGTGTAATAATAGGTTCACCATCGCTAAGTTTTAGAATGTTGTTTGAAGCAAGCATAAGTGTTCTTGCTTCTGTTCTTGCGTCAATAGAAAGTGGAACGTGGATAGGCATTTGGTCACCGTCGAAATCGGCGTTGAAGCCTGAGCAGACTGATGGGTGAAGTTTGATTGCCTTACCTTCAACGAGCACTGGTTCGAATGCTTGAATTGAGAGTCTGTGAAGTGATGGAGCACGGTTCAAGAGAACTGGGTGGTCCTTAATAACTTCAGCAAGAATATCCCACACAATAGGTTGTTCACGTTCAATAAGACGTTTTGCGTTTTTAATGTTGTGAGATTGGTTGAGTTCCATAAGACGCTTAATAATAAATGGTTTGAAGAGTTCAAGGGCCATTTCTTTTGGAACACCGCATTGATAAATCTTGAGTTCTGGTCCAACAACGATAACTGAACGTCCAGAATAGTCAACACGTTTTCCAAGAAGGTTTTGACGGAAGCGTCCTTGTTTTCCGGTCAACATAGCTGTAAGGGATTTGAGGTCTCTTGCTTTTGCACCTTGAACAGCTTTGCCACGCTTTCCGTTTTCAATAAGGCTGTCAACTGCTTCTTGAAGCATACGTTTTTCGTTACGGATAATAACTTCAGGAGCTCCGAGTTCCATAAGTTTTTTCAAGCGATTGTTACGGTTGATAACCCTTCTGTAAAGGTCGTTGAGGTCGCTTGTAGCATATCTTCCACCATCAAGTTGCACCATTGGACGAAGCTCTGGAGGAAGCACTGGGAGGACGTCCATAATCATCCATTCTGGACGGTTTCCGCTTGAAAGAAAGCTTTCAACGATGTCAAGTTTTTTGATAGCCTTGATACGTTTTTGGCTTTTTGCAGTGAGAAGTACTTTCTTGAGTTCTTCACTTTCTTTTTTAAGGTCAACTTCTGTAAGAAGGCGTTTGATGGCTTCTGCACCCATACCCACTTCAACACAGTCATAACCTTTTTCTTCAATGAGTTTGCGATAATCTTTATCGCTGATAAGTTGCTTATATTCGAGACCGCTTGTTTTTGGGTCAAGAACAATATAAGAAACATAATAGATAACTTGTTCCAAATTTTTTGGAGTTATATCGAGAATTGTTCCTATACGAGAAGGCACGCTTCTGAAAAACCAAATGTGAGAAACAGGGCAAGCAAGTTCAATATGCCCCATTCTTTCACGACGAACCTTTGATTTGGTAACTTCAACACCACACTTGTCGCAAATAACACCTTTATAACGAATGCGTTTGTATTTTCCGCAGTGGCATTCCCAATCTTTACGAGGTCCAAAAATACGTTCACAGAAAAGACCGTCTTTTTCTGGCTTTTGTGTACGATAGTTGATTGTTTCAGGTTTCGTAACTTCACCATAAGACCATTCTCTTATTTTTTCTGGTGATGCAATACCAATTTTAAGTGCATCAAAATTGTTTAAATCAAACATAAAATACCTCTTTTTCTACTCCGATATAAAATCGGAAATGTTAGCAATTATTATTAAAAATATATTCTAAAATTATAATAAAACCTATATTTTTGGATTTTATTCGAAGTCATCAAAATCTTCAAAAAGTCCATCATTTGAGAATTCTTCCAAAACCTCTTCAGAGAAGTTGTTTTCAAGAGAAACATCGGTTTTGTCTTTGCCGAAATCAAGTTCGACGCTTTCATAACTCTTGTCAAGGTCTTTAATTGGTTCTCTTATTTCGTCTTCATCATTTGAAAGTTCGCTGAGTGGAATTTCTTCGCCGGTTGTACTCATAATCTTCACATCAAGTGCAAGAGATTGGAGTTCCCTTACAAGCACTTTGAATGACTCTGGAATGCCAGGTTCGCCAATAGGTTGACCCTTGATGATTGCTTCAAAAGTTTGTGTTCTTCCGTTTACATCATCAGACTTAACGGTAAGCATTTCTTGAAGAAGTGATGCAGCACCATACGCTTCAAGTGCCCACACTTCCATTTCACCAAATCTCTGTCCACCAAACATTGCTTTACCACCAAGTGGTTGTTGTGTTACAAGAGAGTATGGACCAGTTGAACGAGCGTGCATTTTGCTGTCAACCATATGGTCGAGTTTTAGCATATATTTGTATCCAACTGTTGTTGGGTTGTCAAAAGGCAAACCAGTTCTTCCGTCGTAAAGTTGGATTTTTCCGTCTTCTGGGAATCCGTTTGAAACGAGGAGTTGTTGGATTTGGTCAGCGTCAGCACCATCAAATACTGGTGTAGCAACCTTCCAACCAAGGCTTTTGGCAACTAGGCCTAAATGCACTTCCAAAACCTGACCTACGTTCATACGAGAAGGAATACCAAGTGGATTTAGGACAATGTCAAGTGGTTGACCATTTGCAAGGTAAGGCATATCTGCTTCGCTTAAAATTCTTGAAACAACACCTTTGTTACCGTGGCGACCCGCCATTTTATCACCGACAGAAAGTTTTCTTCTTTGAGCAATATAAACTTTAACCATTTGTGTTACGCCAGGTTCAAGTTCGTCTTTGTTTTTACGAGAGAACACTTGCACATCGACTACAACACCGCCACGACCGTGTTGAACTCTAAGAGATGTATCACGCACTTCGTGTGCTTTTTCACCGAAGATTGCTCGAAGGAGGCGTTTTTCTGGGGTGAGTTCGGTTTCACCTTTTGGTGTAACTTTTCCAACCAAAATATCTCCCGGACGCACTTCTGCACCAATGCGAATAATACCATTTTCATCCAAGTTTTTAACTGCGTCTTCGCCAAGGTTTGGAATATCACGAGTTATTTCTTCATCACCAAGTTTTGTGCTTCGGCACTTCATTTCTTCAACTTTAAGGGTGATTGAAGTGTAGATATCTTCTTTTGCAATACGTTCACTGATAAGAATCGCATCTTCGTAGTTGTATCCTTCCCAGTTCATATATCCAATCAAAACGTTTTTACCAAGAGCAAGTTCTCCGTTTTCTGTTGAATAGCCATCAGCAAGCACATCACCAGCCTTAACTATTTGCCCTTTCTTGACAATAGGTTTTTGGTTTTGGCAAGTGTCTGCGTTTGTCTTTTCAAATTTTGTTAAGTAATAAGTATCAACACCAGTTTTTGTTTTGACTTTTATATAAGAAGAACTTACAAAAATTACTTCGCCGTCGTTTTGTGCTTTAAGAAGTGCACCGCAGTCGTAAGCAATTTTTCTTTCCATACCTGTTCCAACAATAGGTGCTTCTGGACGAAGTAGAGGAACAGCCTGACGTTGCATATTTGCACCCATAAGAGCACGAGCTGAGTCGTCGTTGTTAAGGAAAGGAATAAGTGAAGTTGCTGCAGAAATAAATTGTTTTGCAGATACATCCATAAAGTCAACCATAGAGGCTGGAACTTCAACGATGCTGTTGTTATGACGACAAATAATGCGTTCGTTCACAAACTTGCCATCTTCGGTAAGTGGTTCGATTGCTTGACAAATATAAGAATCGTCTTCAATATCCGCCATATGGTATTCATATCTATTTTCCACTTGCCCTGTTTCTTTGTTTACTGGACGATAAGGAGTTTCAATAAAACCATAATCATTGATGTGTGCATAACTTGTGAAGCTGTTAATAAGACCAATACTTTGACCTTCTGGAGTTTCAATAGCACAAATTCTTCCGTAGTGTGTGTAGTGAATATCACGAACATCCGCACTTGCACGTTCTTTCTTGATACCGCCAGGGCCAACCGCACTCATCTTACGTTTTTGAGTAAGAGTTGAAAGACAGTTGATTTGGTCCATAAGTTGTGAAAGCTGAGAAGAAGCAATAAAGTCCTTAAGAGCTTTGTTGATTTGTCTTGGATTGACAATGTCTTTTGGGGTAACGCCAGTAAGTTCTTTACCTTGCAATGTTTCCTTGATTGCAGTTGCAAGTTTGTTTACACCGCTTCTAAATGAATTACGCATAAGTTCGCCAACAGTTGCAATTCTTCTGTTTGAAAGGTGGTCGATGTTGTCGATTTGCCCAATCCCAGCAAGAAGGTCGAGATAATAACTTATACTTGCCAAAATATCATCCATTGTGAGGGTGGTAATAATAAGGTTGTTTGCATTTTCCTTAATGGCTTTCTTAATATCTTCATCAGTTTTGTTTTCACTGAGAATTTGGTTGAGGACTGGATAATAAACTTCTTCGGTTATGCCGAGTTCTTCCTCGTTGCAAGGATAAACCGCAGAAAGTCTAACTCTGTTGTTACCACGCATAAGATGTTTTTTGCCATTTGCCATAACCCAAACTTCATTGACACCTGCATCTTGAAGTTTACGAGCTTTTTCGGCAGAAATAATTTCATTCTTCTTAACAATAACTTCATCACCAATGCTAATAGCACTTGCGGCAGTTTGCCCAGTGATACGAGTTGCGATACTAAGTTTCTTGTTCATTTTGTATCTACCAACACGAGCAAGGTTGTAATATTGGTCAGAGAAGAAGAAAAGGTTCAAATAACTTCTTGTGCTTTCAGCAGAAGGCACTTCGGTTGGGCGAGTTTTTCTTGCCACTTCAATAAGTGCTTCTTCTTGCGTTGCTTGAGGCTCTTTTTCAATAACGTTCTTGATGTATTCATTATCACCAAACACTTTCAAGATTTCTTTGTTTGTAAATCCAAAGCATTTGAGGAATACGCCAATAGTAACTTTACTGCTTCTGTCAAGAACAAGTTTAATAATTTCGTTTGCACCTTGTTCGAATTCAAGCCACATACCACGAGTAGGAATAATTTGCCCACGAAGGGTTGCAAGGTCTTGAGTTTCGTTTGTGAAATAAACACTAGGTGAACGAACTACTTGGTTTACAACAACTCTTTCAATACCGCTGAAAATAAATGACGCATCTTCAGTGAGAAGAGGGATATCGCCAAGATAAACTTCTTGGTCAATCGCTTCACCAGTTTCTTCAACGACAAAACGAGCCTTAACTTTTAAAGGCACAGTGTAAGAAACTCCACGACGTTTGCATTCCTTGATGGAATATTTTGGAGGTGTTGTGAGGTCAGCACTAAGGAAATAAAGTTTTGCCTTACCACTGTAATCCACAACTGGCGAAAATTCAGCAAGAACTGACTCTACGCCTGTTTCCAAGAACTCCTTGTAAGCCTTCTTTTGAATTTCAAGGAAGTCTGGAAGTTCGATGAGTTCATCGAGTTTGGAAAAACTGTATCTCTCAGTGTTTCCATACATAACTTTTTTAAGTTTTGGCATCTCTTTCATAATTTTCTCCTTAAAAATTGAGGTGTGTATAAAAGCGAAAAACACAAGCGAGAAACCCGAACGCTTGCGTGTTTTTAAATTATATTTAAACTTTTAAACAAAAACAACTTTTCACTATATACAAAAATTCCGAAAGTATAATAACACAATTCAAAAAAAATGTCAACACTTTTTTTCAAAATTTTTTATTATTTTTTCTTTCCACATCCTCGCACAACGTGGCGGGCGGGTGGCAGTGCCACCATTCTATTAAGCCTCGCTTCTTCTTTGCTGAGTGATATTGTAGAACGTTTATAAGAAATAACACACCCGCAGACGAAGTCTGCCAATGACTCCCGGGGTGGCAGTGCCACCTTGCCAGTGAGCTGACGCTTTTAATTGCTGAATGCAAGTCCCAACCAGTGGCGGGCGGGTTCGCCCTGCGACTCCGTCGCCCGCTTCACCCACTCCGCCACCCACTTTCACAAAAAAATAATGTATTTCATAATAATATACCAAATGGAAAGATATAACGACGAAAGACTTATAGACGAAAAAAGCCTTGCAGAACTTGCAAAGGCTTATTCAAACATTTATCCCAATTTTCTTGGAGAGAATGACCATATTATCAAACGCAACAGAAAGTCAAACGACCTCAACGCCACGCCAAATGGCATTACAGAGTCAAAAACTCCCCACACCGACAATAGGGATTTTTTAAGAACTGTTGCAAAGGATTTTGAAAAACCATACCTAAACCCAAAAGCAAAACCAAGCCTAGGCAACAGTATGCCACTTTATCACGCACCAACCACGCCAAATCAACAAAACACCGCCCGAATTGAACTTCTGCTTGCCGAAATCCTCGCCGAACTGAAAGCCATAAGACGGGAAATCAACAGACCAAACAATCCACCACCTTCACAACCACCCAGACCGCAAGTGCCAATATTTTCGTAGTTTTCCACCAACCTCTCAATAATGAATTTAATTTTTATTTTGGTGCTGGACCATCAAAATCTACAAGTGCCCACCCAATTATTTTTGAGGTATCTGCTATGCCATTTATTTTTCCAAAATTACCCCCTACACCATTTCCATCACTTACACTCTTAATACCTAACCAAAATCCTACGACACCTCCTGTAGTACTAGAAAGGCCATAAACATTTCCAAAGTTTGAATTATTGTAAAAATTAGAAATGCTAGAACTTGTTATCTTACCCAAAACACCTCCTGTTCCATAGTCACTCTTCAGACCACTAGTACAACGAAGATTATTTACAAATCCATAATTTTTACACGAAATTGCGCCGCCATTACAATATCCTGCGACGCCACCTACAGTGGGCATATAAGAGGATACCACTAGCACACATCCATTAAAAGTACAATTTTCAATTTGGTATGATGTTCCTGCCACAGCACCCACACCTACACGGTACGATAAACTTTCAGCAATTAACGCCACGCAAGAGTTCTGAATATTCACATTTTCTATAATTCCATTATTGGCGTAACCAAAAAAACCTAAATCATTAGTTTGTCCGGATGAACCCCATATCTTCCATATATAGCAACCGCAAATTTTTTTATTTCCACCATCAAAGTTACCGGAAAATGGCCTGATAGATGATTCACCAATCGGCACCCAAGTGTTTGGCGTAAAAGTTGAAGGAAATTCACTTAAAGTTCCTGGCAAGGTCGTTGATGTATCCGCTGAGGCTGGATAAATTGATGTAAGCACACCTGTGGTATTTGTTGTTGTGCCTGTTATTCCTTGTCCAACGCAAGCAAGAATTGTGTCGTCGTAGTTTTTGATTCTGACAAATCCACTTGCCTCGTTGAAGTCATATTTGTAGATATCTAAATAAATGTCGTTTGCCATTTTGAAATATTTTCCGCTGTAATTTGTCCCAGCGTTAACATTTGAAGAAAGCAATGCAAGGTCATAGGCGTCTTTTAAAATATATGGGTCTTGCTCGCTTGCACCTGTGCCACCACTAAAAGTTGAAGAAGCGTCAGCACTTGGAGATTGGCCATTCCAATAAGTTTTTGCAGATATTGAAACTGGGCCATAGATTTCATTGTTTGTTAAAGTCAAAGACCCGTCAGTGCTAAATCTCGTACTTTCAACACCATTGATATTTACATCAAACATATATTTCAAATAACCGCTATGGCTTGCAATATTTGGCTGGAATGTCGCAGTATAGCCCGTTGGGGAAGTGACTTCAGCATTTTCGCTCGCCACTTGGCAAGAACCATCTGTGCTTAATGTAACGGCATATCCATTCATCCACTCAAAATTAAGTGGAATAGACACTTTGCCAGAATCTAACGCTACAACATTAACAACAAATCCAACTGTTTGTGCTGTATTATTGCTACATGGATTGACGCTTGCATTAAACTCCGCTACTCCACAATTTCCACCACCGCCAGAAATTTTAATAAAATTGTAATCCTCTCCCTCTGGCACTGCTGTGTAGTTTATTAATTTGAAATATATTTCATCTCCTACGCCATTTACTTGTAAATTGTTTAAAGTTAAAGTATCCCCAGATAAAGTTACATTATTTGCAAGTGAAACACCGGCATTATCTTTATCTGTATTGCAGAAAAAATATGTATACGCTTCACTACCATCCAAATTATATCCAACCTTAAATAAAAATGTTGGATTTGTTTTTATTGAAAGATTCAACGTCAACGACTTTTGTATTGCTGTTATGCCCATAAAGGCTAAAAGTCCTATGCAAAGCATTGAAACCGCAATTAACGAAATCTGATAAATTCTTAATTTTTTAATCATAGCTTATATCTCCAATTTAAATGTTTTTTATTCTTTTAAATCCAACACTTAATTGCTAATTACTAATTTCTAATTGCTAATTAACAATGAAAAATCACCGCTTGAGGTTTTCAAGTGGTTGATTTTCATATTAAGTTGTATTATAAATAGAGGCGATACCGCCTAGTTTTTTGTTGTTGGAGCTGTGATTTTTAGAGGCTAAAGGAGTCCTAAATACCC
>JAFYKO010000123.1 GCA_017537515.1 Clostridia bacterium | reverse complement strand
TTCTCAAATAGTGTTTTAGGCGGGGAGTATTATCTTTCTTTTACAAACTATTCAGATACTGGTTCAGCAATAATTTTGATGGCCTTATGTGCTTATATGGGTATTACTGCAGTTCAAAAGTCAATGACGTTGAAAATGCAGTTTAGTGCGGCACCAACAGTTGCTTGTGCGTTTGCAATTAGGCAAGCGGATTCGACTGGGGCTTATAACCCTATTTTTAAAAATTATGAAGGTACGACAATAAGCAATGGCGTTTCTTTAACGCAAAATATTTTGAGATTCACTGGCGGGGATTATGCAACAGCAACAGGAACGGCGATAGACTTGCAATATACAAACGCAACAACAAAATGTAGTGCAATCAAACTAACAATAACAGGTGCAACAGTTAACGAAGTGGCTCCATATTCTATATTTATTCCGCAAGGTAATACTGCAACAATAGAAAATATTAGTTCTCCTGCTGGCGGAACAATTCAGTTTACAATGGAATATGTTGCAGAAATCACTTTCAATTTATCTTATGCACAAGTTTCGTCTGTTAATGGATTGACGTTAAAAAGTAGTTCTACATATTATGCAGTTTACGGGACAACCCCAAGTGCAACACTAACCGCAACCCAAAACCATATGAATCCACCTGATGGCGTTTCAATTTCAAATGGGTTAGGCACATACACTAAAAACGCAACAAATGGAATTGTGGAATTTGATTCAATAAGTCAAAATGTTACAGTAACTGTTACTAACACAAGTATGCAAACATATACGGTAGTAAAAGAATTGACAAAAGCGAATGTATCTTACGACACAACTCCAACACATGGGCAAGATTTTACTTTTACAGTTACTATTGACAATGACTGCACGCAAGTTGAAGTAAGTTATAAAATTGGCAATGGGAATTACGTTGTTTTAACCCCCCCCACGCCAAGTGGTAATTCTTATACTTACACAATAGCGGGTACGAATATTACTGGAGATTTAACTATTAATGCAGTGGCGTCAAGTGGTTATACCGTAACATTCGACGCCAATGGTGGAAGTTTTAATTCAGGCACTACCACATTTGAAGGTCAAACCGCATTGCCAACGACCAATATTCCAATTCCAACAAGACCTAATTATACCTTTGCAGGGTATTACAAAACAGGAAATACATTTGCCGCAGAAACAATACCAAGTGCAGATTTAAGATACTACTCAAATGATTATTTAGGGAATACCGGCATAACCCCAGAAAATAAAGAATTAACCGAGGATACCACTCTCTACGCCCGCTGGTTGCCGTTTACGATAGGCAATTATGTTTCCGGTTCTGGCTCAGATTTGCCAACATCCGAAGTAGTATCAAATGGAGCAAACGTAACCTACGACGCATTTGCAGGATATAAATATATACAATTTGCGAACCACGAAACACAAGAGAATAATTACGGTAACTATTCTTCAAGATATATAATAATTGGTGCTGGCAATAACTTGACAGATAAGTTATTTGATTCAACAAAAGCAGATTTTGATTTTAAAGGTGGAAAATGCGGAACCGCAGTAACAAAATCAGCTTATACAGAATCATATTATTTAACAGGCCCAAACACCAACCCAAATAATGAATTACAAGATAACCAAATATTGTTATTAAGTGAGGCAACTTTAATAAGCCAAACATTTGATAGTAGTAGTGTTTTATGGCAAAGTGCAGGCGGAAGTGAAAAAAGCGATATAAACAATTATTTAAACACTACATTTTTGACAAATAGCGGTTTGTCAGCATATGCAGGCGAGAATAGTTATATACTTACCACAAACTTAAACACAGCCTGGTCGCCTACTTCAAGTTCATCTTCAACTATTCAAATTCAATCATCAACCCAAATTTTCTTATTGGCGTCAAAATATGGAGATACAAGTACGACAGATGCTAGAGGTAAGGCTATTTCAGAGTATGGGCAAACAAAAGATTTGCAAACATATACAGGACAAAACTTTTGTGTGGAAGATTATTTGGGTGATTATATAAGATATTACTCAACTACATATTACCACAACAACCCAAGA
>JAFYKO010000122.1 GCA_017537515.1 Clostridia bacterium | reverse complement strand
CTGCCGTTACAGCTTCTGCCGTTGTCGGTACAACGGGAACAAGCAATCCATCTGTCGGAGTAACCAATACAGGTACTACGGCAGACCCTAGCTTCAAGTTCACTTTTAACAATATAATCGGGGAGAAAGGCCCCAAGGGTGATACGGGGGACGAAGGCCCGATAGGTCGCACGGGTAACGATGGCTATACTCCATACATCCAAGGTGGCTATTGGTACATTGGCGGTGTATCGACAGGAGTAAAGGCGGAAGGCGAGGACGGAGCTGACGGAACAGATGGTGTTACGCCACACATCGGAAACGATGGCTATTGGTATATCGGTAACACTAGCACAGGCGTAAAGGCGCAAGGCCCCAAGGGCGATACAGGACCTATGCCCACCCTAGACCAATCCGTTACAGGCAACACGGGTAGCGCCACAAGTGCGCCTAGCACGGCAGCGGTTTATGACTATGTATCTGTGAACGGATTAAGAGGTTATGCATCGTTCTCCAATAATGTCAATTATAGATTGTTAGGATACCTTGATTTCCCATCTACTCCTAATACCAATGTTAGTGTTTCATTCTTTGTTACTAGACCACTTGGTAATGCTGTTGGTAGAGTTCCTTTAATCGCTATGCTTAATGTTGATATTAGGCGTAACGAAGGAACCTACTCTTTTAAAGCCGAATTAGTAAAATTGAATGGTGATATAGCGAATGTACTTCATTTGTTTTACGATTCATCTAAACTATACATATACGGCAAAGGTTTTGCAGGGATTTATTTTAGCGTTATTGTTCAACCTATAAGCATTAGGAATCACACAGGAGCGCCACTCATTGAAACGTGGCACCCCAACATAAATGCTGCAAATGAAGCGTCTGTGAGTTATACATCGCTTACGTTTAGCGAGATTGAATATGCACCGAAAAGCCACCAATCCGATACCGACGCGTATGGTGCCGCTACTACGGCAAAGTACGGGCATACAAAGTTGACTTCGGATGTCGCTAACAATTCCGCAAGCGAAGTATTATCAGTGACCCCGAAGGCGGTATATGACTATAATGTTCGTTCCAACAAAGTAGGTAGCTATTATTCACCTACAATGGCGTCATATACAGACGGTGGAGTTTCGAAAAAAGCACAACTGTTATTTACATACACATCGGATGCTTGGGCAAGAGCTTACGCAATATTTACTATAGCCGCAGGAGATGGTAGAAGCAGTGGTGTCTATGTGCTTAATTTGGAACGAAACACTAGTTCAGCGGGTGAGGCTACTCTTATCAGTTTTAAATCTTTATCTAATATGTGCACGAACCAACCTAATTCAAACTTTGGCTACACATATGATTCTAGCACATACACGTATAAGATTTACTCGCTTGTTACCCAAAAGTCAGTTCGTGTACTTCAACATTCGGGTTTCGTAATAAATGAAAGTGGTTCTACTCCTGCAATATCGGGAACAATGGAAGACTTAACTGTTTCTTGGAGTGTGCAATCGCCAAGATATGTAGAGACGGGTTCAAAATCTAACCCTGTGTACGTTGATAATGGTGGTAATGTACAACCCTGCAATTCATACGCAACTTCTATATTATCTAGTAGTGATGACACTACCGCAGCTACACCAAAGGCCGTGTATGAGTACGGGACAAATTTGTTGGCAAATGTTAAGTATTTGGCTCCTGCTGTTATGTCTTTAGCTGCCAATAGCAAGAAGATAATCGCCACTATTGACAATAGTAATGATAGTATTGGTAATTACTCTGGTCACGTGTTTATCGTAACCGCTAGGGATGATTGGGCAGCAGATACTCAATATCTTGTATCTATTGCTCCTAGCGAATGGAATACATATACTCCAGTTTGCAAGGCTTATATACTTAATAGTAGGAATGCTAGTGATAACACTATTACATTAAGTATATGCGTTATGTCTGGTGGAAAATTCCACATTGCCGCAATAGGTACAAGAGCCCAAACATTGACGATAACGAAAATTGGTGGAAGGTCTTCAAATTGCAGCCTGTCAATCCAGGATTATCCAACATCAGGTATTCAGGCAGAACAAAATTTGACAATATCGAAGCTGCTTACCAATGACGACCTCTCCACTTCTATATCGACTGATTCGACTAGCGATGTGAAGGCTGCCACTCCGAAGGCTGTGAATGACTTTGTGAACGGGAAGGAAGTTATTTTTAAAACTGTAGCCGTTAATGTTAATAAGACATATAGCGACTATGAATCTACGTATCACCGATTCTCATTTTTTGCAAACTTAACTGATGATTTATCCGAATTTAGAGATTATACTATTGTAGCTAAATACAGACTTGAGTGTAATAATAATAAATCTCCCTCGGTTTCTATACAATTTGAACAATTAGATAGTACGGGAACAATATATCCTGTTGATTATTTTCAATATGTAGAGAACCATACTTTTAATGAGAAGCCATCGGGCTGGGGTTCGGGTATTCCTGCATCAACAATATGTTTATCAACTATATACTCATATGCCGATTCGCCTTATACCAAGTTTGTTAATTTCGGTTTTAGAATGTTAGTTGACACAGCAGATTGGGGTTCGGGTGATGAATTATATTGTAGAATGCTTTTTGAAATAATAGGTCATAAATCTATTTAGTAATCATATTATGAAGATACTCCTGTCTATCCCCTGCTCCGAGAACATCGCACCCGAAACTTTCAAGTCCGTTTACGGCCTTGACAAGTGCGGACACGCTGTCGCCTTCAATTTCGTCCGTGGCTACGATGTGGCTAACGCACGTAACAGAATCGCCAAGGAAGCGATGGACGATAACTTCGACTACGTGCTTATGGTGGATGCCGACATCGTTCTGCCTAGCAACGCACTAGAACTGCTGTTGCAAGACCCGAAGGACGTATGCAGCGGGGCCTACATCAATCGCCACACGGGGCGCACCATACTCTCTCGCAAGTATCGTCTTGACGGCTCCGAATACTTCGACTTCGAGAGAGACGCAGAGTACACCACCGATGAAATACTCTCTATGGTCAAGGAAGGCTCCACGAAGGTTCCTCTTCACGGGTGCGGTGGCGGTTGCCTGCTGATAAAGACGGATGTGCTGCGAAAGCTGCCTAAACCATTGTTCAAGTGGGTGGACTACGATGACGGGCACGGAACATTGAGCGAAGACCTGTACTTCTGCGAGCAATGCCATAGGAACGGAATAGGGATATATGGCGATGTACGTGTGAACTGCGGACACGTTGTCCGTGATACAAGGTGGGTGATGTGATGGGTATTTAAGATAGCAATAAAGTGCTTGTTTTTATAACATAGCTGCGATAAAATTCACCCGTCTTTAGCGGGTGGGTAGTTCATAAAATATAGTGTTGCCTATTTTGTAACAATTATGTATATTATAACGTAAAACTTTATAAGGAATGTTAAAATGCTTAAAATTACAATTCACGAAAAAGAACAAACTCCTCTTAATACCGAAGAAACTTGTGGTAAGTCTAACGAGGGTACTTCCGCAGCAAGAGTGTTTGACACACGAAAGAAAGACGTAATGTCTCGTATTGAAACTTTGCATAGGTTGGTTTCTAGTTTTGAACCACCCACAGAGGACATAACTAACAATACCGTTAGCGATATGGATTATATTCTTGAATCGTTAGACAACGTAATTAAGGATATTAAGGATGCTACGGGTATTGAAGATTAAGTCTTGCGTTTACTTGTATGGGAGTATGCCAGGTATAGAATGAATATCTTCGGTCAGTTTACACAGCGGTTTTTGAACACCTTTGCGGATTACACGATGCTCAACCAAATCGGGCAGCGTGTGACGAACGTTGAAGAACTAATTGCTTCAAACGAACACGACCGCCAGGTTATTCGCCAAATGTCAAATAACGGGTCGTCCCAAATGTATCTGCTCACGCAACTCTATGAGCAGTTTACCCGCTATCGTGACGACGTGAACAAGTATGAGCCGTTGAAAGCCCATTACCTTGTTATGGCTATGATTGAAACTATGTCATACGATATTCTTGCTGTGGACCCCCGCACCAACCTTACATTTGACATTACGGTGGACGACCGCTACAACAAGTCCAACGTCGCCAACCAAATCGTGAACACGTTCCGACGTTCCACGCAGTTGGATAAATACATTTCCAAAATCCTGTTTGACGCTATCTTCTATGGGCAGTATTTTGTTGAGTATATTCGTGACAAGCAGGGACATATCGTTGGCTTGAAAGACACGTTCCAACCTGGTTCTATCTTTACGATTACCTTGGAAGGTCTTAATGCCACGCCTATGTATTACAAGTTGTCCGTGGACCAAACCAACCATATTGAAATCCTGGATAACAAGGAAATCGTGTGCTTGGATATGCAGTCGGACCGCTACCGCTATTCCTTGTCTTCAATGAACGTGTCCTTGCAGTCCAGGGACGCTGTTATTGCACAGAATGGTAGTCTAGGTCGTCCGTTCTGCTTTGAAATCTATGACAAACTTACAGCCCTTGAAATGTTGGAGCAGTTGGACCTTGCGTCAATTAACGCTTCGCTCCAACGCAACTCCCTTGTATCTGTGACGGCTCCCGATGGGCTTGACCTTGAGCAGTTGAAAGAATTTACAGCCTGGTATGAAAAGGCGATTAACAACACGGGTGGCGATACCGTCACGTCTTACAATCTTGACACCATTCGTATGTATGCAGCCGAAGCCACGAAACTGCGTGTAATACCGCAGCAAAGTCAGCGTGGGGCTATTGCTGCTTCCCTGGGTGCTGCCGAAAATGCGAGCGTTGAGGGTCTTCCCGACCGCATTAACAACCTGCGTAATCTAATCCTGGATATTAAGTCCATTCCTGCCGAATTTATCTTTACAGGTCGTGACGAACAGAAGGTTGGCGGGGCATTAAGACGCTATGCCCGCTACGCCCGCAAGGTAAAGGCGGGACAGGCTGCTTTGCAGGCGTTCCTTGAAAAGATTATCACGGACCTGTTGAAGTCCTACGGGCACGACGTAACGGGCAACCTTGTGATTCAGCAGTATTGTGCGATTAACACTAGCGAACTTGACCGCCTGGAATACGCTGACGCTTCTGCTACTGTCATTAGCAACGTGTTTACTGTGCTTGACAGTATCGTTAATAATGAAAAGATTGCACCTTACGTCAATATCAAGGCTTACATCGCCTACGTGGAATCGCTGCTTGATGGTCTTGCGGGTGCTTCGCAGATTATTAACGTTGACAGGAATAATGCCGACGCAAAGTCTAGCAGCGGTAAGAACGCACCGTTGAAACAGAATGGCTAAAAAAGACTATATCTACGTCCACGGCAAGCCTATTCACGCAAAGAAACTAGCGGAGGCTTGTGAGTTCAATAAGGGCTGTTCCCAATACATAACAGCCCGTAAGAAAGCACGTGAGCGTTCCAGGCAAATTCGTGAGAAGAATGGTCCGCAGTCTATGGAATGGGTGCAGTCAGCCCTGTTCCTGTATGCCTGTAAGAAATACGGATTGAGCAAGGATTTGAAAAAGGCTATTTGGGCTTATACCACGGCTATGGTCGTGAAGTTGGAAAAGTTTGTAGCCGACTCCGAAAAGATAGCGGAGCGTGAGGGTATTGCAGACACGTTCCATTGGGTAGCCTTGCAACTTCGGGCTGCTATCCGACACCACACCAAATTGCTAGATATGTTCAAGGACGAAGAAATTGAAATCCCGCCCTTGACGAAAGAGGGCAGTTGCATAAGTGGCATTACGCACCACCCGACGGACAAGGACACCAACGAAGCGATTTCCTACGTCCTGTCGGACTTCAAGCAGCAAAATCCCGAAGCCGAACACCTATTGCCGAAAAAAGACGAAATGGATTTGTAAAGGAAAACGTGAGTATGTGAACTACTTATACTGTAAATTGTATAGGTTTTTTATTTTCGTATCAACGGGTTTGCGTGTGCTACGCTATCACTAGCGGGCATAGGGGCAACTCCCTCAACGGAGGTTTGTTCCAAACGCTCGGCTCTTTTTGACGAGCCAATCATCAAGACCACACGGGCAGAATGGGTGTCCCTGTCTAACGTATAACCACAACTGCACTTGTAGGTTCTATCCGCAAGAGTTGGGTGGTTTATACTGCCACATACAGGGCACAGATTGGTTGTTGGCTCCCACTTGGAAATCTTGAAACTGCGACCGCTCGCTTCCAATGCTACAAGTCGCTGCTTTAGTGACCCAAGACACGATGATTGGACCTGTTTTCCGAACAAGCCCTTTTGCCAACTCTTAATCTGTTCGTCTTGAAAGTAGATTACATCATAGTCGGTTGTTAGTTTGTGGTATATCTTGTTGGCAATGTCCTTACGTTTATTTGCCAATTTTTCATACTCACGCCTTAACTGACGCATACACTTGTAATATCGCTTTGACTTCTTTTCGTTCTTTCCGACGCCACGCTTGTTTAGTTTGCGTGACAGGAATTTTAGATAGTCAGTTTCTCGCACATCGCACTTGTATTTGTCACCGTATGACGTTGTTATGGAATCCTTTATGCCGAAATCAAGACCGACTTGCTTGTTGGTAGGAATCCTTTTGGATTTCGGCAGCATAACGCTTACCTTGACGTAATAGCCACTAGCCTTACGGACAAGTTTAGCGTCCGCTATTTCAAATTTTTCAAACTGTTGTAATTGGTTAAGCCCGTGGACACGGAGTCTGCGGAATCCAGGAATCGTTATCCTACACCCGTCCAGGATTTGTGTATAGCCCGTGATGATAGGTATGCAATTAACTTCGGACTTAAATTTCAACGCACCTACCTTGAAGCCCTTCTTCTTGGATTTGGTTAGGTTCGCAAGGTCGGCTCTCTTTTGTGCGACAGTTGCCCTGTGGAGAACGGACGGCAGTGTTATGGGACTTTCAACAGGGTTTTTGTCCTTGTCATAGTGGATAACAGTTTTATGTTCCGTATATTTGTAATCAAACAAAGACGTATCTTCGCTCTTTTTTGAAAACGACAGCATATCGTTGATTACCCACTTTGCTTCCTTGAAGCATTGGGCTAACTTTGTGAACACGTCTTTAGGATTATGCCGTATGGAAACCTTGAGTTCAAAGACACGACAGACCTGTGTATGCCGTCTAGCCCTTGTTTCGGAAAGGGATTCCCGAATTTTGGCTTTTGTATGATTGCTTCTTACAAGTTCCATATATTTGACTTAAACAAGTTCTATCCTAGTCTAACTCAAATATAGATTATTTTTGTGGCGAGCAATAATTACTTATTACTTATATTGGTAATGATTATAAACACCTTAAAAGGTTCGGGTTTGCTATCGTTTATTTATCAATTTTATAATTATATAACAGGTAATCTATTGCAAACGGCTAGGTATTATATTATATTTACAGTGCGACAACCACGTAATTTAATTCTTTTTATAAGGATAAAGGACAGGTTGTATGTCAAGAAATGTGCCTAAACGACGTTGGCTTGATACAGAAATTGCAGCAGTTATGCGTGGAGAGGTCCCCGAAGGACGAACCTACTTGCAGGCTGCGTCATACGCCCACAAGCACAACATTCCCTGGAAAGAACTTCGCAAGGCTACCTGTCAGTGGTGGTGGACAGAATCCGAAGACATAGCGTTAAGGGCAGGAAAGATTGTCCCTAACCGCTCTTGGGAATCTATCCGACAGCACAAGGAAGCCCTAGGAATCCCCCGTTCGGCAAAGCCCCGATTCTCCGACTTCAAGGCGTTCAACGAAAAGAACAGCAACAACATCAACATTATCCATCGCAGTAAGCCCAATGCCCAGGAAGAAGAACAGACCAAATCCGTTTGACGAACTGTGCAAGCGGTTGGACCCACAGGCTAGTTTTGCAGACAACGCAAAACGAATGTATGACCTGTTGGTTAATGGTAAGTTTGATATGCACACCGCAGCAGAAATCCTTGTGGAAGCGTCAGTTATGCCGAACCTTGCACAAGAGAATCACAAACTTTGTGCAGCCGTAAAGGACCTTATGCGTAAGTTGGACAAGGCTGACGAGTGCATACGTGGTTTGTCCGAACAGCAAAAGGAAATGGCTATTGCGTCGCAGGAGGGAGTCACTATTGAAGACGAACGCAGGGCTGTGAAATTTTTGAAGTTCCCAAAGGGTCCGAAAGTAAATTGACGCTATCTAACTATATACCTATTAAGAGGTAATTATTATGGCACGTAAATTTGTCTTTGACATTGAAACTACTCCCCGTCCTGGAATTATGGACACGTTCTACCCGCAGTGGGCTGAATCCAAATACCCTGGAAAAGAGGGACAAGAGTTGGAAGATATGGCTGCACTTCACGCTGAATTTGGTATGATTTGTGCTATCGCCATTGGTAATGCCTTGACAGACGAAGCACCGAAAGTCTATACGGCAGGCAGCGTTGAAGAAGAAAAGGAACTCATTAAGTCCGTGACCGATATTTTTGACAGCGAAAACGCTGTCCTGGTCGGTCACAACATTAAGGGGTTTGATATTCCTTTTGTTGCGAAGCGTTTTATGGCACAGGTCGGGTTTGTCCCCCGTGCCCTTAACTTTGGTGGAAAGAAACCCTGGGAAATCCCGCACATTGATACTATGGAACTTATGCGTTTCGGTGGTGGTGCGTCTATGTCCCTGCGTTCCGCTTGTTTGCTGCTCAATATCGCAGACCCCAAGGGTTCTGTGTGTGGCTCCGAAGTCCCGCAGTTGTTCCGTGAGGGTAAGTTGGACATTATCGGTAATTACTGTGCAGGGGACGTGTCTGCTGAACGTGAACTTTACAAACGAATTATGAAGGCTTTGGCTTAATGGTATATTCCATTATTCATAACGAGGTTAGGAGATGCAGATAAAGAAGCACAAACCTACGGGTTTATGGGTTCGTGAGGATGGTGCGGTCTTGATGCCACCACGTAAGAATATACGGAGGTTTAAGTATGTGTGGTCTTTTGGTTATCCCGATAAGGATGGCTATTTACGAATAAAGTTTAATTATAAACTATATAGAATACATAGGCTTGTGTTTGAATCTTTTAAGGGGGCAATACCTCAAAATTTTGTGATTGACCATATTAACAGGGTTCGCCACGATAACAGACTTGAGAATTTGCGACTTGCTACTATATTGGATAATAGTCGTAATTCTTATAGGTATGATAGGTGTGGGGAGTTATACGGTGCCCATAGTCGTGAAAATAGTGCTGCATATCAGCACGAATACCGTAAAGCAAATCCGTCACTTGTTAAAAATTGGAATAAGCATCGTATTGAAGCTAGCAGGGCACATTATGTAGGTAATCGTGATAAGATTTTGGCTAGTCGGAAGGTATATAGAGAACGACTTAAAGCATTGGGTAAGCACGAAAGAAAGTGTCCCGACGGCAAGCGTAGATTTCTAACAGACGAAGAATATACAGAATTGTATGGTATTAAAGGTGGTGCCTAATGTCACATAAATTATGGGTCGGTTTAGATAATGGAACGACAGGTAGTATTGCTTGTGTTGGTGAATGCTCTACACGTTGCATAGAAACTCCTATTATTAAGGAACAGAGTTATACAAAAGCAAAAAAAATTATTTCACGTATAGACCATTTGGCTTTGAAACAGTGGTTTTTGGATATTATGGGGACAGCTTATAAGGCTAGTGACATTGTAGTTGCTATTGAAAGACCTATGATAAATCCGCTTCGGTTTCAAGCGTCTATATCTGCTGCACGTTCGCTAGAGGCTACTCTATGTGTGATAGAGGATTTAGGAATACCCCATTTTTATGTGGATTCCCGTGAATGGCAGTCTAAAATGTTACCTAAAGGACTTAAAGGGGCACCCGAACTAAAGAAAGCGTCTATGGATATAGGTTTGCGGTTATTCCCCGAACACGAAAAAGTAATCCGTAAGCACGGTGATTCGGATAATTTGCTCATTGCTGAATGGGCACGTAGAGAAAAACTTTGATTTAACTAATCACAAAAACCGCTGTGTGTCACAGCAAAGGAAACACTAAAATGGCTACTAAAAAGGCTGCTCCGAAAACTGAAACCAAAGTCGCACCGAAAGTAAAGGTGGTCGCCCCGAAGAAGGACGTGAAGTCTGCTCCGAAGAAAGACGTTAAGGCTGTCGCTCCGAAGAAGACCGCTCCGAAGATTATGGCGAAGTTGGTGCCCGCCAAGGCTGATGCTGCTCCGAAGCAGCAGGACCAGGGCTACGTTGTCCTGGAACACGACCTGCTTACGCAGAACTACACGATGATTATCCACGAAGCGGATTACAAGTTTAACGCTCCGCACCACTTCAAGGTTATTGCTGCGAAGCCCGACACCGAGGGCGAACACAAGGGACAGAATCGTGTAATCGCCATTGTTAATTTCCAGGAAGGACCGATTAAGGAAAATGGCGTGAATGGCGTTGCAAATGAAGATTTGCTCGGTATGGTCCTTGCCCGACTTGAAGGCTTCCAAAACAGCGAATACAAGTGCCGTGAAAACGCTTGTGCCATTACGAAGATTGAAGAAGCCCTTATGTGGCTCCGCAAGAGAACTAACGCCCGTGTGAAGCGTGGCGTGGAA
Source organism: Clostridia bacterium (assembly GCA_017537515.1). GTDB lineage: Bacteria > Bacillota > Clostridia > Christensenellales > UBA1242 > UBA5489. The sequence goes on along the minus strand of JAFYKO010000122.1, from coordinate 78,130 downwards.
GGCACTTCCAAGGTCTAACAGGGGGACGCACAATGGCTAAAAAGAACGTGAAGAAACAGGCTCCGAAAAAGAGCCTTGCAGAAGTTATCGTTGACCTTGAACTTGAATTTGACGCAGTTGCAGGCAACGTAGAAAGACTTGACGTTGCCCTTAATCGTGGCGATAGTTTCGCCAAGGAAGTCGGGGACGAACAATACAATCTGCTTTGCCGTCAATTCAGTGCTATGGTTGAATACCGTGACACGTTGGGCATTCGCCTTGCCTTGCTCCGTCGTAAGAACGCAAAGGCTATTGAAGACGCTGCACTTGCAAAGGCGGGCAAGTAATTAACACATTAGGTATAGGTTGTCTATTGACAACTGTCATAAGACAATCTATATTTATGGTATGAAAACGGTTAAACTGCAAATAACAAACAGCCCCGACGTGCTAGATGATATGCGTGTATTTAGCAGTGTGGTTCGTATGGCGTTTAATCGTTACCAGGATGGTCTGTCCGAAAAAGAAGTGTATGCTACTGTAAATAAGTATTTTTGTTTTAATAGTTGGTTGTTGCAGTCTGCTGTAAATGAAGGAAATTCTTTGTATAAGGTTAATGGTAGGGGTAACGTCATATTTGGCGGTAGGGGTAATTTAATAAAGTATTTGAAAGGGTTGGTTACAAAGGAGCAGTTACGCTATTTGAGGCTGATGCCTGTATGTAGCGTAGGTGCAAAGGATTTCCGTGGAAACCGTCTTATAGACTTTGATTTAACAAACAACAGTGTAATCTACAAGCCGTCCCGTGATACCCATACAGAAATACAGTTCTGCCCTGTAAAGAAGAAACTAGCACAAGAATTAGCCAAAGTGCAAGAACTTGCTGAACAGAAGAAAATGCCTGTGACAGTAAAGTTCACAGACAGGCACCTGTTCCTTACCTATGACGAATCCTTGATTTACAATGAAGCATACAAGGGTTTGAAGCATAACCGTATTCTTGGGATTGATATGAACCCCAATTACATAGGGGTGTCCGTTATTGAGTTTGGTAAAGACGATGATTTTAAGGTTTTGCACAAAGAGGTGTTTGATTTAACGGCACTCACGATACCTAGCGGGGAATCTTCGCAACATAAGAAATCCAAGTATTTTACTAACAAGTTGAAGCACGAAACGATTGCTATTGCCCATAGGATTAACAAACTTGTGGACTATTGGAAGTGTAGTAAACTCGCCATTGAAGACCTGTCTATCAAGCCTACCGATAAACAGAAGGGCAAGTGCCTTAACCGTTTGTGTAATAACAAATGGGAACGTCAGTTATTCGTAAGCAAGTTAAAAATGCTCGCAGGCATACACAAATATGAACTTGTAGAAGTAAATCCTGCATATTCATCTATTGTAGGCAACTTTGCATACGGGAATGAGAATACTCCCGATATGGTTGCTGCGAGCATTGAAATTGCTAGACGTGCATACAAGAAGTTTGAAAAGGGGTGGTTCTACCCCAAGTTTAATGTTGAACGACTAGACGAGCAATGGAAGCAAACGCTGTCGGGAGTGAAGACTTGGAAGAACCTATTCCTTAAAGTCAAAGAATCTAAACTGAAATATAGGTTCCTGCTATCCGACTATATCGGAAATGCAGTCTTGAGCATAAGGTATAAACAGAAAATGTGGAGTGCACTTACATTTTCATAGGAGTTTATTTCTTGTGTATTTTAGACCAACTGTATCACAAGTTAGGTGCTATTTTTAAGTTTAATATTAATTAAAGGTTAATTTATGACAAAGAAAGAATCCATTTGCAACACCTGTAATTCCAAGACCTACTGTGCAAACAGGGCTTCGGGTGTTACGGATTGTATCAATTACAACAAGTTCCCGAAACCGTCCGCAGACGAAGCAAAACGATGAACGCTTACGCTAACAAGTTGCTCGCACGGGCAGAAGGTATTTGGCTTAATCTTGGGCTGTCGCTTCAAGAAAAGAAGTCTTTTGAACACGACGGCTACACGTCTATCGCTCTCTATTTCCACGGCATCACACCCGCCCAGGCTGAAATGCTTGTATCACAAATGAGCAAGGCTTTTAGGCGGGCTAACGTGTATTGGAAAGAAGACGAAGGCGGGACCAAGATTTGCGTAGAAATCCCGCCTATGGGATAAACGCAGTTGCAGGTAGTGATACCTTTGTTTATATTTGTGGGGACAGGGCAGTTTGTAGCCATTCTGCCCTGTTTACTTCCATAAAGGGTGGAATAGCCCTACGTCGCCACTTCGGTGGCAGGCTCATTGGCGTGGGGCGGGGCAGTGTAGTTCTCGGTTTTCTACACTGCCCTTTTCTATTGCATTTTCCTCTAAAATAATGTATATTGTGTTATGTAGTGGTTAAGTTCTTGGTCGTCCTTAATTGCTAGTTGAGTTTAGAATGTCCGATGGATGCTGACGACCAATTTAAGCGTTCATCGGGCATTTTTATTTGGAAATTTATGGCTACAGTTAAGATTATTCGTGAAGTTGCTGCTTTGGATTGTGACAGTATAGCGTCGGATGTATTGAATAATTGTGCTAAATATAAGATACACTGTATCTGTTCTTGCGGTAAGGAAGTCCTTAAAATTCCAACGGTTTCTAATAAAGATACTTGGTTTATGTGCAGGTATTGTGCTGCAAATTATAATTCGTTAAAGTATGGTTATAAGTCAAAGCGAGAATTGTTAAGAATACAAAAGTATGGGAGTATAGAAAATTACCATAAGCATCTTGCAGAAGAATCACGCTTAACAAAGATTAAGAAATATGGCGATTTAGAAAAGGCTAGGGCTATTCGTATGCAGAGGACACGTATTACAAATTTGTGTAAGTACGGGTGTGAATGCACGTTCCAATCCGACAAAGTTAAGGCTAAAATAAGAAAGACGGTTTCGGATAGGTATAACAACGGTGAACTTGTTGATAATGTTTCTCAAATAAAGTGTATTAGAGATAAAATTCATAAGACTAATTTGGAGCGATACGGTTCTGCCGAATACTTGGCTAGTTCCGATAAGGTGGAAAAATCCAGGGAAACCTCATTATTGAAGTATAATACAGATAGTCCTAATTCTTCGGATATTGTGAAACAGCATAAACTTGAATCTGTGTATAAGAAATATGGTGTTCGTAGTGTGAATCAAGTAAAGAGTGTCCGTGACAAGATTTACGCAACTTGCCTGCGTAAATATGGCAAGTATTGGAATGTTTACAAGTATTTATATGATGGGGTTAAGTTTGATAGTAGTTGGGAACTTATTTATTATGTATGGCTTAAACATATTGGTGTAGAATTTATATATCACCCTGCTATAAGTTTTACATATACTAATGAGTCTAACAGCGTGTCTAGGTATGAACCCGATTTTATAATTGGTGGTAAGTTGTATGAGATTAAGGGCGACCATTTCTTTAATGATAAGGGTCAGTTAATAAACCCTTATGCTAGGGGTAAGCCTTTGTGCTTATGTAAGCATAAGTGTATGATAGATAATGGTGTTATAATCTTGAAAGGTGCAGACCTGCTTGAAGCATTTAATTATTTTGAAACATTAGGTGTAGATATTACAAAGTATCAAATTAAAAGGAATAACTTATGAAACTTACATTAGTTGGCGACACTACAAACCATCCTTTGCAAAAGATTGGTAGTGTCGCAGGGGTTTGTTGGGGTGCCAACACCGATGACCGTGAAAAAAATGTAAACAGAGCTATATCTTGTATAGAGTCCGACCACGGTAGGGTGTTGGAATGGGTAAATGTGGAATTACTCATTGAAGATTTATCCGCTCGGTGTATGCGGGAGGTGGGTAGGCATTGTGTAGGGACAAGTTATTTGCAATCGTCCACACGCTATGTTGACGAAAGCAACTTTAAGTATTATACACCCCCGTCCTGCCAAAAGGATGGGGTCCGTGAAGTTTATGAAAAGGGTATGAAGAACATAGCCGAATTTTACGGGGAATTGATTGAACTAGGCGTTCCCCGTGAAGACGCTGCGAACGCCCTGCCGTTGGGTATGGATTCAAAGGTGGTGTGGAAGATTAACCTGCGTTCTCTTGTGAACTTTATGAACAAGCGTCTTTGCAGCCGTGCCCTTTTGGAAATCCGTCAGTTCGCAAACGAACTTCGCTCGCTGCTTATGAAGATTAACGTAGAATGGGGATGGATAGGCGAAAACCTTTTCGTGCCGTCTTGTGAACGCTACAAGTTCCTTAATAAGTCTATGTGCTTCTGCATTGAAAAGAAGTGCTGTGGTCGTCACCCGTATATCAAGGACGTAACCCTTGTCAAGCAATAATGGCATAGATTGGTCTTTGCTGCATCAGCGGTTGTTGGAAATCCCTGTAATCGTTCCACCGAAGTTGCCGACCCGCAAGCAGAATCCCGAAGTCGTTAAGGCTAAACGGGATAGGTTCTACGCTAGGCACAAGGATGACCCTGCGTTCAAGGAAAAGAAATCAAAGAGCAACAAGACCTACAAGGATTCCGTCAAGGACGACCCCGAATACAAGGCAAAACGCTCTAAATCTAGCAAGTTATACAAGTTGAATCACAAGGACGACCCTGTATTTAAGGCTAAAAGAGCCGAGGCTAACAGGCGATATAGGGCTAGAAAACGTCTTGCAGCGTAATCATTGGTTTACCCCGATACCACGTATCGGGGTTTTTAATTATATTTAGGGTATAGGGTGTGACCATCCGAATTTAAGCCTGGGGAGAACCCAACTATGGATGAACGTCTAGTAATAGACCTAAAAAGTAGTGGTTCTGTGAAGCAGGAAACTTATACGCCTTTGGTGTATGGGTAGTGCATTAAAAGGATATTGACTTATGACAAAAAGAATCCCCGCAAAGCAAGTTATCCGTGCAGGCACCGACTCCGACTTGCGAGAAAAACTTATTGACCGTGAGTTAGGTTTTTGTGATACGGACAAGTCCCTGTATATTATGCGTGACGGGGTTTTGCACCCCATATCTAGGGTATTTACTGCTGTTTATGGCGTAACTACCCACGTGCAGATACAGGAAGCTATAGATGCAGGGGCTTTGGTAGTTTTGCGAGGGTTAAGTATTTATGGCAATACTATGGATGTTTATATGGTATTGTCGTCTGTGCAGAAGTCTAGTTCGGGGTATGATACTTACACGTTTGGTTCTGCATTGGACGTTCAAGGGGATAACGCTGTGTTTTATTGGGCGAAGCTGACAGGTTCTAGTTGGTCTAACGGTGCTAGAACTGTGACGGGCAGTCCTGTATAAGTTGTGGTAGGGTTATGCGTATAACTAAAGTAAACCAAAGGATTTCACGACTTGACGAGCAGTTGTCAAAACTGCTCCATTTGAAAGAACACCCGAAGCGTCGTTTGCACGAATCGTTGTCCGATTGGGCAGACCGTGAAGTGCAAATTGCCTGTAAGGGTGAGGACGGCTATGGTGCAGGCTGCTATCAGTCGGCATTGAAAGCGTTCCGTTCTCTTATGGACGACGGGCATAGCGGTTGTTCAATCGGGTTCACAAAGGCAATCTTGAACAGATTGATTGACGGCAAGCCACTTACGCCTATCAATGATACTCCCGAAGAATGGGGCGACCAATACTCATTCTATGGCGAAAAGGGTCACTATCAGCATACCCGTGCGTCGTCGGTGTTCAAGACTGTTAGTCCCGACGGCTCCGTGGAATATAGCGACGTTGACAGAACCGTGTTGGTTGAAGTTGCCGACGACGGAACCGAAACAACCTGGCATAGCGGGTTAGCGTCCAAACTTGTAAATGAAATTGTAGGACCGATAACATTTCCGTATTATCCTAGTGCTAAACCCTACAAGGTTTATGCCCACCAATTTGATTCTGTGAATGCAGAAGTAGGTTGTTTTGATACGTCGCATATCTTGAAAATCGTGGACCCCGACGGAAACGAAATTGATTGTGAACGTTTTTATGTTGAAAGTGGGGACAGGGGCTTCCAGGAAGTAGGACGTGAAGAATACGCTGCACGTGTTTTGTCATACAGAAATGCTCTCAAATCCCGTGTAGCAAATAAATAATTTTACTTTGTTTGTGAATTTATTATATTGGCGAGGATTGAACTATGGAGCAATTTGTGGAAATTCTAACAGGATTATCTAGCATTATTGGTGTTCCCGCAACATTATGCCTTGCTTGGGCAGTTTTTGTGATAAAGGACCACGCCAAAAGAATTAAGCAACTTGAAGACGACCTAAAAGAAGCGGACAAGAACCGTGCAGGTGAATTGAATGCTATCTATGACAGGATTAACGAAATGTCTAGTAACTTGGCGTATATCAAGGGTGTGCTGTCCGAGCGTTATAACAAGGATGACAAGTGCTAGGTTGGTTTCCACCTAAAACTTTCGTCAAATACTCTGTTTTTTACGGGTAGTTGCAGAAGGGATTCTGCACATTCTTTTGAGATTTCTCTTGTTTTACCATCATTAAACAAAACACGTTTTCGTGTTTTCTTCCGTATTGCTTCATATTCTTTGTATTGTTCTTTGTGGGAGTGGTAGAAATCAAGACCTATCTTCCTGCATTTTTCTTTATTGCTCGCATAGTAATTTCTTTGGTAGTCTTTATGCTTTTCTAATATGGATTTATTGTATTCTTTATTATACTGTTTTTTATCTTCATACGTGTGCTTCCAACCACGATTAGATACGTTATCGCACTTTGAGGTGTTTCTATTTTGAGTTGTTCTATCAGCCCATCGTAGATTTTGGTAGTCATTAAAACTTCTTTCTCTAATGGGAAAATGGTCTACTTCGGGTAAATTGTATGGATTTGGAATAAACGTTTCTGCTACTAGCCTGTGGACTCTATAAGTTGTATTTCTTATTTTTACGGTTAAATATCCGTCTTTTGTTTTGCTACCTAGCGTCCAATGGGCTTTCCGCTTATTATTTTTTGGGACCATTACGTGCCCGTCAGTGCAGACTAGGATTCCTAGTGTCGGGTGTTGTTTTACACGAATTTCGCTCATAATTAAAATAAAACCGCCAGGGTGCAGTAGCGAATACACTCTGGCGGGGATGAAGAATAATCTTCAAACTCTTATTGGCGATTGTCGCTACACAATCTATGTATGACAATATAAAAAATAATTATCTATATTTCTAGGGTAAGACTTAAAAAGGACGGTATGAAATGAACGTCTATTCCATAACTATGAATAAGCCTAGTATCGCAGTTACACCGCTAGGCGACAGATATTACAAACTAGCCCAGGACACCGATATTATGGTCCATACCGATATAGGTTGCCTGGAAATGTCTATCAAGATGGGGTTCGTCACGAATTTCCGTAGTGGTGGCAGATTTGTTGACGGGTTCGTTGACCAGGTGGGCGACCAAAAGAAATCGCTTATTTATTTAATCCACGATTTGTTCTATACCCCCTGCGACGATTGCAACGGGGAACACCCCGTTACCCGTGAGTTCGCAGACGAATTTTTGCGTGACGGGCTTGAATGGGCAGGTATGGGTAAGTTTAAGCGTAATGTGGTGTACTACTCCGTACGTGCATTCGGAAACAAGGCATACGAAGAAGACGACCACTTGACCAACATTAACAGGGTCCTGTTCACATTCAAGTGGTCCGCAAAGGAATCGGGGTAGTTGTATGACGCTCACTGAATACTTGAAGCATTTTATCGGTCGCCCGTATATTTGGTCGGGGGACGGAACGGGAAAGTCACAGAATGGCTTTGATTGTAGCGGACTTGTCCTGGAGGGTCTTTGGGCTTTGGGTCTTTATACGGGTTCTGATGTTACCGCCCAGGGACTTTACAATTTTCTTATAAGGCAGGCTAATTGGCGGGAGGGCAACATAGACCACGCTAACGACTGCGATATTCTGTTCTTTGGAAAATCCACCGAAAAGATTACCCACGTTGCAGTCGCCCTTGGGGACGGCTTAATGCTTGAAGCGGGCGGTGGCGGGTCGTCCTGTAAGACCGCTGCTGCTTCCACGGGATTTGTCCGTGTAAGACCTATCCGCAAGGACGTGGTGGCTTGCGTATATTTGAAAAAGTAGCCATTGTGCTATATAAATAGGGAGGGACTATCTATGGAATTGCTGTTTCAATTAACGTCCATTGGCTTGTCTGTATGCTTGCTTCTATCCTGTGTGTATATGGTGAAGCAGGTTCGTAAGGCTATGGAGCAGTTCCAAAAGTTTGAGAAGTTGTTTAGGTCTTTGCGGGAAGCGAATACAAAGGCTCGCTTTATGGCAACGTCCGTAAACGACAAAGTGACGTTCCTGGAAACCGTATTACAGGACTTGCAAACCCAAATAGATATTCTCTTACATACACCGAATAACCCGCCTAAAACCGAGGTAAACAATGGCAACAACGACGTTAGTTCTTCTAATTCTGTTGATTCTGTCGGTAATCACTAACATTTTGCTTGCAATCCGTGTGGTTGTGCTGCGAAATTATTTACATTTATTTGAAGCGAAGATAGGCGAAATTGAATTGCGTCTGTCCCCTAAACACATTCAAAAGGAACTGAAAAATGAACAAGAACAAAAAACTGTCCGCACTTGAAGCTTTAATCAGCAAGCGTCGTTCCCGCCCGCAGGCTGCACAGAATAAGTCTGTGCAGAATAAAGTGGAACAGCCGAAAGTTGAAGCCCACAAGGTAGAACAGCCCAAGGTTGAAGAAGTCGCTGAAACCCCGACCGCTCCGATTGCCGAAGAAGTTGCTGAAACCCCGACCGCTCCGATTGCTGAAGAAGTCGCTGAAACCCCGACCGCAGAACCGCAGGACGAAGCACCGACCGCAGAAGAACCTGTTGAAGTCGTGGAATCCGAAGTTAAGCAGAAGCGTCGCAACCGCAAGAATCGTGAGGTTGAAAATGGCTAAACAGAAAGTTGACGAAGTAATCGTCAAGGTCCCGCAGGGGACCAAAACCGTGAAGATTGAATTTGGGAATGCCCCGTCTAACGAAAACGTTGGCGGTAAGGGTTCCCGAAAGAAAATCTGCGATTAACCGATAAACCGACACCCTATGGATATTCTAATACCGTTCGTTGAATCTAACGACGACGCTTGGCTTGACGTATTCCTAAAAGCCAAGAATTTGCACCCGAAGAACGAAAAGGCACGACAGGTTTTCTTTGTGCCGTTTCGTCGTCGTTATTCTAGTCACGGGTTGTTTAAGTATTGGTGGCGAGCCTTGGAACAGAACTACAAGTCCTTGGGCAAAGTCCACTTGCTTCTTATGCAGCCGTCGCAGTTCCCGTCTTTCTTGAACAAGGACGACCCCCGAATTGTGGTCCACTATCATAATGAGTTCATTCCCGAAAAGCACCGCCCGTGCTTTAATAGTGCAACCATTGAGTTGTGTGCTATCAAGGAATTGGATTTGAAGGGCAATTTCATATTGGCAAACGACGATATGTATGCCAACGCTCCCGTAGACGATACTTGCTTTGAGCAGGACGGCAAGCCGTTAATGTTCATTGAGGGTCGTGACGCTTATGGGGCGTTCAATCAGTTCCGAAAGACGCTTACCAACGGGCATAAGTTGGTTATGGACCATTACTGCAAGCCCCTGCCTTATTACCATTGGCACCATTTGTTCCAGGTCTATAACGTTGAATTTTGCAAGTCGTTCTTGAATGACGAATGGGAGCGTATTTCAAAGGGATTGGGTAAGTGGCGACGGGACCACGACTATAACCATATGCTGCTAATGATGGCACAGAACATTAGCGGTATGGCGGTTCACAGCGACAAGTTCCCGCATATCGGTTATTTTGAAATGCCGACGTTCTCGCCCCAGGTCTATGCAGAAGCCGACACCCGCCAGGTGGTCTGTTTTAACGATACTACGGGCAAGAATGACAAGACTACCCGTGAGTATTTGGCAAGAAAATACCCGAACAAGAGTTCCTTTGAAGTTTGATATGCCCTAGAATTATATATATTTAGGGTATGGATTTTAACCACGATTATGATGGCACTAACGAACTGCTTGTAGTGGGTAGTCGTGAACGCTTGCAGGCTTGCAAGTGCGTAATTCTCGCATTTGGGGATTTGGGCTATACAGACCCACCCCTGCCCGATTTGAGTGAAGCCATTGGCGATTTCACGGATTATAACGGGCAGACGGCTGTGAAGAACAAAATCCACGAAATCTTAATCCGCTCGCAGGTGGTCCGTGAAGACGAAATCCTTGGAATTAACGTAATTTCCCAGGTTGGCGAAGACAGGTTCACTGTGGATTTGCAACTTACGTTCGGCACTGAAACTTTTGACGTGAACGGGATAGTGTAGTAGAGGTTAAAGTATGGCTCAACAATTTTACGACCATTTTGCGTTAGCGAACCTGTCTATACAGGAACGCCTGGGGCGTTCCGCAGCCACTCTCAATAAAGACTCCGCAGTGTTCGGGCAGCAGACCCGTTCGTTCTTGCAGATGCTTATGTATGGGCTTGACGCTATCACTGCCCGTTCTGCGTCCCACCTGCTCAATATGGACGTTCTGTATAGCAACGACGCTTACCTGCTTAAACTTGCGGAAGGCATTTTGCTTAACAGCGTTGAATCCATTACGCCCCCGAAGATTAACTCCTCAACCCCGTTCCGCTTTTGGTCGGAGCGTTCTTATACTCGTTGGAGTTCGTTGGGGACTATTGCACTTAAAGACGGCTCCAAGACGAACCTTATTGTGTTCAAGATTGACGCTACGGGTCACGTGGAAGGTTCCGAATTGGGGACTGAATACGAAGCCCTTTATTGTGCGGGCGACTACGTGCAGCAGACGATTGATAGCGGGTTTGACGGATATACCCCTGGTATCTTTGCACCCGTCCTTATTCCCGAAACCTACAAGTCTGTATGGTCGGAGTCTGTGGAAGTCAAGTTGGAAATGGACGGGGACGAACCCCCGATTTATCCGAAACTAGCCTGGTCCTTGGATGAACTTCTGTCTATGCCGAATGCCGACGAAGCAGCCTTGATTCAGCATACCTCCCGTGGTATGACACTTACCTTGGGCGATGGCGAAATCTTCGGCAAGGATTACAATGGTGGTAGCGGTAAGGCTCATATTAAGCAAGTCGTCGTGACCTACGTTAAGTGCGAAAGCCTTGCACCTGTGGACAATTCTACGATAAAGTTCAATACTGACATTACGGAAATGTTCCTTAAAGGTGAAAGCACTCCGTTGCTTGCACCTATGAATATGGGCGACACCCCTACCACGTTGCGTTCCCGTGCTGTTTCGGAATTTTTCGCTGCAAGCAAGATTACAGACGAACGTGACCTTGTGACCGAAGTTAGTAAGATACCTTTTGTGAAATCTTGCTTTGGTCGCAGGGAATATAATTGGGCTTCCTGGATTACGGTGTCTATGCTCTCAAAGGGCTACAACGACGCTAGGAATGGTCGCAAGTCCAAGGAACTTTTGTTTTTCAACCGATACAAGTATAGCCGTTATAAGAAGTATAATCCTGGTGATATGGTTGTTTATGAGTCTAGCCTGTATATTTGTTCCGACCCGAATTACAGGGGTGTCCCCTCTTCAAAGAACGGTTGGGCATTCTATATGTCTTTGGCAGACGGAACTAAACTTTCGCAGGTTTACCAACGCTATTACCCGTCGTCTTGTGTGTATGACAATGCTACAATCGTGTTGTCGGGTCTTGTCTTGAAGAACCGCAGGTATTGGAGTGAACACGGGGTCTATTACCAGGGCGACGTTGTTTACCATTCCAAGACGAAGAAACTTTGGCTTGCGTTGCGGGATGGCGGGCAGACGGTTGAACCTGGCAGTGAAGAAGACGTTTCGCTGTATAGCGAAGACAGGTTTTGGGCTACCCGTGAAGAAGCCCTGGAACTTGACGACGACGACAATTCTACCGAACAGGTCTATAACCTGTCCTACAAGTTTGATGATTATGAACAACTTACCCAGGCTATCTTTGAATCCGAAATCAAGGGCTATTTCAATATAGCGGATAAGTTGGGATTTACGTCTGTAGTGGTTGAACCGCTTGGGCAGGTCGGTGTCAGTGTTTACATTCAATATACGGCACCCTACACTATGCAGCAGCAGGTCCGCAAGACGATTGAAGACTATGTGTGCTACCACGTCGGCAAGACCCTAGAAGCCGATACACTCAATTCTTTGCTTACGGAAACCTACAATCTGTCGTCAGCGTATGTCACGCTTCGGTTGGATTCGGTTGACAACGCAAAGGACGAAATTGAGTTGGTTCTGCCGTCGGCTACCTACGTGCCCCCAAGCCTGCTCAACGTATCACTTAAAGAAATTCTTGGAACGAGGAAGTAAACTATGGAACAAATGCCTGCTGCTATTGTAGATTTCGCTGCTGCCTTGAAGTTGCTTGGGCAGTCCCAAAGTGACGTTGCTGAAATCGTAACCAAGTGGGACTTGATTTGCAACACCGATACGCCCCGAACTGTGGAAATTCAGTTGTCTAACGGGGTCCACAAGGTAGATAACCTGGCGAAAATCCGAAACGACTTGATTGCTGGTTTGTCCCTTAACGAGCCTACCTGTAAGACAGTGAAGTTTTCAGCGTATCGTGTGGACGGTAGAATTTCTGCTACGGACCGCACGTCTAATGCGTGGCACGACGAGGGGGGCAACCCGTATGACCCGTCCCGTGTTGGTTGGGAGTCTTATGCCAAGTTTATGCGGGCAGAAGTGTCTTCTGTATGTATGCCAACCACGAATAACATTAACGTTAGGATGCACCAACTAGAACCTGTTATCTTCGTGGGTTGGGCAACCGATAGTGGTGGAACCCCGATTACGTCGTTTGACTTCCATATCAAGTCTATGCCTACGGGAGTGGCGAATAGCCTGTATAGCGGTAAGCAGTATTACACGCAGGTCACATTCGTAAACACGAACCCAAATGGCGACGATGTAACCCTTAAACTTTGGTATAACGATGCAGACGCTAATGGTTATTATACCCGTGTGCTGCCTGTGTATCGTAATGTCACGTTCCTTGTTTGGGCGGCTATCGGGCAGGACCGTGTGAACATTTTTGAAATGAAGAATGACGACGAAGGGGCAATTTAATGGCTAGTGTAGCAGATAGTTCTACCTCTCTTGAAGAGATGAAGTCGGCTAACGACGACTTTGTTGAACTCATATTGAAGTTGAAGTCCCTGCTTAACGGCAAGGAACCCGTCACGTTCAATATGGGCAAATACAGCATCACCGTGCAGTCTGTCCTGGACCTGGTTTCCAATTACAAGGATGGCAAGTTTGACGAATTGTATTTGGGCGGTCAAGGCGTTGGCAAGAAAGTTAAGTTGTCTGTTGATGCTGACGGTAATTTGTGTGTGACCGATAGCGATGGTTATAAGGTTTCTGTGTCTTGCAGCAAGGTTATTTCGGCTACAATTCAGCAGTGTTATGCCCGATATGTTACTGCCAATGGTGCCACAATTCGTTCCATTAAGGGAAAGACAAAAGTTAGTGGTGGTTCCGTAAAATTTGGTAGTATGTCGTTTGAGAACTTGAATACTATGAACTTGAACGCACAGAAAGTGAAGACAAACGTTCTTTCAGTTGGGTCGTCGTTGTCTTGCGATGGAATACTTGTTACGGGTGTTCGCAAGTTTGCACCGCAGCGTGTTCGTAGAATGTTCTACCGAAACGACCAACCGCTTGACGATGCCTACAAATTGTTGAACCTTGACAACGGTCAGTGGGTTATGAATGCGGGCAACGGTAAATTGTCCCCGACTGACTTTGGGTTCGCAGTCGCAGAAGACCCGCAGACATTAAAGGCTACGTCTGCCGTTCCCGACTTGATTCAAATTTGTGGTAACACAAAGTATTCTAGTTTCAACCGTAAGGCGGGTATTATTGCCCCGCTGACTCCCCTAGAAGTTCCAGCTAATGTCGGGGCTTACGTTGCGGACTTCAACAGTTCTAACTTCTACCTTGTGAGGTTTGACAGGTCTGCATATCAGTTCGCTGCTTTAATGGCATTCCCTACGGGTGGTTATGCTCCTTCCCAGGGCGATTACGGTGCTTTATACATTACGTCGTTTTCTGCGGATGATATTGGTAAGGAAATTTACTACCAAACTTATGAAAACGAATGGTATATTTACAGACGAATGAGCCTGGTAGTCGGGACTAACGGGATGGTTGAGTCTATCGACTTTGGCGAATACACGAAAATCCCTCCGTATTCGTGCTTCCGCTTCATTGTTGGATGCATCCAAGGGACTGACGCTAATATTTCGGAAAAAACTGTAACCTACATATTGGAACTTTCTTAACTTATGTTGAACGCTCATACGGCTATTCGGACTTTTAGGGAACTTCAATTTGACGTAAAGGCTTTTCTTTACGCCTTGTATGACCTGCATCCCGAAGATAGCAGTGATGACAAGGGCGTTGTTGAAATCAAGTGGTCTGATGGCTCCGTTGACGTTGTGCCTACTTTTGAATTTGTTCGGGGTATGTGTAATGCTACTTTTTTGAAAGTAATTGTAGGTGCCGTTGCGGAGTTAATCCCCGAAATAACTACTATTCCTATCCAGGGTGGTAAGTATCAAAAGACGACTTTGAATCTTGACATTGAGGGTTCCCCGCTTAAAGCGAACTTTCCCGAAATAGGTGACACTTCCACAGACCTGCAAATAACTGACGGGACTATTGTAGAGTTGGTGGCAGATTCTGTGGATATTCCTAGCGACGCTATCATTACGAAGTTGGAGGCTACAGAAGAACTTTCAACGTATAACGCTAACGTTTCGCAGGTTGCTGAAACGAACGAACTAAACCTTGAAAACGGAAGTATTCAAAACAGAAGCGATTCTCCGTTTATCAATCCGCTTACAGTGGACTTGTCGAAGATTAGGTGGGACGCAGCCTTGAAGTTCCCTACCAGGTGGAATGGTTCTTATGACTTGTCGTGCTATACGCAGTGTGAATCCAGGGATGTGTGGGGGTTGTATAAGGTGACGGGGTATTTCCGTTATGACTATAACAGTTATTCCGAATATACCCGTCAGTTCAAGTCTTATCACGCAGGTGTGATTGTTGAAATACCCGTGTTCAAGGGCATATCGTATGGTGGAAGTTCGGGACGTGGCGATGGAGGTTATACTGACATTGAGTTTGAAACTTATCCGCTGCCAAAGGTAAACTATCCCGATTACAGTATGACCGAGGAAATGGCTGAAACGGAAGTCCCGAACATTGTTATGCTTTATCCGTTTAAGGGCACCCGCACGAAAGACCATTGGTATGGTACTTGCTATGTGACGTTGTTGGAACCTACAGAAGAACGTGCTAACAGGGTATTCCAGGTTCGTAATCCGACTTCCAAGAAATTAAAGTTGTGCAACGCCTGGGCTTTCACCGTTGCCAAAATAGATAGCGAGCGGGAAAGTGCGTGGATTACAAACGTAGTGGGTGCCGTTGCCACTACATTTGGCGACATAGCTGGTTCCGCAGCACAGGGTTCTATTAAAAAAGACGACACTGTTTACGGTGCCGTGGAAGACTTGAACTACATTACGTTCCCACCATATTCGTCAATAGATTTTATCTTTAAGTGGTCCATTATAGGTGGAATCCTGTATGCCTATATGATGCCTATGTCCCCGACGGAATATGATTGAGAGGTTGGCTAATGAACGGATTTGTAGATACAAGTTATAAACGGACTTACATTGTCGTGTCTGCGTCTTCGGACGAAGTTGTGCTTCGCCCTGTTGAAGACGACACCCTCTTGACGTATTGGCGTGAGTTTATTTCGGGCTATGTTACGGAACCTCTGCCCGAAGACGTGAAGCCCACTATCACGCTTACGCAGTTGCCCGCAGAAGTTTTGAAAGTTGACGCTTACGTTGACTACGTTGTGGAATATCCCCGTGTGGAAGTGTCCTACGGGAACTATTCCGTTGACGTTTCGGATAGGGTTTCTGTGAACCACCCTAACCCCGAAACACCAGGTCTGTATGCCCTGGACTTCACGATTTCCGTTAGTGGCGAAAAAACTACACCCATTTGGCGTTCCTGGGTTTCTATTGAAGAACCCCCGCTGCTTCGCCATATCGTGACCCCGTGGAACCGCTCTAACAAGGCTCTTGCAGATTTGAACCGCCTTGTGATTGAACCACAGTTCAATGAGGCTCTCTATGAAGCGGGTGTGCCTATTTACAATTTCCAACAGGCTAACGCTCCCGCAGCGGTCAGTCAGTTTGCTGCATTGAAGTATAGGGCTGCCCGTGCTATCGTGATTGACAAACGCTTGTTCATTTCGGGTCCACGTCTTCCTGTGGGCACCGAAGTTGTCGTGAATGGCATTCCTCGTATGCTAGGCGTGACGCTTATTTGCCCGCAGTTCTCTAACCAGGACGTTTACACAAAGGGAGATATTGTCAACTATTGCGGTTCGGATTACTACGCTCTTGACTATATTCCTACCAGGCAATATCCCGACCCGAACGACGACAAGAAGACTATCACGGGTAGCGTCCTGCCGACGGCTACGTTTGCCGAGGACGGTGTTGACCGCACGTATTGGTTGCGGGGTTGCTATTACTCCGTTGAGCCTATTGGACTTCCCGACGGGGAATATGAACTTACGTCGCTGTGGGCGGTCCTGGACGTTGGTGGTTATTTGTTTAAGATGGACCTG
Organism: Clostridia bacterium; assembly: GCA_017537515.1. GTDB lineage: Bacteria > Bacillota > Clostridia > Christensenellales > UBA1242 > UBA5489. The sequence continues at coordinate 61,438 of JAFYKO010000122.1, read as the reverse complement.
CTCCGTGCGTTCCCTGTTCGTCACTATTGGGGTCATTACGACCGCAAGTATTTCTTGGATTATGCAACGGGCGACCTGGTGTCTGTTATTGACGATAACGTTATCACGCTGTATCAGCGAAACGATACGTCTATTGCCGAAGATGGTATTGAAGAAGCCTACCGCCCAGGACATTACAAGAACCCGCATTGGACCGAAGTGTATAGTGAAAGTAATTCCACTATGCTTCGGGACCCGATAATCAAGCCTTACACGAACGCCACGAATGCGGTGGTTAGCAAAACCTGTCCCGCCCGTGAAGAAGCGTTCCGTATCTACGCCAAAATGGTGGATATTCCGTATGCCCTTGTGGATGCGTTAGGCTCCAAGTATAGTGTTCTTTTGTGGGCGTTGCTTTACAGGACTAGGGAAACGTTCCCTGGTATTAAGGCTGCTATGAACGCTATTGGTATGGATATTACTAACCTGCGTAGGGGTTCCCCGTCGGTTATCTATTCGCAGTATGACGGTGGCAATAAGGCTGAAATCAAGGACGTTTATACTGAAATCGGCAAGGTCAAGCAGATTGCGAAGTCCGTAAAGGCTGACAAGGTTTGGACCGAGGGACGTTCCCTTTTGGTTAAGGACGACCCCGATATGGATGTGCCCTGGATTCGTTATTCCCAGGAAGGTGAAGACCCCGATACCGTTTGGGTTTACACCCGCAACAATGAAACGACGGATGCAGGTAATTGGGAAAAGTTCTATTCGTTTGAACATATCGGTAGCGACAGGAACGTGTCGGAATATGATTATTCCGTGAACAACCGCTATTACAGGGCAGACGCAAGTCTGTTGGACCGCTTGGCTTCGGACGGCATTATTGATATGGGCGATGGCTTGCAGTGGATTGACGACGACACCTTTGTGGGTTTGTCGCTCGCACTCACTACGCTGCTTTCTTACGAAATCCCTATCTACATTTATTTCCGTTTGAAAATCCGTCTTACTACGGTAGGACGCACCCGCCTGCGTGGGATTTCCAAGCCTGTTGTATTGCAGGATTCCTGGGGGGGACCTATCGGGCTGAAACTGTTCCCTGGCAAGTATTTTGACTTTATCACTATGCAGGTCAAGGAATGCTACCCGACAGTATTCTATTCTTATGAGCCGTTGGCAGAAGATAGCCCCGACTCCGATTGGACGCAGTGCATTGATTTTGTGAACAAGGGGACTTACCGCTACTTTGCGTTTGACCAGGCTGTGTATATGCGTATCAAATACACGGGTGACGACGCTTCTGTAATCTACAAGGTAGCCCGTGGGATTGATTACGACGATATGGGTGATGTTGTCCGATATAAATGGTGTTGGACTTCCCGCTATACGATTGGTTGCTTGGGTAATCCCGATTCCCCAGGCACCGACGATTACAAGGCACGTCCTGGCGACCACGGGTTCGACGGCTTTGAGGATGCCACCCAAATGAATCCTACGGACAATGACCGCCACGGCTCCGACATTTACTTGTGTAAGGGTATGGCTGCTATTACGCTCCGAATTGATACGAACACTTTGAAAGTGACGGCAGAAGCGTTGCAGTGGCAGTATATCTTCAATGACCCCGAATGGACTATGGATGAAGTTATGCCGTTTGCGGATTGGCATCCGCTTGACGGTGTAAAGATGGTAGGTTGTTGGGTTAGCGACGTTGCAACCTTTAAGAGTATGATTGTGAATGTCACGTCCCCCGAAGTGAAGAACTTGACATTCGCCTGGGACCCCGACGAACCGACCTTGAGCGTTGGCGGAGGTATTCCCCGCTTCCTGTATCTTTGGGACAAGGACGGCTTCATCCGTGGTATGATTATCGTTCCGTTTACGGAACGCCTGGTTGACGATGCGAGCAGTTCCGAATATCTGTTCAAGTTTACGTTTGAAGAAAACGAAGAATAAAGGTATATTTAGACTATGAGGAAGTTCAAGAAAAACGAGGCGAGCGAACTTGACGCACAGGCGTTGAAGCAATATACCAACAGGAATTTGCCTGCGGGTTATTCCGCTGCGGTGTCTGCTGACGACAAGGGAGTGGCTATTGACGTTTACGACAGTGACGTGATGGTTCTTTCTATCCCTGTTGGCGGTCTTACGCAGGACGCTGCCGAAAATACGGTTGACAAAGCCCTGGAGGAATTTTAGTTATGGCAACAAAGTATGATATGCTCACTAACGAGGGTAGCCTTGCGTTAGCCCGTGCGGTCGCTACGGGTGCCAAACTCATTATCCGTGGTGCTACGCTTTGCAACGTTTCTAGCGGGATGGCTTCCGTGGATGAAGTCGCTGCACTCAAGTGGTCCGACATTTCGGATTCCGCTATTGAGGGTGCCGACCTTCCTTGCACAAGTTACCTTCCGTGTATGTATGACAGCCAGGGCGAAGAAACGGGTAAACCGATTGCTGCCCTGGATATTGAATTTACGTTCCTGCCCACGCAGGAAGTGTCCTACAATGTTATCGCTGTGTTGGCTGACCTTTACTATATGTTCGCCCCGTTTGCCAAAAAGGGCGACTACAGGGTGGGCGACACTGTTTGGTATTTGGGCAGCAACGACGTGTATGAGTATTACCGCTGCATTGAAAATGTGGAAGACGCAGACGCATACCCGCCTAGCGATACTACCCATTGGGAGCAGGTTACTGTCTATAACCAACTTGACCCGTCTGCCTATGGCGGGAACTTGCAATACAAGACTATAAGCGAAGACCCGATACTTCTGTATGTTTCCAAGACATCGGGTGTCGTGAACCTTTGTCCCGAAATGGAAATTGATTACAAGGTTCGCTTGTATCTTGATGGCGTTAAGAATGCTGCCGAAGTTAGCGAATACATTGTGTTTGACACGTTGGGTCCCGAATTTATGGCTTCTACACAGATGGTGCTGTTGGCTGAATTTGCCGACGCTATGAAGCATATCCGTGACGTAGCCGTGCAGCGGGCGGGGAGGTCCTAGTTTGAAGACATTGAAACTAGCCATTACGAACAATCCCGACCTGTCGGACGCTATACGTGTGTATAGCAGTATGTTCCGTATGGCTTACAACCGTCTTCAAGAGGGTTGCTCCGAAAATGAAGCACGTAAGAGATTACAAAACTTGTTTGGCGTATGCAGTTGGCTTGCGTCTTCCGCAGCAAAGGAAGCCCACGGGGTAGTTACGCTTAATAAGGGTAAGAAAGTCCTGTTCGGTGGTAAACTTAATCTTAAACAATACCTTAAAGGATTGATAACTAAAGAACAGTTTAGACAAAAAAGGTTGATGCCCCTGTGCAGTATAGGTGAGTCTAACTATCACGGGAATCGTTTGTTTTCATTTGACTTTGAAAATAATGTAGTGAACTATAAGCCTAGTCGGGGCATTCGTAAAGAAATAAAGTTCTGTCCTGTAAAAAAGAAGTTAGCCCAAGAGTTAGCAAAGGTTCAAGAGTTAGCCGACCAAAAGAAAATGCCTGTTACGGTAAAGTTTACGGATAAATACCTGTTTCTTACTTATGACGAAACTCTTATTTACAATGAAGCCTACAAGGGCTTGGAACAGAACAGGGTTCTTGGCATAGATATGAACCCCAACTATATAGGGGTGTCAGTTATTGAGTTTGATAAAAATGATGAATTTAAGGTCTTGCACAAAGAGGTGTTTGACTTGACGGCTCTCACAAAACCTAGTGGTAAAGCAAGCACCCATATAAAATCAAAGTATTTTACGAACAAGTTGAAACACGAAACGCTTGCTATTGCCCATAGGATTAACAAACTTGTAGATTATTGGAAATGCAGTAAACTAGCGGTTGAAGACTTGTCTATGAAGCCGTCCGATAAACAGAAGGGCAAAACTTTTAACAGGCTCGCTAATAATAAGTGGGAACGCCAACTGTTCGTGAATAAACTCAAAATGCTTGCGGGCATACACAGGTATGAGTTGGTTGAAGTCAACCCCGCCTATTCGTCTATCGTGGGTAATTTTGCATACGGGAATGAAAATACACCCGATATGGTAGCAGCGTCTATTGAAATAGCACGTAGGGCATATAAGAAATTTGAAAAGGGATGGTTCTATCCGAGGTTTAACGTTGAAACCCAAGACGAGCGATGGAAGCAAACGCTTGGTGGAGTGAAATCTTGGAAGGACTTATTCCGAAAAGTTAAAGAAGCGAAACTCAAATATCGTTTCCTGCTATCCGACTATTTCGGAAATGCAGTCTTTAGTAACTTCTATAATAAACGAAAATGGAATTATTACATTTTTGTATAAGATTAAAGGAGGTATATTTTGGCTGTTAGTCTGCGTGACGTTCTTGACGAAGAACTTAACATTGAAACCGAAGAACTTATTACGGACGCTGTTATCAAGCGTATGTATAACAAGGCGTTGCATTGGTATCGCAAGTATCGCCTGTTTCCCCGCACGAATACCTACAACTATTCCATTGAAAGCGGGGATTACGTCCCCGACATTCTTATGAACCAGGTCGTGACGGTTGACGGAAAGACGGGTAAGTTGTCGGAGTTCGTAGAAACACAGACCAGGGTTTTCAATGGGACGGGGACTATCACCGTCACTATCGCCTTGAATGCGAACAACGCATACCTGGCGGGTCTTCCCGAAGAATTGGAAAACCTGTTCGTGGCACACTGCAAGATTGTGATAGGTCAACGCTTGAAGTTCTCTAAATATCCGTCGCAGCCGATTGAGTTGGACGGACCCGAAATGTTTGCCGAGGGCGAAAAGGGCGTTGAGTATTGGAAGAATTTCATTATGATAAACCGTGACTGCGACCCCGAAAACATTACGGACTTGCGGAACGAAGCCTACACGGGCATTCCGAAGCCGTATTTCTTTTCGGGCAGGCGTGTTTGGTAATCACTTTATAAGGACATAGTTTTATGAGCCGACTGACAAGGGGCAACTTGCTTGCCACTTTGAAACAACTTAAAAAGATTAAACGACCCCCACACATTGTTGCAGCCCCCGCAGTCCAGGCGATTCTGCCTAGTTCTCAACCGAACAATAGTAAGGAATTACAGGAGGCTATTTCCCAAAGACGTTCCCTGCTTAATTTGGGTAATTCCAGGGGTCCGTTCGCTTATGGGGACAAGTCTTTATTTGACAGGCTCACGGTTCTACAAAGTTATCGGTGCCCGTATGATGGTCCTCAACGTGGGGAATTGTTTATACATTGGTTTTATAGGGATAGGCGTGTAGATAGGTTGACTACCTGCGAGATATTCCATTTGAATATGCTCCAATTATTTAACGTTATGGATAGGGTTGAAGTTATCCATATACGTTGTGCTGCGAAAAGTGGAATGTCCTTTGCTATGCAGAAAGCCAAGGCTATTTTGTCTTGCGGTAAGGCTGTTATAGATTTTAAGATTGTTCCGCAAAAGCGTAGTTGGGAACACGACACATTTAAGGAATGTGTTGAACACGCTGTTGCTACAGGAAAGTTTGTGTATTACACCCATTTTAAGGGAGTGACACACATAGCCGATTCCATAGTCACAGGCTCATACAGGAATGGGTCCCCTATAAAGATAACGGCAGTAAATATCTTGTATTGGTGCTATGTTATGTATAGGTATCTTTTTGAGGATTCCCCAAAAAGTGCTATTGCTATTGGACCTTTACTTTACCCGAATCGTCCTACGCTGCATTACTTGAACAGGGGTATAATTCCTAAATGGAGTTTACCTGTAAGCGGTCATTACACAGGTTCTTTCCAGGCGTTTGATGGGTCGTTTTTGAAGAAACGTTTTGACGATTTGGGTGCCACACTTGAAGAACGTAATAGAAGTTTGTGGATTTCGGACCCCTACACGGTTGAACAATTTTTAAGTTTGTGCTTTGAGCAAAAGGAAGTATCTACTTTGTGTCCTGTGAGTGGTGCCTATTTGTTATATGATAACAATGTAGCCCCTGCGTATAAGGTGGATTTCAATAATTTGTTTACTTCGGGTGCCCGTAATATCTGTGTTGCTAATGGAACATATAAGTGGATTGGCGGGACCGACACATTTAATTGGGCTTTGTGTAGAGCGTTCCAGGATTTAGGTTATACGGTTTATTACTATGCCCCAAATATGGACGGGACGGGTGTCACTGAAAAGTATTTAATGGAAGCGGGGGTTCGCCCGTATATTGAGGGGACCCCATTGTTGGCTTGTTTTGCTAATCAGCAAAGTGGTAAATACTTCTTGGGTAAATGCCCCGTTGTGCAGACGTGTCATAGTGCGTTTACTAATTTGGAATTTCCTGTAAAGGGTTCCCGTGCGTTTGTATCTATTTCCGAAGAAATCCAATTATACTTGAAAGTCCGTGGGTATCAAACTGACATTATCCGAAATGGCATAGACCTGGTTCGCTATTGTTCTAAACGTCCGTTAAATGAGGTTCCACGTGTGCTTTCTATATGCCAGGGGGATGATAGTCTGTTAAAGGAAGCCTGCTCCAAATTGGGTTGGCAGTTTAGGAATGTCCCAAAAGAAGTCGGTTCCCGTATATGGCATATAGAAGACTTGATAAATGATGCTGACATTGTAGTGGGCATAGGTCGTTCGTTGTATGACGCTATGGCTTGTGGCAGGGCGTGTATTTCTTGGGATAATCGTAAGTTAAACCCGTTTACGGGCTGTGGCTATGTGACTTCGGATAAATGGTATGATTTCGCAAAGACGAATTTTACAGGTCGTGGGTTCCCAACTATTCATACAGCCGATATGCTTGTTCGGGAGTTGAAGAAGTATAATCCTGCGGATGGTGCAGTTATGCGGTCATTTGCTGAAAAAGAATTGGACGTTCGTAAGAACGCTTTGAAGTATTTAGCAATGGCAGGGATTGAATGATAGAGTCCGCTATTACAGCCGAACACGTCTATCGCTGCGTGTTGTGGGATATTTATTCAAGGGAAAAACATTCCATAGATTCTAGGTTTGAAGATTTAACTGACGTTGAGTTCCCGACTTATAATAAAGACACGGACGGGCTATTGAATAAGCACCATTGGGTTTTTCCGTATGTGTGGGGCACATTCTTTCCGTATTTGGCTAAAAAGTTAGATATACCCTTTAATCCTGGGGACTTCAAATTAGTTGCAGACCCCGAAGGGGATTCTAGGTATGATAGGCACTTGTGGAAAGATGACTTTATATGCGATGCTTATAGGTTTAGAACACGGGCTATAACACTGCATAGTTATCGTGAATGCTGTGCAGGTGGTGGTATAACAAAGTATCATTCTGTTATTCGCTATCCACACGAAAGCGTTTTGTATAAAGTGGATAATCCCCCAGGTTCTAGTAGTGGACGTAGGCTGTTGCTTAATTGCGATAGTATGTCTATCCCTTTAATTCCGTTATTACTCCCCTATTTCCAAGAAATCTTGTGTTTGGATTTTCGGTATGATATGGGTAGGGACGATTACAATAAGATATTGTCTTTTGACTATACCGATTACGTCTGCATTATGTATGAGCGTAGTTATATTTTGAATAAGCATACAGGTCACAATTTAACGTATGCAAGCAAGCCTGTAATTGTCCACAAGCCTGTTGCGGTCCATAGTAAGCGTAAGGCTATATTGGAGCAAATACGGAAATTCCGTAAGCGTTAATTTTTTTCAAAAATTTTAACAAAACCTGTTGACAATCAATAGGTAATTTGTTATATTTATGACGTAAAGAGAAAATAACCACTCCAAACCGAGGATAGCCCAATGAAGAAGTTCAAGGTAGAATACATTAACGAATTTGGCGGTCACTGCTCCGCAGTCGTGGAATGCAACGACATTGACGAAGTTCGCTGCGAAGCCCTTGATACCATTGACGGTATCTACGACATTGAGAATATCACTGAAATTGGCTAATGCCTGGGGACTGCCCTATAAGCCCATAAACGTGACCTGCCTGGGTGCAGATTGCAGGGAATAATGTATATTTAGGGTGTTAAACTTTCAAAACGAGGATTTTCCTTATGAACGCTATTCAGCAGTTTGCACAGAAGTATGGCAAGGTCGTTGGCAATGACCTTGCCCGTAAGTATGACGACATTGCCCCCGAATTTACCAAAGCCGTCAGTGCTGTGGTTGGTGACAAGTGTTCCGTCGGTAACGGTTTCAATGACAGCCGTAGTGACGACTTTAACGAATGGTCGGTCATTCTTGACGATATTGAGGGTAAGAATCCTGGCACGGAAATCGTGCTTGTCCTTAATACTGACCTGGGTGATGGGAAGTCCTGGCTTGAATGCCATTGTTATGACGATGACGCAAACTTGCTTAATAAGGTTGAGGGAGAAGTTGGCGAATTTGACCCGCTTCCGCTTATTGACAAGGTTTTGAAGAAGGGTGAATCCAAGAAGTCCGAAGCAGCCGAAGTCAAGGACAAGAAGTATTACCAGGATATGTTTGACGCAGCCTACAAGGAATGCTGCCAACTTGCTATTGAAGATGGTAAGAGCGAAGAAGATTGGGCTGACTATTTTTCCGATATTAAGACAGACGGTCCGTTTAAGCAGAAAGAAGCCGATGAAATTGTTGGCTACTATATGGAGTTCCATCCCGAAAGTGATAGCGAACCCGACAGACCGTATCGTGATTGGTTGGAAAACATTGAGGGCATTAAGCACACACCGTTGGATAATGAAATTACCCGTATCTTGAAAGCCCTGTATGCCCCGAATGAATCCAAGAAGCACGTCTGCTCTATGCAGAAGAAGAAGGAAAGCCTGCTCGCAAAGAAGAACGAATCCGATGTTTCGCTCCCGAAGGACGTGGAAGACGCAATGCGTAAAGTTCGTGCATATCTGCGTGGCAACTATGCTTCCATTGAGGGTAGCGGTCTTGTGTCCGATGCCGATTGCTCCGTAGGCTACCAACTTGACAACGCTCTTAATGTCCTTGACGACATTGTGGCTAACTTCCCCAAGGGATAATCGGGTTCGTTAATGGCTTACAACTTTGACTTGGGAACAGCAGCGTTACGTCGGGCGTTAAGCCCAAGGACTTACACCTTGCGGTGCAAGATTCTTGAAATTGGACCGTTCTACAAGGTCCAATGCACAATGAACGCCAAGGAAGAAGTCCACTTGGACTTTTGGGCGAAACCGCTGCTTTCCCTGTCATATTCTTACGAAGTTGACGACGAAGTTATAGTTGAAGTCCGTTCCCTGTGCGAAGCCTATATCCTGGGTTTAGTCAAGGAACTAGCCGAAACGAACACCGAAGAAGAATTTTATTTCCGATTCGGCAAGAATATCGCAAAGGGTCGTAAGGACGGCACCACGTTTGAGTTCAAGGGTGGCGACGACGGGTTCCGTGTTGAACACACACCCGCAGGCACGACCGTGGAAACAAAGGGTGTCCTGTCGCTTACGGGCGATATGATTATGATAGGCGACGGAATGGGTCTTGGGTTGAATTGTAATACAGCCTGTCCGCTTATGGGTATGCACGTCCCGACGCAGCAGAAAACTTTATTCTAGCGAGGTTTATATGGTTTCAGCCCACACTGACCGCTATGATTTTGACAACCACCGAATGAACTTGACCTTTGACGAATTGTATATGCGAATGGGTAATTCGTTTATGCAGTTCCCGCACTTGTTCGGTAAGGACCACGCAACGTATTCTTTAATGCCCGAATACGACAATGCTACGCAGAAGTATAGGGTCGTATGCTTTGTTAAGCACCCCGACGGCAAGAAAGAAACGGATTGCCAAACTAAATTGTATTCCCGTGACGAAGTAAATCAGTTTATCGCTGACGTTGCGTCGTATAGCACTCTTATTGATGGCGAAATCGCAGAAGACTAGGGGTTAATCGCCTATGATGCAATCTATCGCCATACAAGCCTATTTCGCTCAAATGCGTGGTTTCTTTACCAGGCAGGGTTTTGACGGCACTATGAAAGTCTGCTATGGTTCGGACGCAGAGGGTCCGCAGCGTATCTTGGACCAGGACCTAGCCGACAAGAAAATGGAACGCAAGTCCGAAACCAACCGTGAGAATGTCCGTGAAGCCCCGTATTCCTACCTGTTTTGGACCAGGGATTCCTTGAAGAACATTGTCCGTCGTTCCATACGCCTGCAAGACGGAGTGGCACCCGACGGGCGGTTGAAGTTCAAGAAGACCGTTTCGGCTGAATTTGGTATGGGTTGCGTCCTGGTGTCTAACAAAATGGAAATGATTGAAGATTTCGCAGAAGCGTTCGCAGCGGAATATCAAAACGTCCATAACGTCCCGATTAACTTGAAGTTCGCCTATGAAACCCGCACAAGCACAGCAGAGGGCGGTTATGATACGGCAGGCTTGAACGCAACGATTATCCAGGACCTTGGGACCGAGGAACCTATTTCGTTCCGACAGGGCGACCTGTTTTCGTATAGTTGGAACGTCCGTTTCCTGTTGCAGTTCGTGAGCGAATTTGCCGATTGGAAGACAGCCCCGTTGCGTTCCGTTGTCGTTGACCTGTATAACAAGCGTGGCATTCCTCTCGCTTCTATGGATTTCAACGGACAGCCCGAATGGAAAGAATATGTCGCAAAGGACGGCACAAAGGTAATCGTCCCCAAGGACGCTTACGTTGAAGTTGAGAAGCCCTAGTAGGTAATTTGTTATATACTATGGTTGTGCCCGAAGTAATGCTCATTTTGCGTGTTCCCCTGTTGCACGACGGGGGAATTTGTTGTTATTTTTAAGAACGTAAAAATTAAACTAGGAGTTTATTTATGCAGTATGTCGTTGACGAATCCTTAACCAACTTCAAGTTTTGGAGTGGTGCTGCTGACAACGCCAAACTTTTAGAATACAGCGAATTGCAGGAATTGGATGAGGTCCTGCCCGAATACTTTAATACGGGTGACGGGAACCTCCCGACTGCAACCGAAATCAACGATATGTTTTGGTTTGATTTCGCCACTGTCTGCGAAGCCATCGGCTTGCAGTATGACGAAGAAAAGGGCGAAATTATCCGTGACAGCGACGAAAGCTGTAAGAAGCGTTCCGAAGCCAACGGCAACGACAAGGTGGGTAAGCAGAACTTCACCTATGTAGAACTTGAAGATGCCTGGAACAAACTCAAGGACAACGTTGAAACCGACCCGACGAACAAGGAATTTCCCCCGTCTAACGGCTATGACATTCGTAATGGCTACGATACCACTGATGGGTATGACCCGTCCAATACTGCGTGGAATTGCGACTATGACCTGGATTCTATCATTAAGGAACTTGAAGCCGTTCCTGCTGTTATTACTGCGGGCGACCTTGAAGTTTATTGGTGTGATAGCGATGGTGCTGAATCCGACGAACACGGCATTTACATTAAAGACGGCAAGATTGACACCATTTACTAATTGCAAAGGGGTTCTTGGATATGGCTAATTGGTCTATCAGTTATACAGACGTTTTTGGTAAGAAGAAAGTTGAATTGTTCACTAGCCAGGATGCTGCCCAGGCTCGCTATGAAGAACTCATTCCCCGCACTTACGGGGACTTGGGCGACCTTGTGAACGTGACCGCCCCTATCCGTTCCGCTGTAAAAGTTTCGGAAGGTATCTTTTACGGGTCTGCCGACAAGAAAGACCCGAACCGCTATGCCGACGGCAAGGAAGAATGGGACGATTTCAAGGACGTAGTTCGCAAGTTGCTTGCTGAATTTGACGACCGTGCTGAAACGAAGTTCTTCAAGGTTGTCCCGATTGGTAATGACAACTACGAAATCTATTTCAAGGGCGACGGGGACAAGTTGTCCGACCTGCTCTTTATGAGCATTTATCAAAGTGCGATGGGCGAGCCGACTTTTAACGTTATCAAGGGCGACGTTAGCGACGCTGTGTTTGACTACGCTTATGACATTGTTGAGCCGTATATCGCAGACGTGTTCCGTATGGCTTATGACGACGGCAACACGGGCATTGTCCGCAAGTTCTATTCTAGCGATGACTTCCACAAGTCGTTGAAAGAAGATTGCGGGGGTGCGTCCGCTGCGTCGCTTGGAGCAGTCCCGACCGCCACCGTCCGTCCGTCTAACAAGCGTTAAACTTAAACCAACCGAGGCAAAAACACTATGCAGATTGCAGAAGATTATATTCCGTTTAAGTGTGAGTTCATTGACGACATTTCCCGTGTTGACGAATCCGCACAATCCGAAGTTGCTAAAAGTGGTGGCACCATTCTCGCCATTGTCAAGGGTCAGCATTTCTGCCCTGGCAAGGTAAGCCGTAACCACCGTCTTTACACTCCCGAACTTTGGGAAGAAGCAGGCAAGGACGAAGACGTGCAGCGTAAGTTGACCAACGGACAAATGTTCGGTCGTATCGGTCACGAAGCCGAAATTACCGACGAAGATATTGCCGACGGCAAGTTTAGCCACATTACCCGCAACATTGATTGGAAGACGGGTATCGCTGAATCTGTTATCTACAATACGGATATGGGCAAGACGCTTTACACCATTCTTCGTGCGGGTACTACTATGTTTGTCAGTTCCCGTGCCGATGGCGACTACGAAGGCAAGGACGAAGACGGCAACGACATTCTTGACCCGAAGACCTACAAACTTGAACGCTTTGACTTTGTGCAGGACCCTGGGTTCCTGGACGCAAAGCCGAAGATGATTTCCGAAAGCAAGCAGAACGAAAAGGTTGAAGAAGCCGTTAAGGAACGTGTCGCAGAATCCCTGCTTTCTCTTGCAAAGGAACTTGGGGCACCTGTTGAACTTGACGGCAGCACCTATATTGTGGAAAGCCTGGAAAACAATACTGTTGAAATGACAGATTGTGACAAGGGCACGGGCGACACTTACAAGTTTGAAGACTTTACCGAAGTGAACGAAGACATTAAGCAGTCTATCGTGAAGTTCGTGGAAGGCTTGCAGGAAGAAGTGAAGCAGTCCGCAGACACTATCCGTGACTTGAAGTTCGCTAACAAGAATGGATTGAACGAAGCCTACGTGACCGAACGTCGTCGTGCAGGTGCTACTTACGAAGCGATTGAACGTGAGCAGCCCGAAACGCAGACCTTTAAGGTCTTGGAAGCAAAGGCACCAGCCCGTGAAGCCGAAGATAACGACGGGTCCTTGATTGGTTATATTCTCGGCAGCAAACGTTAAGGATGGCTCACTATGGCTAAAATGAAAATTTGTGTCCACGAAGAAAAGAAGTCCGAAGCCCAGGACGTTCGCCTGGGTGACTTGAACATTAACAATGCTCTTGATTGGCACGTTAGTAAGGATGACCGCTGCGTGGTTATTACCGATGAAGGAAACCGCAGGTTCAGGGTTGCTCTTTACGACGCTGACAACAAATTGCTTGACGAAGAAACCACCACGATTTACCACGCTGCCTGCTACTTCCGTGGCACTATGGAAGCCCTTGACAAGAAGGGTGGCACTGACGGTTTGGTATTTTACAGGGACTAATTATGGCACTCCGAATAAATCTTCACGAAAGCCGACAGGCAGAAGCACAGGGTCTTGTGTTTCTGCCCGCCACGTTGAAATCCGACATTGAATACGAACTTCCGTCGCTTTACAGGGCTAACGGACTTGCTGTGTTCAAGGGTAAGGAAGATGTTGAACCCGACGCAGCCTGGGATGTAGAAGATATGTCCTGGGACGTTGACGAAGCCACCGTGAGCGACAATTACCTTATGGTCGCTTTCAAGGACAATCCTGGTGCCGAAAAGGTCAAGTCTATTATGGCTGACGAATACAAAAAGGCTGTTCTGCCCGAAGCCCTGGAACTTGTCGGCTACATTGACGTGGGTGCCCTGCGTGACGCTTACGCCAAGCAGATTGTGGACGTTACAAAGGGCAAGGAATTTGAACTAGGCTATTACCTGGGCGATATTAACGATATGGGCGACGTTCCTGGTGGAATTGACAATGCCTATACCGAAGACGGGGAAGTTAGTTGTATGGTCGGTGCTTTCGGTTTCGTCGTTGCCGAGGCTGCTAACGGCAGCGAAATCAAGGACACGCAGTCCGCAGACGAAGCCTTGAAGTTGGTGGAAGAAATGTATAACAAATACAAGGCGTAAACTTAAATGGCTATACTTGCAAGAGTATAATGGAGAAGCACTATGACTTACAAGTGTTCTATGCAAAAGAAGAAAGAAAGTCTTAACAAAAAGGTTGAGTCTGCTCCCGTAGTGGCAGGAGAATTTTACAGCAAGTTCATTGAACCCCGTGCCCGTGAAATTCTTGAAGACTATGATATGAACGACACGCAGGGTGGCGATGGGTGGGAAGCCCACGACGTTGAAGTGCTTTATAACACTTACAGCGATGGTTCGCCCCGTGATAGTTTCAAGGCAGGCTTGCAGAAAGATTTTGTAGGAAACTTGGGTTTCTTTGAAAGTTCGGGTTTCCACGATAGTCAGTTGGGTTATGAAATTGAAAAGGCTATTGACGCTGCGGATATGGCGTATGCTTCGGACCACGGGGAAGTTCCCGAAAAGGATTCCGACGGGTATGACGATTACACGGAATACTTGATGGGTTTCTTGGGGGATATGAACCTTTGGGGTGTCGCAGCCATAGAAATGTATGAGCGGTCTATGCGTGGTGTTGCTTATACCCTGTCTGCTTCTATCGGTCGTGAATATGACGGTGGTGAAACTATCGGGAATTATTTGAGTGTTCAAATGTATTTGGACTACCGACAACTTACGCAGGAAAATGCGGACAAGTTCATTAAGGCTGTTGAAGAAGCATTCGCCAACTATTCGTTTAGCCAGGGCGACAAGACCATTGAAGTTAAAGCAGATTAAGTCTGCAAAAGGAAAGGTAACACTATGACATACAAATGCTCTATGCAGAAGAAAAAAGAAAGTCTTGCTGCGAATAAGTCCAATAAGTGCGAAGGTTTGTTGGATGACCTGCCGTATGACGCACCCGTAGCCATTGAAAGCCTGTGTGCCGAAATTATGAGTCATACCGAAGAATTTACCATTGAAGACGAAGCCGTGGCTGAAATGTGTGGTAAGTGGTATATTCGTAGTTATGCTGATGGTCCTACCGCAGCACAGAACGAAGACGAATGGGTTGACGAAATCCTTGCAGGTCTTTCGGGCAGTCCCGTGGACGGCTCCCCGTTCGGTGCAGCCGAAGCCGAAGAATACGCCAGGAAGATTTATAACGAAGTCGTTGCTTAAAGAAATCCTACGACGAAATCATCAAGGTGCCCCGATTGTTCGGGGCACTTTTTGTATGCCCATTTTCTTTCGTATAAATTAAATATAATAGATTACCTAATTTATATAACAAATTACCTACAGCTTATAACTAGGTAATTTGTTATATTTGACATTTTTTGACATTTTATTCAAAACTTTTTCAAAATCGCACAAAATTTTTATTATATTCTGTTGTCAAAGGGAGGGCAATTTCCCTGCCAATACTTGTAGGTAATTCTTATTACAGACAAATTCCCTTGTAGGAGGGTGGCTTTCGTAGAGCTACCTCTAGCAAACAAAAACAAAACCCTAACAAGGAGAGCATTATTATGCTTAAATTCCGCAAGAAACTCCGTGAAGAAGATAGCATCGTGGAAGTTGGCGACGTTAAGTTGGATGCCAAGGAAACCGAAGTTGTTTTCGCTGACGAAGAAAAGGACATCCAGGTTGTCGTTTCCCCCGACCCCGAAAACGAAAACTCTGTGACCGTCGCAGTTCTTACTAACTCCAAGGAAGACGTGGAAGAAGAAGAAGTTCTTGGTTCCGCTTCCGTTGAAGGTAGTGAAGATGAAGGTGCTGAAGAATCCCGCAAGGCTGCTCGTCGTGAGGCATTCCGTAAGCGTCTTGAAGCCCGTCGTTCTGCAAAGAAGCAGACCGCACCCGCCCGCAACGAGGCTCGTGCCGAAGCGTTCCGCAAGCGACTTGAAGCCCGTCGTGCTGCAAAGAAAGCAGAAGCCAAAACTTCTACTTCCACTGCCGAAGCCCGTAAGAAGGCAATCGGTGAAGCACGTGCGAAGTTCCGTTCCAAAATTGGCAAGAAAGCCTAACCCAAAGGAGAAGACATTATGAAGACTTCCGTTGAAGAAATGTCTAATCAGAAATACAACCGCCTCGTAGAATCCTACGAAGCCCGCTATGGCAAGCAGTTTGAAGCCCTTGCCAAGTCCCCGTCGTTCAAGGGCACCTTGTCCAAGAACGCTATGTTCAACCTTGGTCAGCAGATGGACAACTACAAGCGTTACGAAAGTTTCGTGAACGAAAATTCCTCGGCTTCTAGCCTTGGTGTGTTGCCCCGTGTTGCTCTTGACCTTATTTCTGCTACCTACGCACTTTCTATTGCTCCGCAGTTGGCAAGTGTGCAGACGCTTGAAGAATCCCAGGGTCTTATCTACTTCAAGAAGACCTTTACCCACGGCTATCCGCTGACTGCCCAGGAAGGACTTCCGTCCCTGCCCGAAGACAGGTGGATGGGTGCCGACGGTAAGTTTGAAGGCGACAAGACTTTCGCAGGTGCCTGGAAGAAGTGGCTTGACACCCGTGGTCGTCCCGTTGCTGCCCCCGACACCGAACTGACTGCCGAACAACTCGCAGCCAAGAACTTTGACGCTATCACTTTCAACGCCCTCAAGGGTTGGCAGGCTTCCCCGACGCAGTATATGAGTGAACGTCAGTTTGCTATCGCTGCTGACGGTTCTGCTACCATTAAGTATGGCGTTGGCAACCTCCGTTGGAACACCCCGATTAACGTCCGTCTTGTTGACAAGAACGGCAACGTTGAAGACGTGGTTGGTGTTTGCGGTGGTCCTGGTCAGTTGCCGACTTTCTATGGTAAGGTTTCCGTGACCGCTGCTGCTGTTGGTCCCGACCTGGTTCTTACCATTCCGACGGGCTACCAGGGTGGTGTGACTTATGACGTTGACTTTGAAAAGGCTCCCGACGTTCCTGCTATTGAATACGCTCTTGACAACAAGGTTGTCAGTGCCGAAATCATTGGCTTGAAGGAAATGATGGGCACGTTCAAGTCTTTCCAATTCAACAAGCGTTTTGGTAAGGCTGCGTCCGACGAAGTTCTTGCTGACCTTACGGGTCATATGGCTATGGCTGAATCCGAAAAGATTCTTGCTGCCTATGTCCGTTGTGCTAACAAGTGGAAGCCGATTACCTGGAATCTCAACAAGACCGCAGGTATCAGCGAATTTGAACACCGTCAGTCTTTCCTGTATGCTATCCAGGCTGCTTCTGCTGCTATCGGTAGCCGTGCAGGTAAGGGTCACGCTAACAAGATTGTTGCGGGCTACGTCGCTTGTCAGTATATTGCGTCCCTCCCTGGTTTCCGTCTTGCTCCGCAGACCAACCTTGTGGGTCCGCACGTGTATGGCACCCTTGAAAACGAAGGTATCACGGTTATCCGTTCCAACACCATCGTGGCTCCGAACGAAGTTATTGCTGCTTATAGCAGCGATAATAGCCCGTTTGAAGCACCTGTTGTGTGTGCAACGTATATGCCTGTCTTCTTGACTGACACTATGCCTGTGGCAGATAACCCGTTCCAAACTCAACGTGCTATTGCGTCTTGGAAGGCTATTGAACCTGTTGTGGCTGAATTTGTCCAACGTATCGTGATTACGAAGGATGCCGAAGCCCCTGCGGATGTCAATGTCTTCTTGACTACGACTCCGAATGGCGGTAGTGGTAGCGGTTCTAGCAACGGCTAGTAAGGCTTAAACTATTAAGCAGAATGTTCCTGTCACACGACAGGAACATTTTTTGTATGTAGATGGGGGTTGCTTTTAATTGTGAAGTTATGTATATTTACACCATAGTGACTTTATACAATAACTTATGTTTGCAACTTACGAATACAGAATATATCCAACAAAAGAACAGTTGTCTGTTTTTAACAAGACGCTAGGTCTATGCCGTTTGTATTATAATCTTGTAGTTGAACATAAGAATAAAGATTATAGAATGCCCATTGAAGGTTACAAACCTACATTTACAAAGTTCAAGCCCGAAGCCCTGGGATGGCTAAATGATGTAGATTCTATGCCTTTGGGACAAGTGTGGTCGGATGTGCGGGGAGCCTATACAAATTTCTTTTCGTCTATACAAGGGTCCCGTAAGGGTAAAGTTTGTAATAGACCTACGTTTAAGTGTAAGAAGATTTGTAAGGCTTCTTTTAGATACCCTGTTCAAAAAATGTGTGTGGGTCTATATTCTAAAGGATTATATGTTTCTAGCAGATTAGGTTATATCAAGATTGCTGCACAGTCACAGTTCTGTGAGGGCAAGTGGAAGAACATCACGTTCAAGCGTTCCGCAAGCGGTAAATGGTATGTCAAGATTTGCGTAGAACTCAAGGAAGAACAAACTAAAATACAGAACGGAAAGGCAGTCGGGATTGATTGGAACTGCTCCGACGATTCGTTCCTAACAATGAGCGACGGCACGAAAGTCAAGTGCCCACGCTTCTTGAAAAGGAAAGAAAAACAGTTGGAGAAATACCAACAGGTCCAATCCCGCAGGTTCGTCAAAGGTAAGGACGTGCAGTCCAAGCGGTATTACCGTGCCAAGTCCAAGGTTGCACGGCTGCACGAAAAGGTAGCCAACCAACGCAGGGATTGGCTGCACAAGGTAAGCCGTGAACTAGCCAATAAGTATGAGTATGTGTTCGTGGAAGACATCAATATGCAGAAGATGTCAGCCGAAAAGGAACACGGCAGAACTGTTGGCGACCAGGGTTTCGGGTTGCTACGGCAATACCTGTCTTACAAGACAAACCTAGTCAAAGTCCCCGCACAATACACAAGCAAGACCTGTAACGTGTGCGGGATTGTAAACAAAGACGTTGTGCTTGGCGTTAAGCAGTGGGTGTGTCCCGTATGCAGCACACAGCACGACAGGGATATTAACGCTGCACGGAACATCCTGTATCTTGGAGTTAAAAAGACACTAGGCGGGGGACCTGCCGAAGTCTTAAACAATGCTCGGCTTCAAAACCGAGAATGCCCGAAACCATCAGTGGTGTAAACCACTGTAAGTTAGGGGCATTTGTATAAAATGTGTCCAACTGTGCTTACAGCAGTATTTTTGTTACCTAGAATGTGCTGTCGTCTGCTATTTTTATTATTTTTAGTAGTGACACTTCTATAATAAGGAATTACTATGGCAGAAGAAAACACTTCCCCCGATTATTATTCCTACAACGCATACATTTTGGCTATGTATGCGGACGAAGAACTGCGTGACGAATCTCTGTGGACGGGAAACTTCACGGGCGACGTTCTCCCGTTCTAGCGTATAACAATTTTCCAAACAAGGAACACCTGTATGTCTAACAAGAAATTCAAGATTGCCGTTAAAGAAAGCAAGAAGTCCGAGGCTGCTGAATCCGAATTTATCCAGGATTTCCGTTCGTATATGGACACAATGGACGGTGAACCGTATAGTGAAGATGACCTTATTGGTTGGGGTTGGGAATGGTTGTCCGAAAAAGAAGAATACCCTAATGGCACGAAGACGTGTGTTACGACCTACACTATGACTGACAACGGTGTTAAGTATAAGTTGGTAGTGCGTTGGAATAGTTTTATGGAAACTATTGATGGGTATGAATTGACACAGGAATCAGCAAGCGAATCCAAGAAGTCCGAGGGTCTTCCCCCGAAGCGTTTGGGCGGTAAGCGTCAGTATCGTTCCCGTGCAGACCTTATTAACAAGATGAAGCAACTTGGAGCCGTGGAAGTCACGACTAGCAAGCAGTTCAACGACATTAAGGACTCGCAGTGGCTCCATACCGCAGGTTACGCCCTTGACACTAACGGCAACCTTGTAGCACAGTCCTACTATGGCGACAAGGACGGCAAGTGGTATTACACTTCCACCCGCAACTTTGATGGTGACTACCTTCCCGAAAGCAAGCAGCACGAAAACCGCACAAAGGAAGAAGAAGTCACTAATATCTTTAAGGGTATGAAAGAATGGGCTGACAGGTGGTCTAATTCCGACAAGGACCGCAAGACCATTGCAGACAACCTTGACCTTGAAGCCGTCCAGGAAAATATGTCCGATATTGTTGAAATCTTGGACAACAATTTTGAATGGGACGGCTACGGGTTTAAGTTCGTTGTGGTTGGCGATTACGAAGACGATGACACCCGTGACGAAGCCGACGCAAATCAGTGGAACCGCTGCTATGGCGTTTGCGAAGAAATCGCAGACCTTATAGGCATTCCCGATGAGGGACACTCCATTGGTGAAATGAATATCTATTTTTGGGAAGAAATTGAAGCGGATTGGCGTGACGACGAAAGCAACACTGCTGAATCCAAGCAGTCCAATGCGTTCATAAGCGATTGGCAGGATAAAGTCGTTAAAGGTTTGGAAGCCGTAAAGGACGATTATGGCTTTGACATTGAATATGACGAAATCACGGATAGTCGCAGTGGCACCGATGCTGCTTATACTATTTTTGTTAAGCGTAATGAACTTTCGCAGCAGTTGGGGACTGTGGGGACAAAGTATTTCCACACTTATACGGATGATGACTTTGATAGGTCTGTTTCGTATTATGCAAAAGATTACACCCCCGAAGAAGCAGTCAATAAACTTTTAAGTGTAATCAAGGGCTATTGTGCGAAGAATGATTGGACCCGTAATGCTGAATCCAAGAAGTCCGAAAGCCTGTCGCTCAAACAGAAAGAATTGAAAGATATGGTCCGCTACGGGGAAGCCGAAGACATTACGACTATTTCCGACGCAGAAGCAAAGGAACTTCGCAAGAAGGGCATTGAACTTGTCGGTGTGAGCCGTGGGACTTACGGAATGAACGGTGCCTTGCTCCGTGATAATGACGGCAAGAAATATGCCATTACCGCCCGTAGCAGCAACCTGTTCTATTTCGTATAAAAATTTCAAAATACCTGTTGACAATCAGCAGGTATTTAGTTATATTTAACAGTGAGAGGTAAACACTATGACTATGAAGATTAACGTCCACGAAAACAAGAAGTCCGAAGCCGTCGGCAATTTCCAGGTTGGCGATTTCGTAGATTACGACGCTGAAAAGGATGGGGGTAAGTTGATTCACGAAATGGCGTTTGCAGAAGTAATCGCTGTGAATGACGACGGAACCCTTAAATTGCAGCCGTATGACCAGGAGGACTTTGACGAAGTGGACGGAGCCGACCCGCAGTGCTGCCGTAAAATGGAACATTTCGCAGGTATGACTGACGCAAGCACTTACTATATGGACGGCAAGTTCAACGTCTATAAGGGCTATTACGAAATCATAGTCACGAACAAGGATTTGGGTCGCCCCTATTCTTTTGCGGGCACTATTGATAGCCTGGACGAAGTTGAAGAACTTTGGTGCTATTACGACGAAGTTGTGGTATTTGACCAGGATATTAAGGACGACGTGATGCGTGAGTTGTTCGGTGGTTCGGACGACGACAGCGGTATTACCTTTGCGGATTTTACCGACAAGGTTGAAACTGCTGAATCCAAGAAGTCCGAAGCCGAGGGCGACAAGGACGTGTTCACCATTGACCTGTTCCGCATTGACGCTGACGGGGAAGAAGACCGCATTGACGATATGGCTGCTTCCCAAACATACTACTCCGACGACGATGCCATTGAAGACGCAAAGAAAATCATTGACTGCTACAAGGACGATGACGGGGTTGTGTTTGCTGTGGTTATGGCGGGCGAACGTGAAAAGCCTAGTGGAGACATTGTAGGAGAGCCGTATGACATTTATTGGGCTTCGTCTAGCGACAAGGCTACGACTTCCGAATATCGTAAGAAAGCCAACTACGCAGCGTTTGACAACGCTATGGACTACTACGCAAAGTAATTTTTTAACAAAGAGAGGACCTGCATTATGATTAAACAGGACGCAGCAAAATATACCGACTTCTGCCACCACATTGAAGGTTATGGTGGCTTTTCCCCGTGGCTTGATGAATACGACCCGCTCACTGAAAAGGGTTTTGCGTTCGTTCACAGTGGTTCCGAAGACAATGGTCAGTTCGGCTTGGGCGACATTGACTTGAACTTCGGCACGACTGAATTTTCCTACAAGGATATTCTTGAAAAGGTCAAGAAGTATCGTGACGACTGCAAGGGCAGTATGGACACCGACTTACCCGAAGAACGCGACTATGTTGACGAACTTGACGAACTTGTACGGGCTATCCAGGATTGGTGTGACAAGAACGAATCCAAGAAGTCTGATGGTCTTCCCACGAAGAGTTTTAACGAAGACGCTAGGAATGATATGTTTAAAAAAGCCAGGGCGTTTTTGAAGAATCTTGATGACCTTAAAATGTTTGTGTTTGACGATTACTTCACAGACGACATTGAGGGTGTTTCGCAGGACACTTATTTGTTTGATTATCTGTATGCTAGTGGTGGTAAGACATTGACGTTCGGTGTTCAGTTCCTAGATAATGAGTTGAGTAGCGTTTATGTGTGCGACGATAATGGCGAATGGGTTGATGAAGGGACTGACATTGACGATATTATGAGGGACCCGAAGGGTTGGCTGAAATCAGTGGTTAGTAAGGTCCCCGAATCCAAGAAGTCCGAGGGTGTTGAAGCCTTGAAAGACAAGGTTGTGTCCGATGGCACCTTGAAGCCCGAAGACCTTATTCCGAAGTTCCTTAACGCCTTGAAGCACGACGAAACCGCCCACTCCAAGTTCTTGAAGGACTATCCCGAAATCCTTGAAATTCAGTCCTGGGACGACGTTGACGACGAAACGAAGTCTATGCTTGTGGACGAACTCACTGACGCACTCAACGGCATTGCACCCGACGGATATTTCTTCGGAGCATCCGAAGGTGACGGAGCCTGCTTCGGCTTTTGGAAGGTTGGCAATAACGACGAGCGTGTCACTACTAAAATTGAAACTTACATTGGGTTTGAAGACCTTTTGAGATATGCTGACGCAGAGTATTTGCTTGAAGATGTAGTGGATGTTTTATCCAAGTATTATACCTATGAGGGTGATGGCGATGATATTGTTTTTGATGAAGACCAGGCAAAGGGCGACCCCGAATTTACTATCAAGATAGAAGGGGGCGATGGACGGGCCGATTACTATTACGAGAATGTCTTTTACGTTCATCTGCCTAGCAAGGAAGCCTCCGAAGAACTTGCAGATGTTCTTGGTGGTAAGTTGGAAGAATCCAAGAAACCCGAATCTTGTAAGGACGGTAAGAAAGAGAGTATGGAACGCTGCGACTCTTGCGGGGCAGTTATGACCGAATATGATTATGACCGCTATGGTGGTCTTTGCAAGCGTTGTAGGGATAAGGGCGAGGCGAAAAAGCCTGAAGCCAAGAAATCCGAAGCCTTGACAAAGGACACCGTGGTTGTAGGAACGTTGGATAGTTCAAGCGAGAAGTGGATTGAACGCACCTTGAAGCAGATTAAGAAAAAGTTCCCGAACGTGGAATCCGACGCTATCGGCTGCACTATTACTATCCGTGGCAAGTTGGCTGACGTGTCCGCTGTGTGCGATGCTTACCCGAAGGGTGTCAGTTCCTTGTGGACCGACAAGGGCGGTGATTTCCTTCCGAATGCTGCGGGCGATAACCTGGACTACGGAGAAGTTAGTAAGGTTCTTTCCGAATCCAAAAAGTCCGAAGGTATCAGTGACACAATCAAGATGAACATTGACTATAACACGTTTATGCGTCTGTGTGCTGCTGCTGCCTACCTTGACGAAGACGAAGACTATTGGGATGCTCTTTGGGAATACTATTCCGAAATGGGCGAAATCCAGGGTTCTGCCTTTGAGTTCTTTGACAATCTGTTCCAATACACGGATTGGGCTGACGAAGAACGTGTTTACGGCGAAATGCTTGACGACAAGTATAAGGACAAAAACAAATCCAAGGGCGAATGTATTCAAGCAGCCATTGACGATGGCGACCTTGACGCATACAAGAGCGACAAGGGAATGTATCTGGTGATTCAGTAATCGCCTAGTTCTTTTGTGAGGCACCCCGTAAAAGGGGTGCTTTTTCATATAGGCGATTACTTGGTCTGTTCAATTTTATTTATATTTCTGTTATGCTTGAACCCGACAATCAAAAAGTTTATTTTATAGAGAACGACGACCTGTCTAAACTCTATCCCGACGCAGACGACGCACAGGACACCGCCCTGGGCGTTCTTGAAGGCGAGCAGTCGTTTATTGTCGTGGACGGGGAACAACTCCCCATAGGCTACGACAGCGAAAAGGACGCTATCCTGGTTGAAGACAGCAGCGTTTCCGACAGCGTGATTAAAAAGGCTCGCAAGTTGCTTGACCTGTTCGTGAAGAACGAATTGTTCGGGACCCGTGAAATTGAAAACGAAAATGGCTTTATGCCCGACGACGAATACCCGTGTTCCGTAAACATTACGGACGGCAATTCGTATCGCACAACTTCCTATTACCCGTCTATGCAGCAAATGGCTAACGCCCAGGTTCACTTGTGGACGGGAAGCGGGTATGACACCCACGTGTTCTATGTGAACGTCCACAATGGCGACCGCAACCCCGAAGAAGCCCTGGAAGTGGCTGTGGCTCTTGCAGAAAAGATTGACAAGTCTGTTCTGTTAGACGTTGCAGAAACCGAACAGGCTATGGCAGACGACGGTCACTATGACAAGGAAAAGGGCGAGGGCGACGCTGTATTTGAAGAAACCTATCTTTACGTTGACGCTACTATGGCAGGTGCTTCGCAGCCCTACTACGTGTATGCAGAAAATTTCGGAGTGAAGCCCAATAAAGGCGAACTCACATAATGGAGAATAGATTATGTCTAAAATGACAATCCGTGTTCACGAAACAAAGAAGTGCGAAGACCTGGGCGACGCACGTAAGGCACTTGCAAAGGAACTAGGTGTCCCTGTTCGTAATGTAAAGGAAAGTTCCAAGGACTACGATTACCTGGAACCCGAATATGTCCTTGACGTGAAAATGAAAGACGGGGAAACCGCCACGTATTGTGTGTATGACAATGAGCAGTCTGCTTACGACGCAGCCGTTGACGACCTTGAATCGCAGTTCCGTGACAACTATACCATTTTGGGTGCAGCCATTGACTACTTCGGGAACGATACGTTCCTGGACTTTGTTGACGCTGACGGGGAAGACAGGGACGAAATTGAAAGTCTTGCAGACGATTTGGGCAAAGAAGAATTTGCTAAATTCGTCCAAGAACAGGTTGCCCCGAATTTCAGTGTGAATTACAGGGGATTTGCTGAATATAACATTGACCGCCTTGACCCTGCTTGGCACCTTGCTATCTATGACAGCAAGGAAGTTGGACTTGAAAACGGTATGCTCGCATATCGTGTAGATTAAGGGAGAATTGAATATGGCATTGAAAATCAATACACATAAGTTTGAAAGCCGTGTGGCTCCCGCTGCACAGCGTAGCCCGATTGCTCGCAGGGCTGAATCCAAGAAATCCGAAGCCACAAGTTTCGGTGCGGGTATGTCCAAGCGAACTGACTTTTCCAAAATGCGGAACCTGGGCGAAATCATCAACGTCCTGGAAGAACACCGCAAGTTTATGGAAAACAAGGCGAAGGACCTGGCTCAATCCAAGGAAGATTTGAAAGCGTCTATCAAGGCTCTCAATGACTTTTCCGCTCACGTCCTGTTCTTGAAGCAGCAGTCCGTAAAGGGTATCAAGGACGCACTCACGTTCAATAAGTCCCCCGAAGTCAAGGCTGCTGCCGACGTTGAAAAACACCTTAAAGACGCTCTCAAAATCCTTTATTCCGATTATGAGAACATTCCCGACGTGACCCAACTGCTGACAGTTATTGACAGCCGTTATGCCACCCGTGGCGACAAGGTTGTGACCGCCTGGGTTGACAACGCTAATCGTGCTATTGAAGTGGACGCACAGACTATCAAGGACAGCATCGCTGACGGGCTTATGTCCGAAGAAGACGTTGTGAAACTTGTGGCTGTCACTTCTGCTACTCACGGGGTAAAGAACAAGGACACCGTTGAAAAACTCACGCCTGTTCTTGAACGTATGAACGCCTTGCTTGATTCTGCTCCGAAGATTGAAGAAGCGGTCATTGACCCCAAGCAGTTCAAGGAACTCCGTGACCTGGTGGAACAGATTGTCAAGGAAGCGTCCACCCCGAAAGCAACTATCAAGACCACAATCACTACGCTTTCCAAGGGCGATATTGATACTATCCCGACCGAAGCGTTTGTGTCCGAAGGTCTTATTGACAAACTCAAAGAACTTGTTTCTACGCTCAAGGACAAGATTTCTACCTTGTGGAACTCTTTTACTTCCCTGTTCTTCAACCTTGAAGACGAAGCCCTTGAATCCGCTGAAACCTTTGCCGAAGTTGAAGAAGGCTTCGCTGTCGTGGGTATCGTCGTTGAATCCTACGTCCGCAAGGCTCCGACACTCGGTAAGAAGTTTGAAGTCCTTACGAAGTCCGTGCTTCACTGCTGCGATAAACTTGTCAAGGACGCTTCCCTGGCGGGCGAATTTGACGACGAAGTTATCTACGCAGAAGAAGCCGTCAAGAACGCTGTTGAATCGTTCCAGGCTCTTGGCGAAGCCTGCAAGACCTTGAAGAACGCCCTGTCGTATCACAAGAACGAAGACAATATGAATGTCATTGGCATTCTTGCCGACGCTATCACACAGATTGTGAACGACGACAATGGCGGTTCTACCGAGGGTGGCGAAGAATCCGACGAAGAAGAAAACGACGTGATTAGCGACGTTGAAAAGGAATACAGCCCCGCAGGTGGCGAGGGTGGCGAAGAAGGACCCGAAGCGAACGGGGGCGAAAACGAAGCCCCGAACCCCGCTGAAATGGGCGAACCCGAACCGTTCTAATAACCGCCTGGTCTAATGGATTGGATAGTTGCCGAGGAATACTCGGCAACTTTCATTTTTGACGCTATGGTGCTATATTGTATATAGGACAACCACGGCATACAGAAAAGGAAACTATGTATGACGCTAGAAGAAAAAGTAAAAGAACTGTATGACACGTTGAAGCAAGAGTGCAAGGAAAAGAATTTGAACCTTGCGTGGGAAGTTCACAAGGCGTTGAAGAAATTCCGCAGCGAACACCCCGACCTTGACGAACAATGGTCCCTTGAAGCATTGAAGTGCTAGTGTAGAGTTTGTATAGGACTTATTTTTAGATTGTTGCGAAATGTGGAATACATCCGTTTGTAGTAAAAGTGTAACGTTCCCACTTTTGTTTAGGATATATTCCTCTAAAGACTGCATTCCCGATATAGTCGGATAGCAGGAACCTATATTTCAGTTTAGATTCTTTGACTTTCAAGAATAAGTCCTTCCAAGATTTCACACCACTTAATGTTTGCTTCCATTGCTCATTTAAGTGGTTAATGTTAAACCTCGGATAGAACCATCCTTTTTCAAACTTCTTGTATGCTCGTCTAGCGATTTCTATGCTTGCAGCAACCATATCGGGTGTATTTGGACCACCGTATGCGAAGTTTCCCACGATTGAAGAATATGCAGGATTAACCTCTACAAGTTCATATTTGTGTATTCCTGCGAGCATTTTAAGTTTGTCCACGAAAAGTTGGCGTTCCCACTTGTTGTTGCACAACCGATTAAATGTCTTACCCTTCTGTTTATTGGTAGGTTTAATAGACAGGTCTTCAATAGCCAACTTGTTACACTTCCAATAATCTACAAGTTTGTTAATCTTGTAAGCAATCGCAATAGTTTCGTGTTTCAATTTATTCGTAAAATACTTGGATTTCTTATGCTGTGAAGATTCCCCGCTAGGTTTAGTAAGGGTTGTTAAATCAAACACTTCTTTGTGCAAGACGGTGAAGCCTGCCTTTTTGGTAAATTCAATAACAGATACCCCTATGTAGTTGGGGTTCATATCAATACCTAGAACACGGTTATGCTTCAATCCCTTATAGGCTTCGTTGTAAATCAAGGATTCGTCGTAAGTAAAGAACAGGTGGGTGCTAGTGAACTTTACAGTTACGGGCATTTTTCCTTGTTCCGCAAGTTCTTGAACTTTTGCTAATTCCTGTGCTAGTTTCTTCTTTACAGGGCAGAACCGTATTTCTGTGTGGATTCTGCGAGAGGGTTTGTAAGTAACTTGATTGTTTTTTAGAGTTAATTCAAACAGCCTGTTGCCCTTGTTAGGGGATTCCCCTACCGAGCAGACAGGAAAGTTTCTACGGCATTTATACTGCTCTTTTGATATAGACCCGTTTAGGTATTTTTTTAGATTATCTAACCCGCCCCAAATGACGTGTTTTGTCTTTAGGGTGTTATATAAGTTCTGTGCGTCTGCTCTTGCGGACTCTATAAGCCAACTATTTATTGTGTAACGCTCTTTTAAGTATGACCTAATTTCTTTATTAGATAGTCCTTCTTGATACCGCTTAAATGCCATACGGACCATACTGCTATACTGTTGAATGTCTGTATTCAAGCAGGGTGGTTTGAGTATTGGCACTTTTACGGTCTTCATACGCTTAAATATAATTTGTTGAGCAACATTTGTCAAGGCAGGCACTTTTAATAAAATATGTTTGAAGCCTATAATGGTTGCGAACGTGCTAAAAATTTTATTTATATTTTGTCTAGTATATACTGAAAATTAGGAGTATTCCTCAAATGAATTTCACTGAAAACGCAAAGACTAAATTTTGGGCTGACCTTAACGCAGGTGTCAAGTCCACTTTCGGACATTCCCTCGGTGAAGCGTTCCACATTGACCAATACAAAAGTGGTCGTTTCTCGTTTACTGAATCCGTGACGGGCGGTCCTGGTGCTGTCACACGTCTTATGGATTCGTTAAAGGCTTCTTCGCCTGCCATTGAGTCGGTTCGTATGACACCGATTTCCAACGGCTACAACGCTGCATACAACGTTTCCGTTGAGTTCAATCCTGTAAAGGCAGAATCCGTTTACAGCGACGGCAAGGACAACGTGAAGACTATCACGAAGAATGGCAAGACCTACGTCGTTGACAAGGATGGTAATGCCCTTGAAGTTGAAGACCCCGACAAGTTTATGGACAATGTAAACAAGACCACGGGTTCTAGTTATAAGAAGAAGTCCGAAGACGTTGACCAGGTGGATATGGACGGCTTCCCGATTGAACTTGATTCCGTTATCGCTCTTGCTAACGACGCTTTGGAAGGCACGGGCGTAACTATCGCCAACGAAAACGGCAAGTTGATTGTCCGTGGTGCTTCGGAACTTGTGAAGCCAACCCAGGAATTTGTCCCCGACCCGTATTACGGAGCGGACACCATTGATGGCGGTTACAATGACGAAACGGGCGACCTGGCTCTTACCATTCCCGAATACCCGACTGACTACGAAATTGAACAACTCCGTTCGTTCCTTATTTCTGCCGTGAACTGCATTATGGACAACGCCCTTTGCAAGTCCAACACCTGTTCCGACGACGAATGGTGTGACGCTATGGCTTCTGCCGAACCGTGCGAAAGTTTCGTTCACAAGTATGGCTACCTTGGGGAAGCGTTTGTCGGTAATGACAAGACTAAAATCGCTACCCTGGTGAAGTCGCTCTTGCAGGAAAACCACATTGACGAAGCGAAGAAAGTTGCCACGAAGTTTATGGGTGCTGAAATGGCAGAAGGCTTCGCCCGCAAGTATGCCCCCGAACACGTGGAAGAAAAGCATCAAGCCGTGATTACCGACGAAATGGCGTTGCTTGATAGAATGCACGAATCCGCTTGCAGCCGTGCCCCCGAAAAGGTGGTTGAAATGGATTCCCTCGTCGCCAAAAATTTAACACAGGAGAAGTAATATGCCCGTTAATGATTCCGCAGGCGTAGGTGTTTACCTCATTGATAAATCGCAGCGTTCTTCTGTTGCAATCGGTTTCCGTTCTGCGGGTGCCATTGAAGCAGACAGGGGACTTTGTAATACACCAACCTTGATTTCTAGCGAAGACGATTACGTGAAGACGTTCGGCACTCCGAATATGGAGCGTCACGGGCTTGCTGCTATGGAAGCCTACTTGCTCGCACAGCGTAAGGTCCCGCAGGTTCTTTGCCGTGCAAAGGACCCCGAAATGCTCCCGTCGGACACTCCGTTCGGTGCTATGAAGTTTACGGTGGAAGACGGCAAGTTGGTCGTGAACACTATGCTTCCCGCTTCGGCTATCGCTGCCCCTGTTGAAGACAGCGAATCCTACCTTTACTTCAAGGGCGAAGGCGATTACTGCTCCAAGGACAAGAAGAACGTCGTCGTGCGTTTAAGTCAGCCGATTACGCAGTCTGCTTACGCAAAGGAAGGTCGTTCCGTCCGTGTGCAGTTGTTTGACTTTGACGGTGCAAACCACATTGACGAAGACGTTCCCGCAGAACTCGCATTCAATCCCGACGTTGCCAACCTTATTTCCGCTTCGGGCGATTTCAAGTTGGACGGCTTCCTGGTCGGTGCAGCAGCGGGCGGTAGCGGTAGCGGTGACGAGGGCGAACACCCTGTCAAGATTACCGCTTTCGTGAATGGTCGTGTGAACCGTATGGCTGAATTTGACTACTCCGCTTTGTTTGACGGCTCCGATTGGGGTATGTTTGACAAGTTTGCAGAAGCGGTCAAGGGTGCCACTTACGCAGACGGCAAGCACGTCATTGAAGAAGATTGGGACACCCCGCTTGTCTATACCCCTGGTGTGGGTGTGGAAGGTTCGGGTTCCGACGAAAACGAAAAGTATGGTGTCTATTACCTGTATTCGGGTAAGGATGGCGGTCCGCAGCAACTCAACTGCTTCGGTCTGTCTATTTCGCTCACGGCTACCGTGGAACTCCCGATTGCCGAAGACCCGACTTCTACCCGTAAACTCGCACCTGGCTTCTACGGCTTCCCGTGCGGTAATGTGACGGTTGCAAAGAAGGGCGACGGCTATGTTGCGAAGTTCAACATTAGCACCCAACTCTATCTTAAAAACCGCAACACCTATATGTATATGGGTGAGCAGAATGAGTATTGGGCTTCCTACTACAAGACCTACTGCAAGAATGATTTCGTGGTGTCTATGTCTTACGACGACTTTGATTCCAACTACATTTCTATGCAGATGGACGCTGTTATGGGTGGTTCCAAGTATCTTGTTCCGAAGTCTAGCGAAATCTTTGGCGACTACACCATTGATTACGAAAACGACCCGATTACTAATGAACTCCATTACTTTGAGGGTATGATTAAGGAAAACAAGATTCTTGGGCAGAACAAGTCCTACGCCTACTCGCAGGCACTCCAAGTGTTGCTTGGGGACAACCTTACCCGTTGGCGTTGTCTTGCTACCCCGAACCTTGGCGACATTATGAACCCTGCGGATTACATTTCCGCAATCACGGCTTCCAATGAAGCGACCTTGGGTCTGTCTAACATTGGTCGTGCTGCTTCTACCGACGTGTTCGGCAACCTTACGGGTCGTCACGGCAACCGCTTTATTGCCGACTACTGTCAGTATGCTTACCGCACCCTGGCAGGCAAGAGAACGGCTGTGACTATGGCTTGCTTGGTCGCTGACTTGCTCAACAGCCACTACAACGACGGCATTGAAGCACGTCCCCCGTTCGGCTACAATTACGGACAGATTGCTTGTCTGTCCCTGTCGCAGCAGTTCAGCGGACCCGAACGCAATATGCTCGCCCGTCAGTTGAAGATTAACCCTGTCATTGAAGACGGTGGCTACTTCATTTGGGAAGAACGCACGTCGCAACTTACCGACACGTCGCTTTCCGACATTCACTGCATTATTTCGTTCTTATGGATGAAGTTCGCTATCTATGACGCTATGAAGGCATTCGTGGCTGAATACAACGACCAATCCACTGTCAACCGTGGTCTTGCAGTTCTTAATCAGTTGAACCAAAACTTCATTGACAAGAACTACATTGAAGAAGGTATCGTCAGTGCCGACAAGAACGTTATCGGTGATGAAGTGCTTCGCTTTGACTATGCAATCCGCTTCAAGGGCGTGGCTCGCTTTGTGGACGTTTACATTACCGCATACAGCCAAACGCAGACTTTGGCTGTGTCGCTTGCACAGGAGGCTTAATCTATGCCACAGAACATTAAGATTGGAGAACTTCTCGGCAAGAACTTCAATGAATACAACTATGCCGTTACGTCAAATTGGCGTATTAACTTTGACAAGTGCGATAAGTTGAAAGAACTTATGGGCGACGTGGCAAACGACCCCCGTTTGCAGATGTCCTTCGCCTGCCATAGCGACTTTCAGTTTGAAACTGAAACCACCTATGCAGAAGCGGAAATCAAGGGCATTCACATTTCCCAGGCTGCTTGGCAGGACCGCTTTATTGATTCGCTCCCGATTGACATTTATGAAAATATGGACCACCGTATTTTCAAGGCTCTTGTGAACGTGGCGAACAATACTGCGGGTTATTTCAACCACCGCAATATCAATGAAAAGTCGGAATACACCTTTGACGGGATTACCCTGGAAGCCTTGGGCAACTCCACGGCTGATGGGGAAGTTCCCCCGACAATTACCTACCACCTTAAAGGTGTGCAGTTCAAAAAGGTGCAGTCCCCGAACTACACTTCCGACGCTGCCGAAATCGGCTCCGTGCAACTTGAAATCAAGGCACACGGTTGGACGATTGGCGACGGCAACACCTAATTTGACGGGGTGCCACTATATATCTATTGGGTAGATAGGGGCACCCCGCTTCTACTTTCAAAGGATTTCATAGTGGCATTCAACGTAAGAAACGGGCTGTCGGTCCAATCTGCTATTGATACGACATTTTTAGATACGGCACATTTTGACGCAGAATGTGTCTTTCCCCGTGGCTTTGACGAACTGAATAAGTTGGTTATTTCTAACGTTGGCGGTCTTCGCCCGTTCATTATTGAAGATGGGCAGTTGAAGACCCAGGAATTTACCGTTGAAGCCTATGTGACGAACAGACAGGAATTGCTGCTGCGTTCCCTTTATACGGCAACCGTCCACCCTGGCTACATTGATTTGCGGTTGCCTATAACGCTTATGTGGGGTCACGAAGACAACCCCACTCAAATTAAATGCTATCTTTCAAAGTATGAACCACCCGATTCTGTGGATTACAAGTCCGCAGAAATTCTTGACGTAAAACTTACGTTAAGGGCAATCTAAACCAACCGAGGTATAAAATGATAATTCCTGTGACTTCCCTGCCGTCCAACTTTAAGCCCTACAAATTCAAGTCTTTCAAGATGAAGGCTATGAGTTTGCAGCAGGCTATTGACTTGGGCAAGGACCCGTCGCTGCAAGAAGTCGTGAAACTTTTGCAGGTTCTTGTGGGCGACGAAATAGACGCAAGCCTCCTTGTCCCTGTGGACGTGAAGTATCTTGTGGCTATGCTTGCGTTCCACGCTTACCCGAAGCAGAAATGGGAACTGAATCTTACCTGCCCGCACTGCAAGAAAGCCCACAAGCGTTCCATATCTATGAGCGATTTCCCGCCTGTTCCTAGCCTTGCAGCAGACGACCCTTACCCGCTTACCATTGACGATGGCAAGCACGTTTGGGAATTGGGCTATCCGACAGTTGAAGCCTGGGACACTATGGTGGAAAAGTTGGGTTTCACGAAAGACACCGACCTGGACGAATTGGAACCTGCAAAGTTCATTGACCTTGTGGAACCTTATATTCTGTCTGTGGACGGCAAGAAAGAAAAGATTCGTGAAACTATTATGGAAATGGACGACTTCGGCATTTTGAACCTTATGCTTGAAGCCATTAAAACCTATTTCCTGGATGATACCGAAGCCGAATTTGAATGTCCCGAATGCAAGAAGAAATACAGCGTGGCTTTGAGTGCCGTGGAGGTCACTCAATACACCCCGTTTCTTGACAAGGCAGCGATTAGCAAGTATAAGACTAATTTTAGGCTTTGACGTGGATATGAACACGTCCGTAGCCGAAGTGGAAGACTACTTGCGGGCAAGGGAAGAAATGCTTGAAGCGGAACGCAAGAAGTCTAACAAACCGAACAGAACTACGAGGTGATGGCAACTATGGCGACTTTGTTTGAAAAAATGGTTGAATTGAAAGAAAAGCGTGAAAGTCTGTCTAATCAAGGTGGACCGTTTGCTAAAACTTTGAGTAAGACCGCAGAAGGTATGCAGCGGGTCGCCAATGCTGTGGATAGAATGCAACTAGCAGTTAAGGACCAAATCGCTGCTAACGCTATCGCTAGACGGACGGGCGAAGCAACGGACGTTCAAGACACTATTCGCAACCTGCTCACAACAAAGATTGCCGAAGACAAGATTGAGCAGGAACGCCACCAACGTATGATGGATTTGGCTGAAAGCCTTGTCCCGCAGGTCACGGAAGAACAACTGAAAGCATTTCGTTTGCAGCAGTTGGTTGCCCGTGAACACAGGAAGACGCTTGAAGCCACG
The DNA here is from genome assembly GCA_017537515.1 of Clostridia bacterium. GTDB lineage: Bacteria > Bacillota > Clostridia > Christensenellales > UBA1242 > UBA5489. The sequence continues at coordinate 27,000 of JAFYKO010000122.1, read as the reverse complement.
GTTGAACTTGAAAAGAAGAAATACGACCTGCAAAAGAAAAATGCCGAAGATATGCAGAAGCGTCGTATCAAGGCGATAGAAACTGAACGTGCCGAAGCCAATTTTGCCATTAAGGACAAATACGGGACTATTGAATCCGCTATCGGTGGTCTAGGCAATTCGGGGGGCGATTCCCTTGGAAAGTTCCTGGTTGCGGGTCTAGGTCGCTACGTCAAGGAAAATAAAGAAACTCCGATTAGCGAAGCGACCAAAGAAAAGTATGACGCACTTGTAAATCAGCAGAACCGAATTGCCGAGGGCAAAAAGGCTTTGGCTGACAAGGAATTTGGCGTAAAGCAGGCAGACATTAACGAAGAATTTGCTATCCGTGCTGCAAAGCAGGGTATCAAGGACCCAGGGTCCGCTGCGAGCCTGTATGCGGAACGGGCACAGAATGTCAAGGCTGTGGCAGGCGAGGGCGTGAACTTTGAAAAGCAGTTGCTTTCGGGCAAGGTCAAGGTGAACGTCCCGTCTATGGAAAAGGCAGCGAAAGAAATTTCCCAGGCTATCCGTGAACCGCAGTCTGCACCGCCCGCAGAAGTTCCGACGCTTACACGCAGCGGGATTACAGACAATGTGGAAAAGGCTACTGCCCCGAAAGCGAAAGTCACAAAGCCTGCACTTGCTCCCGCAGAACGCCCCGAAATTGCTTCCACGCTTAAAGCGGAAATCCCGCAGAAAGCATCCGAAGCCCCTAGACAGATGCCTAAAAATGCAAGAATGCAAAAGGCACCCCGCCAAAGTTCCAGGTTGCTTACTCCCGTTGTCAAGCGGGGGGCTGCACCGCAGGCTACTGTAAACCCCGCTTCAACGGGTATGTTCGGTAGCAAATCGGGTGCTGTGAACCTCGGTGGGCTAGGCAAGGCGTTGGGCGGTGTTGTAAAGGGTATTGGGTCTATTGCAAAGTCCGCAACGAAGTTCCTGGGTCCCTGGGGTTTGGTCGCTAGTGCCATTATGTCATTTGACAGGCTTGTGCCCATAGTAAGTGGTTTGGCAGGGTCCATTATGGATATGACCAAACTCATAATGCCTATGATTGTGTCGTCAATAATTGAAACGGGGGCACAGATACTTGGGGGCATTAACGGCTTGATTGAATTGTTTGACCGCAGCCGTCTGTTCGGTCGTGGTTGGTATAAGGACAGCGAAGTTCAATCCAAGATTTCGGAGAAGTCCGCAGCCGTTGAAGCCGAACAGGAAAAACAGCGTAAGACCCGTCGGGAAGTCACGAACGGACCTGGTATCATTGATACTACGTCGGTGTATTCCCGTGGTGTCCGTGCGTCTGTCACACGCAGGGAAACCGCCCTTACTACACCTTCCGAGGCTAACGCCATTATGGAACAGGCTAGGGCTGCACAGGCTCCCGCACCTGCCGAATACCAGGTTGCAGATTGGCGTAATCAGCGTGAGCAGAACGAAATTATGCGTGAAGCTGTTATGGCTTCTGCGAAGAACCCTGGCACCACCCCGATTATGGTTGCTAACCCTGCTATGGCACCGTGGACCGCTTAATGAGGTTGTGTGATGGAACAGGTTATTGAATCCCTAGAATTTCGCAGGCTCGCCCGTGCAAACTGCTATCGCTACGGGTGCCTGTATATTTATTCCGACAGGTATGTTTCCCTTGACGAACACAACTTCCCTAATTACCAATGCAGGGAAGGGGCGGGTTCTGTTGAGAAGTTTTTGACATTGATACAAAGCCTGGGTGCGAACGCAGGTGGTAATGACCCGAAAAGCAAGTTGTCCAAGCCCCTGCCTGGTGTTCAATGGCAGGGCGATAGGTTGGAACTGACTATCAGCCTTGACGGGGTTATGTATTTTACGGATTATCGTGATTACGTGACGGTTAAGAAAAATCTTCGCAGCGAAATGTTGGCACAGGGTTGGAAGCAGTTCACCTCTAGCAGTCAACTCTTGAATATGAGTTTGGCTTCCTACAAGCCCGCCCGTGGTGGCGACGATGCCCTTTATAACGACGACCCGATGGACGCTGCGGGTATGGCGATGATGACCTCCGCTATGCAGCACACGTCCGCACAGACACAGATTACCGTGGGCTATGCTACGGGTAACAAGGAAATGTATGCCGAGGGCAAGGCACGTTCGGGTGCCTCTATGTCGGGACAGACCGCAGGCGTTCCCGTTATCGGTGGTGCTATCGGTATCGGTGCGAATATGCAGGCGGGTTTGGAAGCGATGGGTTCTAATATGAACAGCGGTGTGGCGGGCAAGTGGATGACCGCAGGACACCCCGTAGAACTTATTATTGAGGGACAGGTCGCACGTCAAAGTGTGAACGGGGTCCTCACTTCTGCAAAGTTCACGGAAAAGGGCTACGCTGTAGACGATACGTCGGGCGGGAACGTCTATCCCACCGCAATGGACGTGAACATTTCAATCACGAATATGTATGGTGCCCTGTATAACACTTCTTCTAGCGGGTAATGTATGGCAGACTCTAAAACGATTGAACGGTTCCTGGACAACAACAGCGGAGTGAATCCGCAGTGCGTTATGGGCAATGTCGTGGTGGCTGACTTGAAGACACGCTACCGCCCCGACAAGTTGTTCCCCAGGGACCAATATATGAAATGGGACCTTATTTACAACGGCATTGATACACCTCACCGATTGGCTAGGGGTGCTGCCGTCGCACCCGTTGACCGCATGTGGCTTGCTACGGAATTGAACGAACAAGAGGACTTCAAGATATAATGATTGGCTGCGACCTTGGAAACATTGAAGAAGTTATAATCCGCAGGGCACTGTCGGGTTATACGTTCGCTGAATTTGCCGTCCCGATGGCGACCTATTCCGACGCACCGAAGTTCACGCTTACGGTGGAGGACGTGAAGCAGGAATACAAGGTGGCGGGCAGCGAAGTGTATATGCACGTCGGTGAGAAGACGCAGGTCAAGATTTCAGCCCTTCTAGGCTCCCACGAAAAGTGGTTGCAGACCTCGCCTATGTCGGTTGAGAGTGCCAAGGCTGCTGAAATACTCAAGGGGCTTGGGCTTGAGAACGGTCCCAAGGTCCCGACCACGTTCTTGAACTTGTTCTTGAACAAGGGTCAGTTGGCAATCCTTTTAGCGAATATGTCCCCGAAGTTTGGCTTTGTGGACTTTGAAAAGGAAAAGGTCGTTTACTATTCCGAACTCTACAAGCAGAAGCCCGTCCAGGTCCAGGTGCCGTTCCGTAGGCTATACGGTCGTGCCCCGCTTGCGGGGTTCATCGGGTGGGAAGAACTTGTAACGGGTTCATATCCCGACGATGCCCAGGTGGTCCTGCCGTTCGGACAGTTCACGAACATAGACCAGGCTGCTATGGAAAACGTCGTGAACAACTGCAATGAAATCGCAAAGTTGTTTTCGGATATGCAGATGTTCACCTATTCGCAGGTGTTGGAAATCGGTTCCACGGTGGTTAGTTCCTTGACCTACGACAAGAAAGTTATCGTGGCATCCGAAGAACACTACGACAAGAACAGTAACGTCACTGCCGTCTATTACTGTATGTAAGTAAAATGTAACATTTATTATTTAGAATACCTGTTTGCAATAAGCAGGTATTTTGTTATATTATACCTCGGACAACCAATAACCGAGGTATGCTCTAATGGCAAAACATTCCACTTATACCTTTTCCGTGGACGACCTGTTCAACGGCAATAACAACTCCGACAACCACACGTCCGTGGATGTTCGGACCTCCGACTACGCTGACGGCTACAAGCGTATTACAGCCCTTGCTGAAAAGGTGTTCCCTGCGGGCACAAAAATCCGCTACAACGTCATTGAGGGCGTAATTGACGAATCCATTTCTGTCTTGTGCGACGGGCGATATACAATCCTTGCGAACAAGAATTTTGAAAACCGACCGCTTCCCGCTACGCTTGACGAATACCACGCATCTTTAAAGGAAGAATAGGGTTTGGTGGTAATTCACAATTTGGACAGTTTATTCACAGTGGCAATATACTATATTTGAAACAGGGTGCCCCAAGTGTTCTATTGGGTTTAACGTGTTGCCTCTTGTTAATGGGGCACCCTAAATTTTTACCAGGAGCATCGCATATGGCTTTCAAAAAAGTAGCCTTGCAACTATATACAAGTATCGGGCAATCCCGCCTTTGTAAGTGTTCAAAGTGTATCTGCTCCCCTATCGGGAGTGCCCCGATTTTTTAATCTAACCGAGGAATGGCAATGGCTCATAAGAATGTTCCGAAAGTGACACCCGCATCCGCTGAAATGAAATACACCTCCGACATTGCAAAGAAGGCGAAGGAATACGCCCCGATGTTCAAAGAGGCGTTCCCGACAGAATCTTCCCTGTTAATCGCCCTGGACAATGCCGTAAGGTTCCTTACCACGTCCTACGTCGCCTTGAACGGGAACGTGACTGCCGACTACTTCTGCCTGCACAGCCCGCTTGCGAACTATCCCGACCAACTGCTTTCCTTGATGGTCCTGTTCATTGACTGTGGGGTGTTCGTCCCGACTGACGAAAACCACTTGACGTTCTCGCTTGACTGTGCGAACACCTGGAAGTTTGCAGGGTTCCAGGGCGACGCTGCTGCGGAACCCCAGGGCGATGCTGCCGAGGGGGAAGCAAATAAGTGAGTCGCCTCAAAAAATACCCGATTAGCCCGCACGGGGACGCTGACACCGTGGTAGTCCCCAAATGGGAATATGACTCGCTTCGGGAAATCGCAAAACTCCACGAAGACCTTTTGGAGCGGGTGAGGGTAAAACTGCCGACCGTCTATACAGACTTCAAGAAAGCCCACGGAAAATAATCAAAAATTTAAAAATTTTTAAAATACCTGTTGACAATCAGCAGGTATTTTGTTATATTTAGGACGTAAAGACAACCAACCACCCGAAACCGAGGATATTCCAATGAGAAGACACAACGTCGTAGTTCCCGAAGGCATCACGATTAAGCGTGACGGCAACCGCTATGTTTGCAGCAACGGGCAGAAGACCCTTTACATTCGCCACGATTACAGGACCGATGACTTTGACCTGTATGAACCTAACGGCACCATCAATGGTCGCTTACTGTCTAGCCGTGGCTATCTGCGTTTTGCAAAGGAAGACGCTATCGCACTGCTCCAGGGCAAGACGATTTCCTACGGATTCAACGGCAAGGTCAGCATCTAACAGGCGGGTAAACTACACCGCATAATCAAGGATTGTCTATGACTAGAAAATCAAGCAAGTCGCCCTGTGCAGAAGCCCATTATGAAAACTACACTAACAAGTGGGTCAAGATTTCGCACAAGGATTCCGATAGTTATTATCTTGTGGACTTCCACGTAAAGGAAGGCTCCATCTACATTTTCTATTACAAGGACTATGTGCAGGTCGCTGCGAAGTCCGCAAAGAACGGGGATTGTAGCGGTTCCTGGTATCGCACCCGTGTGAAGAAGAAAGACCTGCTGCTTACCTGCGTTGTGGGCACAGCGGGCGATTTCAAGGTTCTCACGACGGAGCAGTTGAACGCTGTATTGGATTCGCTCCGCAACGCCATTCCCGTTTTCTAGTAGGGCTGCGTATGTTTAGGGCACACCGATTACCACACAAGAAAACAGGTCGCTCCGAAGTTGGCATTCGCTATTTGTATAGGGGCGTGTTCATTGAATGCGGGGGCTACTTTCAGCCCGAACACTGCGTCGTATGGGAAGCCATTGACGAAGACGGGTTTAGTGCGTTCGCACATTCGTTTGACCTGTATTCCTGCAAGAAGTTCATTGACGAAGAACTTGAAAGCATTCAAAAGAAAGAGGGTCGCAGTTTCGCTTATAGCGACGAAGGGTTCGCCAATATGCAATCCTTGTATAATCGCCTGGGTGGGACCGTGGACTTGAAAGAATTTTACGACAAGTATAAGGGCAAGTAAAATGAACAAGACTAAAACCGAAAACAAAAGGGGCTGTGCCATCCCGACCGTGATGGCGTTGTATTACCAGGACGGTAAGTATCGTCGCTTTATTAGGTTCTTTAACAACCGTGATGAAGCGGACACCTACATTCACGACGAATACTTTGGGAATAAGCCCTGGGACGAATGGAACACGGATTACCGCAACGACGAAATCAAACGGCATCTTCGCATTGAAGAAGTTCCGATTGCAAACATATTGAACGCCCTTTACAGCGACGTTGAGAACTTAAAGGGGGAATAATGAAGAACCGCATTATCTTGATTACGGGGCGTATCGGCAGCGGTAAGTCTGCCGTGGCTTCGGTTATCCGCAGGCACCACCACTGCGAAGTGAGCATTGACGAATTTTCAAAAATGTTCCTGGGTGCGAAGTGCTGCAAGAAGAAGTTGGTAAAGTTGTTCTCAAAGGAAGTCCTGGACGGCAACGGCAACGTGGACGTTTCGTTTATGCGTGAGAACTTCTTCAAGGCTTGTTATGCGAAGCAGCGTCGTGCATTTGAGGAATATGTGTTCAAGTCGTTCCTGGTGTTCTTGCCTAATTACCTGGTGGGTATCAGTGAAGACGTTCCCGTGTTCATTGAAGTTCACGAATCGCAGCGGGTTCTGGATATGTTTAAGTCGCTCCCTAACTATTCCCGTAGGATTGTAGTTCGTGCGGACAAGGACCTGCGATACGAACGTGTGGAACAGCGAAGCGGTCTGTCTATTGAACAGATTGCCGAACGTGACAACTTGCAGCAGGACTGCCCGCTTGATAAGCACGACGTTGTGATTACGAACAATGGTTCCCTGGAAACGCTTGACAAGCAGGTGCGTATTGCACTTCGGGACCTGTTGGACCTTACGGACGACGAACGTGACGCTGTGTTCGCTATGAACTTGCGTGTCTTCACAAAGGACGTAAAGAGCCGTGTTCAATGCTACTTGTATAAGACCTTTATGGGTGGCTGCTCGCATTGTCCGTTCCCGTGCCCGCTGTATGACGACAGGGACGACAAGAAAAAATTATGCGAAAATTTCAAAATTCGTATTGACAACATTTAGGTAATTTGTTATATTACTGACATAACCCACCACAACAAACCGAGGAAACTATGAAAGTTATCGTTTATAAGTGCCACAACCGTCACACCGACGACGAAATCAAGATTTACGAATACTCAAAGGAAAATCTTGAAAAGGTAAAGAACAAGGTAAAGCAGGATTGGGATAGCCCCAACAACTCTCACGCAGCCGAATTGCATTACGACGGTTGGGACTTTGAGTATGGTTGGGGCGAAGACTACTATTCGGCTTACAAGGTCGTTGATGTTTTGCCGTCCGTTGTATAACTTCTATCCAGGAAATCAAAAAATGAAGAAAATCGTATTGGCAGTATTGACCGCTGCCGTGACTATTTGAAACGACACGATTTCCCGATGCAAGAAATCACTAGCATTTCGGGAACGTATTAACCTAGAATGAGGTAACTTATGGATAAACATAAATGTTGTTATTGGTGTAAGCACAGGTTCAAAAAGAATCGTGAAAAATGGTGCGGTAGTGAACCGCACCAAATAGGTTATTGCTGCGATAATTTTGAATGGTGTTCAACAATTAAATCGTTAAAACCAAACCGAAAGTAAGTATTGTCTTACATAAACCAACAAGGAAAAACAAAAAATGAAAAAAGCAATCCTCATTGTAATCGCAGTCCTCGTCCTTGCGGGACTTACCGCAGTCGCCTGCATTTTCGGTGTTCAAAGTTCGCAGAACTCCGCTATCGCAAAGGAACAGGTGATTGAAAGTGCTGAAAGCGACCTTAACGCTGAATATAATCGCAGAAACGGTTTGCTCCGCAACCTTGCAGAAGCGGTTAAATCATACGACAAGCACGAATCCGAAGTGCTTGTGCAGTTGTCCGAAGCCCGCACCCCAAAGGAAGGCAACGGCAACGTGAACGCTTCCCTTTACCTTAAAGGTGTCGTGGAAAGATACCCGCAGTTGAGAAGCATTGAGAATTACGACAGGTATATGAGCGAACTTGCGATGACCGAAAATCGCATTGATAGCCATAGAACCTACTACAATGCAGGTGTCAAAGATTACAAGCGATACGTCCGCAGTTTCCCGACCCGTGTGTTCCTGGATTGGGTAGGCTACGAAGCAAAGGAATACGAATACTTGAAGTTTGAAAACGCTCCCGTTGACGCTCCGACGGGCTTATTGAAGGACTAACCTATGTCTTACCCTTATTCATACAACAGCGGTCCCGAAGTGGAAGTGACGAATCGTGAAATCTTCGTGTCAATCGTGTTCGCTCTTATTGCATTTATCGGTGGTATCTGTATCGCAGGCTCCATTCGTAGTTGCGAAGACGACGCAAACGTGAAGTATTATGAGGCTGTCAAGTTAGCGGACAGCACACAATTTAACTATGCGTTCAAGACTAACGCAGGGCACACGCTCGCCTACGGGACAGTCAGTGCGGTAGGGTTCGTGACGGACGATGGTATCGGGAACTATATGACGATTACCAGGGTCCTTGAAGAATACCGAAAGCACCACAGGACCGTCTGTTCGGGTGAGGGTAAGAATAGACACTGCCATACGGAAACCTATTGGACCTGGGACGCTATCGGTCGCAATCACTTTGCGGTCAACCAGGTCAATTTCCTGGGCAGGAATTTCTATTACGGGTCGTTCCCTGCACTCCCAGGGGAGAACTATATCACCACGATTAACTTGAACCGCAGCGGGTTCTTTTCTGCCAAGCAACGCTATGTCTATTACGGCAGGAATTTGTCCTATACGGGAACCGTCTATGCCAACATTGACAACCATCAGTTCAACGATGCAAAGTTCTTGAATGGCGTTGGGCTTGACGAAGCCGTGGACCACTTGATACACAAATGGGGTGTCCCTATCTTTTGGGTCGTGTTCGCCATTGTGTGTATCGGCTTAATCATTGCGTTCGTCGCCCTGCCGAATGAATGGCTATACGGAAAGTATTGGCGTGAGCGTAAGCGAAAGCAGCAGGAAGCAGACGACTTTTGGAGTAGGTATAGAAACTAGAGGGTTTTATGACGCTTGAAGAACAACTTAAAGGCGTGACAGCCAGGAACGAACAGAACCTAACGGAACTGCGTGAAAAGGTGTCCGAAGACTTGAAGCAGGCGAAGCATTATGCAGCCGTGCTGCAACGCTCCGAAAAGGATTTGTCGTCGGCTAAATCCAGGGTGCTGAAAGAAAAGGTCAAACTTGCAGAAAAGTATATCACGGATTCCATCAGCAAGTCCGTAAAGGTTCCGAAGTCCTGGGACGGAAAGCGTGTGTCGGAGTTGCGACGAATACTTGCTTCGGGTTCGGAAAAGACCGTGGAAGCCCGCTGTGCAAAGTTGACAGCGTTGAGAGAGTTGCAGTTGTATCTTGAAGCGTTCCCGATTATTGAGCGTGTAGCGGACCTGGTGCGTAAGTGGACGGGCTGCGATGACATTGAAGTAAAGAGCAACGGGAACTATGAACAGACTTTGTTCGTCAAGGGTCAGCCTATGCTTGAATTGGATATGTGCCAATGGGAAGTATGGGACCACGGGTTGCGAAAAATATCTACTTCCAATATCTACCTTTACCCCACTGTTGAATACCTTGATTCTAGCGGTAATGGTGCGAGAATTGCAGACTTTTGGGAATTGCACTGCCGACTATCCCTGTTGGACCCGAAGTTCATTGTGGGCTTTGAAGAATGCGAGAAGTGGGGTGGTAGCGGTCAGCACGTAAATGAGTATGCAGACGGCATTAGAGCGTTGGGCAAGAGTGACTTTATAATGGATAGGTATAGTAGCAGCCTGGGTTCCAAGGTTTACGAAGAAACGTTGGCTGCTGCGGTAATCATTAACAGCGTGTGGATGCTACCTATCAGTATGTGCGTTTCCGCTGCGAAGTATATGCCTAGCGATTCCCGTGAGTTCCTTGAAAGCGATTTGCAGTCCAGGTTCACATATCAGTTTAGGGAAGATTTGAAGACAGGCAAGGGCGAAATCAAGTTTGACTTGAAAACGTGTGAAGTCCTGTGCAAGTCGGACGTTGACGTGGATATGACGTTTGACCCCGACACTTGTGAAATGGTCCATCAGTCTTTGACCTGGGAGCATATCCCCGTGGGCGACGTTCGCATTCGTGACCTGCACGATTATGTCGCAAAGCAAGTCCCGTGGATTGAACCCTACGGCTCATTCGTCCTGGACGTGGAGGCTAGTTCGGATATAGTCAAGGCGGTCAAGGAACAGGGCGAAGCAATCTTTATCCACCCGCTGCGTGTCGGTTCGGATATAGTCCAGGTTAAGCCGACGGATAAAGGCAGGTATGCAATCAAGGTGGATATTAAGGTGCCTGTCAAGGACCTGCGAAGCGAAATGTCCCGCTACGGGTTCAATGGGAAGTCGTTTAAGATGTATGAACGCCACCACGAAACTTGTGGGCTGTTCCTGTCCTTTGAAAAACAAAAAGGTTAAAAATTTTTTCAAATTACCTATTGACAACGTGTAGGTAATTTGTTATATTTGGGACATAGGCAACCACAAACTTTAACCGAGGTAATCATTATGCCCATTGATTTTAACCACAAAGCGATTGACCTTAACTTCAATACGTTGGAGTTTGCATCACATATCCAGGAAGACCTGTATTCGCAGGGTAAGTATGTCGTGGAAGTGACACCCGTCATAATGAACCCGACACCCGCTATACCTGGCAGCAAGGAACCGAAGTGCGAAATCCATATCAAGGACATAGAAACCAGGGAACTTGTTTGCAGGATGTGGGCAAGCCTTGGGAGTATGAACACCCTGTTGTTGTCCGCAAACTATATGGACGGCTCCAAGTATGGCGTTGGGTTTTTCAATGATACCTATTGTCCCCACGGCTATCTTACCCGCACCCCCGTCAGTCTTTTGGAGGGGGCACACTCTTTTGTAAAGTATTTCAATCGTGCTGTGGAAGCCCACAGCACCAAATAAGGAAGGTATCTTTTGACAGTAGATGGTTTGTTTGAATGTGTTGTCAAGTTTGGCGGGGCTGTGTTTAACCCTGTCACTCTTGACACTCTTAAAAAGCACGGGATTGTGAAGCCCGATTCTAGTTTTAATGAATTGGTTCCCGACGACAATGACCCGTTCTACATTATCGGTTTTGCTGTGAACGAATTAAGGGTAAGGTGCGAAGACCCTTATAGATACCCGCCTATCTATCACAGGTTGGATGACTTGTCTATGCCACCCCCGTATAATGTCATTATGCCGTTATCCCGAATTTTTATTTTCGGTGAGGATTCCTATGCTCCGATTGTGGTGCGTAAGGGCGTTCGGCAGTTTGGAGTAAAGGACTATCAGCGATACACTACAAGTCTTTTGGAAGACTTGATTAAAGACGTGGGCACCCGATTCACTGTGCCCGCCTGCAACTATAAAATGTCCCCGACGGAATTGCAGGAAAGTTGTAATGCGTTTGCCGACAGGCTTGCGTCCTATTCGGCACCCCACCCGCAGGTGGCTACGGAACCGCAGGAACCGCCCGTAGAAGCCCCGAAAAAGGTTAGCAAGGGGAACGTAAGGCTTTCCCGTGAAGAAGTCCTGGACCTGCTTAAAACGGAGCGTGAATGCGTGAGCCGTGCCGACAGGTGCGACAGGAATTGCGAGAAGTGCCCGCTTGTCCGTGATACTGCCGACTTGCTTGCTATGTATGACGCTGTAATCAAGTATTACGGAAACCACGTATTGCAGAACCAAAAAGGTAAATACGTCCGTATGGCTGACGGCTCCCGCAAGTGGTTGCCGAATGAAGAAGCGGAAAAGTTGCTTAAACTCCCATTGAGCGAAAGAACGTAATGAGTGGATTGCTGCACGACCTTTTAATGTCAATCGGTTTTACCAGGCGAATCCTGGTAAGCCGTGAGAAGCGTCGCCTGGAATTGGAAAAACGCAAGCAGGACTTGAAGACCGAATTTGCGTTCTACTGCCAGGACGGGGAAGACGGCAAGCAGTTCTATACGGCTAATCCCGACAAGTTCGCAGAAGTCAAGGCTTTCGGGATTGACAAGGAATTGCCGACCGCCAGGGATTGTAGGATTTTCCTGTATGGCGAGGATATTAACGAAACCATTGAATCGTGTGTCCCGCCTGTAAAGCAGATGCCTAATTCCGTGGAAGTCGTTGAGAACGAAGACGGCTCCAAAAGTGTCAAGGTTATCGCAGGCGAGCGGTTCTATTACTTTTCCCCGTTTGCACCCGCATTCAATAGCAACTACACAAAGTTCCTGTGGAATGACATTGTGTATGAAATACCCCAGGAATACTACGGAATGCCCGTGAACAGTTCAACTATGTATCGCATCGCCCAGGAAATCATTGATACACAGAACAGGCTAATTGACGATATTGACGGAGTGATTTAGTATGGCTAGAAAATTGGAAGGGTTGTCGTTCAAGGATTTGGAAGTCCTGTGCTGTGCGTCCCTTACGGACAAGTCGTTTGTCGCCACAGCCCCGACCGACGAAGACTTACGCATACTTGCGAAAACGGCAGGGTTCGGTGAACGCTACGGGGGTTCTTCAAAACAACTTGAATCCCTTGCAAAAGAGTTGGGCAAGTTGGTTGGACCTAGCCCCGACAAGCAGGACGCTGTGGCTTCTACCTGCTTTGTCCTGGATTCACTTTCCGCTTTGGAGAAACACAAATGAAACCCGAAATCATTAGACACCAATTTGAAGATATTCTCATTGTTGAACTAGACGTTCATCGCAACGACATTGAAGAACAGGATTCCCTGGCTTACCTGGGTGCTGACTCCCTGGATATTTTTGACATTATATGCAGGGTTGAAGACAAGTTCGGTATTGAAATCAGCGATTGCGAAAAGGCTTCGCTGCGGACCGTCAAGGACTACCTGGACCTCATTAACAAGAAAACCGCTGACAGGGAATAGCGACTATGGCACGTAAGTTCACGGAAGGGTATCACCTGGACCCGCAAAAGAAATACAAGGATTCCTACGATGGGCGTGTAATGACGGGTGCCCAATGGCACAAAGAGTTCGCAGAAATCGTAGAAGAAGACTGCTCCGTTTGGGGCATCTTCACAAGTTCCGTTGAGGAATACGAAGAACTTTATACGATGAACAATGGCGAATACGACCACGAACTGACCGAGGTATGACGTGACTAGACGGCTTCAAGAAATACGTGAGTTGCAGAAGTTGGGGTTTACCGAACAGGCTGCTGCTACCTTGCTGTTCATAGCCGAACGTTTTGGAGGGCAGGAATACGAAAGCCCGAAGAACTTCCAGGGCTACCGCACTACGTTCTTGAACGGCAAGATGCCGTCGAATGAACGGACCCTGTTGGAGCATATCGGGCTATCCACGTTGAACCCTGTGTCGCTGCGTGAGTTGCTAGACCTGTGCCCGACATTCGCCCGTGAGTTCAAGCCCTCCCAGGACAGGTTGCAGTTGCCCGAAAAGGAATACTTGTATATCCTGGCAACGTGCTACAATACCTGGGCGTGTAAGAGCAGGGGTGCTATGGTGTTCTGTTCCTGCGACTGCAAGGACTATTCGGGTAATGATGGTTGGCAGTTCTTTGGGACCAGGGGTGTTATGTTCATTTTTCGGGAACCCTACTATGGATTGGCTCCGAAAGACGACACCGACAGGCAGGGCGTGTTGTTCCAATGTTCCTATGACGCTGCCCGTGAAGTGCATTCCTACGCAGGCGTATCTTACAGGTTCCCGCCTGGAACCAACCTGGGGGAGTTCGCAAATACGCTCTTGACCGATATATCATTCCATAACCTACAACGAACAAAACTTTGAAATAGTTATTATGCCATTTTAATATAGGGTCTTGATTATTTTTTGATAAAAATGTATATTATAGGTTGAAAGTGTATATAAGTATGTGCAAGTCCTTATATACTAATACGGACATTTGAATGCCCGATGGATGCTGACTTGCACAATAAGTATTCATCGGGCATTTACTTGTATATGCAACAGATAAGCGGACGAAAGATATGCTTGAAACCTAGCAAGGCACAGATACCTGTCTTGCGTAGGATGTGTGCTGTTGCTCGTCGTGCATATAATTGGAAACTTGCTCAACAGAACAAGGCTTACGAATTAGCCAAACAGAATACTCCCCCAGGACATAAAATCAAGTGTGAGTTCGGAACACCTATTGATTGGCACAAGGAATGGTGTATTTACAAGAAGTTACCCGAAAACAAGTGGATGGCAGAAGTAAGCAAGTTCTGTGGGCAGGAAGCCTTGCGGGATTTAGGGGCTGCTTGGAAGCGGTTCTTCAAGGGTCAAGCCAAGCACCCACGCTTCCACAGGTATGACGTAAACGAATCTTTCCGTTGTAGCGGAAATGTTTTTATTGGTCGTGATTTCGTTCAAATCCCCACTATTGGGAAAATCCGTTTACAGGAAAAGAATTACGTCAAGATTCCCGTTGGCGTAGATAGAATACCCCTGTCTATGGCTACCGTTTCGGTAGATGCTACGGGCAAGTGGTTCGTGTCGTTTATCTATAAAACTGACATTATACCTATCTACGAAACTGTGTCTAGTATAACTGCTGACGATATTGTAGGCATAGACTTCGGCATTAAAGATTTAGCGATTACAAGTGAGGGTATGGTGTATGCTAACCCTAAAGGGTATGCCCGTGCTAAACAACGCTTGCGTAGATACCAACGTGCATTGGCACGTAAGCGTAAGCACTCAAAGAACAGAATCAAGTGTAAGCATAAAATCGCTAGGCTGTATCAAAGAATAACGAATGCTCGCATAAACGTAGCCCATCAGTTCACTAGCGATGTGGTTTACAAGTCTAAACCTAAAATGGTTGTCATTGAGGACTTGAAGCCTAGCAATATGACGAAGAATCACAAACTTGCTTCGGCTATATTAGACGCAAACTTCGGGCGTATGCGTAATTATTTAGAGTATAAATGCAAGTGGAACAATATACAGTTAATACAGGCTCCCTGCTTTTATGCTAGTAGTCAATACTGCTCACACTGCGGACAATACAAGAAAGAAGATTTGAAACTGAAAGACAGAGAGTGGGTATGCCCCGTATGTGGGCATAGGCACGACAGAGATTTCAATGCAGCCGAGAACTTGAAGTTCTATGGCTTGTGGCTTACAGAACTTGTAAGCACACGAAATACTTGCGGTGAAAACACCGTTGAAGCCTGCCTTCCTTGCGAACGCTCGGAAGAAGGTGTCGCGTATGTGGACCCGAAAGACAAGAGGTTGCAGTTCTTTGAAACACAGGAACAGTGCTTGTTGTTGAAGCAGGAAATTACGCTTATGCACTATATAGATAATAGAAGCATATAAAGCTAATATATTGGAGAACCTTATATGGCATTAGACAACGGATTTAATCTTACCGACACATTGACCTATACGCCTAACAGGGCGTGTCACGAAGTCAAGTTTGTCAACAGAATGGGATGCCCGATATACATACGCTTCACGAAATACGACGTGACGGTGTTGGGCGATTACGGCTGTTGGGTCTTCAAGGGCAATATCGTGAACTGCTATACTTTCTTCCGTGGGGACCACATTAACCCTGGCTATTGGGAAGAAAAGTTGGAAGCAGCCCCGAAGTTCCACTACGACCGCACCATTGATGCGGAAGCACTGCGTAAGGAACTGCTTGAAGAATATCCCGACACCATTAAGGAAGAAGACCTGGAATACCTTGAAAGCGACCGTGACTCGCTTGAATCCTGGTATGACACGCTTTATGAATTGAACTCCGAAAAAGGTTGGGACCTGGAAATGGAATACCTTTACGGCACTATGCAGTCCTGCATTGTGGAAGACCAGGTTTACTTGCAGGTATGCGAACTTATTCAATACGCAGCGAACTATCTTAAAACACAGGGGGTAAACGATGATTGTTAGAATAGTCACGTTCCTGGACGACACGGGCTATCGCCTGGACGTTGCGGGCGTTCTCAACGAAATCAAGCAGGAATACCATTCCAACAAGTATGCCACTAACCTGCCAGGTAATCCGTTCAAGGACACTATTACCGTCGGCAACACCGTTGTTCGGTTGGACGCTATTGAAACCCTGCAAATCGCAGGCGACGATACCGACTACACGTTTAACGAAGAAAATTCTAATCGTGTGTCCCATATTCAAAGCATTTTACTTTCTAAACTAATGGGGAAGCATTATGGTTGGTGACGAACTTAACGAACCGCAGAACTCTTATGGAATGAACGTGTATGACCTTATGACGTATCACGGTCTAACTACGTCGGCTACGTTGGTAAAGAACGTCGTGGACGCTTTGCAGCGGGAAATCCGAAAACTCCGCAAGGACAAGGATAGCCTTTGCAAGATGTGGGGCATTGACCCAGGGACCAAACGAAAGAAGGTGCTGCGGGTCCGCATCGTCAAGGAAGAACACCTTCTGCTTGACGGCAAGTTGAGCGTTCACTACGTCCCCGAATACAAGAGGTGGTTCTTTTGGAACAGGTTCGTGGAATACGATTGCGATTCCTGTTGTACCCAAGCGTCGTTTGACAGCATTGAGAAGGCAAAAGAGTTCCTAGACAATGCCGTGCGTATGCAGGGCAGGGACTTGACAACCGTCGTTATGGTAGGAGAAGCCGATAAGAAATAGCGGACCTTGAAAAAATTCAAAAAATTTAAAATATCTATTGACAATAGGCGGGTAATTTGTTATATTTAGCACAGAAACCACGACAACCTTTACCGAGGATAACGCCTTGTCAAAGCATAAGAACAAGCCGAAGAAGAAAGTTGAAGAACCCGTAAACCCGATTGTCTTCAACTGCAACGCACTTTCCGATAGATTCTTTGAAACCTGCTACGCTGCTGCCGTGGACCGCATTGGCGACGATACCCAGGGTATGCGTGATTGGTGGAAGGACAATATGCTTCGACCGCTGCGTGACACGAAAGCGGTGGACCGCCTGCGTAAACTCAAGGTGCTCCCCTTTTCCGTCCACGCCTACGAAGAACGCCTGGGTGTCAAGGTGGATATGAACCCGCCTGTAAAGGACCATCAGCGTTTCATAAGCAGCGGGGGCATTAACGAATTTCTGTGCAACGCCTACATTACCCCAGGTCCGTCCTGCAAGATTCGCAAGGTGTCCGAACGTGCTATGAAGTTCCTGCTTTCCCTGGGTGCCCCTGCCGAAGAACTCCGCAAAGAGTATCGTGAATACCTTTACAATACGGCAGCACAGCAGAAGACTGAATTTGTTTCGGACTGCATAAACGGGAAGTTCTATGAGGAACTTTTGGAACTCCCGATTAACGGGCATACCGACTATATCTACCTGGTCGCTTCTACGGAAATGTGCCATATCACGCACCGACGTGACCCGAAGTCGGGGGAAAACGAATACTTCAACATTCCCCTGCATCCGTCTGTCCGTGACAAGCAGTTACGTGGTGCCACGTTTGAATACGACGAGCAGTATGATAATTGGACCACAGGTAACGTGTTTGACGTGGAAGCCCTGCTTACGAACCTGTGGATTGCAGAATCGCTCCGAACCTGTGAAGTGTGTTCGGAACCCGACTACTCCCGCCACGCTTCGGACAAGCCTGTTCTGCTCGCAGGCAAGAAGCCGTTGAAGCATTCCCAGGCATACCGCTATATCCATATCACGGACGAAACCTGGAAGAAGTATGAGAGTGCTTCGCAGTGCGTTCGTGAACAGAAGAACTTCAACGTGGCTAGTTGGTATGTTCGTGCCCACTATGCCCGTATGCACGGCAAGACGGTTCTTGTAAAGGCACATTATTCTTACAGACGCAAGGGTGTCGTGAACGAAACCAACACCGTGGACTACATTGTTTAACCGAGGTATCTATGAAAAACGAAAGATTTATGGTGGCACATAGTATGCTCACTAACACAATCTATGCGGGCACCACTAACAAGGACGGCACCGAATGGATTTCAAAGATTGACGTGACGCAGCAGGCTATTGAAGCCGTGCGTGATTACTGCGTCCAAAATCTTGCTGACAAGTATTACAAGGATTCCAAGGACAATCCGAACTGCAAGAAGCCCACGAAGGTGTCCTTTGAATGGAAACGCAAGGACGGGGCTGTTGTGACCCTGCAAGTGTCCGTGAATTTACCCGAAAAGAAGACGGCTCCCGAACAGGGAAGCGAACCCGCATAACCAGGAGGCAACATTATGGATTTACAGGAACTCAACGAAATCAAGAAACGCTATGACGCTAATAAGGCAGAAAACGACAAGGCACAGCGTATGCTTGAAAATTCCAAGCAGGGTATGACAAAGAGTGCTTACGAATTTAGCGAAGCGATGGCAGAATACCTTAACGCCAACTTCAAGCGTAAGTGGATTAAGTGGCTCAACCCGAACGACCCCGATACGGAATTTTACAAGTTCGCCATTGCTTTTGAAACTAACGGCAGGAACGTGACGGTGTTATGCTCGCAGGAAGTGGACGTGTCCTACAAGAATATGCCCCCCAAGGTCAAGCATTTCCGTTATTCGGAATGCTTCCCTATGACAATGGATTGCAAGGATTGTGCCCTGGTGGATTTCAGCCTTGAACCCGTTGACGAAGAAAAGATTAACGCCTTTATCAAACTTGCTATTAAAGCATCGGAGGAATAACTATGGGTAAGTTCAACACTATCGCAAACAAACTCCCCAAGACTTACACGTTCGGGCGTGACAAGTGGTTTAGCGTCACTGACGTATTGAACCTTATTGGCGAATTGCAGACAGCCCACGAAGAAGAAATCCAGGAAATCAATGAAGTCCACAAGCACACGCTTGACCGCATTAACTACGACCGCCTGGAACAATCCAAGACCCTGGTTATGCTTGCGGAACGCTCCCGCTCCGTGCTTGACAGCCTTGCAGGTTTCGTGGACCCCCACCGTGAAATCCACGACTTGCTGAAAAAAGACAGCCGTGCCGAAGCCGAAAGCGTCCAACGTCTTATTGCCAACGGCTCCCTTAACGGGATTTTCACAGCAGACGAACTCAACGACCTGTGGGGACATTGCCAGGGTGTCGCCCAGGAAACAAAGGAACCCGTATGAGCGAACACGTAAGAACCAAAGTGGACGACGTGATAGATACCGTCGCCCGATACAACGAAGTGTGTATCACGTTGCAGAAAGTTATCTATGAGCGTGACGCTGCGTCTGTGGATTGCCCTGTCATTTCCCAGGTGATGCCGAACGTGAATGACTACGACCCGTTGCAGAACACGCTGACTATCGGGTATTACCCTCATCGTGGTTCACGGACGGAGCGGTTCATTACCGTCCGTCGTGACGAACTTGACAAACTTTTTAACTCACAACATTAGAGGTATCTTATGGATATTACAATCGTGTTCAAGGGCGACTTGCTCCAATCGGGAACCAACCGCTTCTACGGAATCCAGGCAAGCGTCCGCAAGTTTCTGTTCTTCAAGAAGAAGTTCACAGCGGTGTGTCCTATCAGTGACGGCTCACCGTTAAAGGCACTCGCAACAATCTACGGGCAGATGACCCCCGAAGAACGAAAGAAGGCTACCTATCGTTGCTTTATCCAAACCATTGAAGTGTATGGTTGGAACTGCGGTAAGCCTATCGCAAAGTATAGCGAGCCTAGTTGGTGGCATAAGTGGGATTACATTACGCTTACCGAAAAGGCAAAGGCGTGGGCTACTTAAAATTTTTCAAATGCCTTATTGACAACGACTAGGTAATTTGTTATATTCACAGCATCACCACAACCGAGGATATTATGGGCAAAGAACGTTGTATGACCGCAGACCTGTTCAAGAAAATCTGCGAAGAAGAAGGCTTGATACACCACGGGGACTTTATGGATATGGTTGAATACTCCGTAAAGAACCCCGTGTTCACGGGCTACCTTATTGACGCTGCACAGTATTCGTGTGCCTTTGACGACGATGGCGAACCTACCGAAGAACCCCAGGTGGATATTTCTATTTCGGATGCGTTCTTCCCGTTCTGCAAGGGTTTCAATCGCCACGTCCACTTAAAGGGTCACTACCTTACCGAAGAAAACCTGCGGGACCACTTGAAGCGTGTCAAGGAAGCCTACAAGCAAATCAAGAAGAATATAAAGGTGCAGACTACTATGAGCGTGGACCAATTCTGTGACTTGCTCCGCAGTTGTGAAGTGTCGGCATTCATTGATACTCGCAAGGTTATGAAAGTGACGAAGATTACCCTTGACAATCCCGTTGAAAAATTCTTGAAGGGGTTTATAGGTAAATGATGACGCAAGAAGAACACTTACAATCTTGCAAGCCCGCAGATGGCGTGTTTCATATACGTCGCTTGAATGTCAGCAGTGACCTTGAAAACGATATGTTCCATTTTTGGAAGTCCAACGACGATGGGTGCCTGGACCGCAAGGCGAAACTTGCGAATGCCGAACCTGTTGAATGCGAGGTTATTGAATGACGTTGCTAATGACTATCGGGGCTTGCGTCCTGTTTACCCTGTTCGTATTGTTCGTGTGGCTGTTCATTACGTCTGTCTATGCGATGGGTCGTATGCGAGAGAGCGACCCGACGGGACCCATTGTCAGTGCAGTCCTGGCATTGATGTTCCTGTTCTTTTGGCTGCTGCTCTTGCACGACGTTTATTGGACTTTTATGTAAAGGTGGATTCTATGGCTACTCAATATAACTTGTCGTTGTCCTGGGAAGAAATAAATTGGCTCCGTAATGTTGTTCGTGAGAAGCGTGAGTTCTATGCCAACTCCAAGCACTTGAACTACACGTCCGAAAAGGAAACTTCCAAGGTTGTTGCCCAAAAGATTGAAGACACGGTGATGCCCTGTTTTGGAGAAGATTAAGTTATGCTCAAAGATTTTTACAGAAACAACAGCAAGGGTTCTGTCAAGGTGTCGGACATTCGGTTCTATTCGCCCGAAGCCGATTCGCTATGGAACATTATGAACCTGGAAAACTACCTTTACAATATGGACTTCGGCAACAATGGCTTGGGCGGGCTGTGTCGCTTGACGTTCTATAATGCCGTGGATTTCAGCGTGAACGGATTGTATCGTGGCAACACGGCAGTAATGCAGGTTATCCTGGAAAATGGCGAAGTTGAAGAATACAGGCTTGACCTGCGTGGAAGTCGCACCTACGATGCAAACCAACGTGAGTTCTCTTTGGTCGCCCTGGAATGCAGGTATTTCACGAAGGACCCAAAGAAACCGTCGGCTATGCCCAAGGTCCCTGTCGCCCTGCTGTCTGTCGGAAAGTGCCGAAAGATATATACCATCCTGGACAATACGGTTGTTCCCGTGGATGCAGACAAGTTCCTTAACAAGACGTTCACGAAGAAGTTGGCTTCCCTTGATGTGGCTATGTCGTATGCCGAACTTGCCTTGAAGACTTACCCGTGGTCCAAGGTGGAAATCGCCCCGATTGACGAACCCCTGTTCAAATACCTTGTCACAGTTTCCAAAAAGTGAGGACCCTATGGCATTCCCGAACGGATATGGATTTTACGGCTCTTGCGTATTGTGCCCCTGCAAGAATGATTGTGACGAGGGTAAACACTGCAAGGTCTTTACGCCACTCAAAAAGAAAACCCAGGAAGCACCTGTTAAGTCGGCTAGTGCTGACGATGCGGGCGTTAGCCCGCTTGTAAAATTATGCCTTGCGGTCGTTGCGGGTATTATCGGCTCCAAGATATTAAAGAGGTTTTTATGAATACAGAAGAATCTACTGTCCCCGAAGTAGGGAAGATTTACCACGTCTTTGATGACGGCAAGGTTACGCTTATGCGTCACTTCCTTGTGAAGTGCAAAGAAGTGATTCCGTTCAAGGCACTTTCTACTGACCCGAAATACAAGGACGTGTTTGAAAGTTGGCAGGAAGCCGTTAAAGAAATTGATTGGGTGTTCAATCCTACAACCGATTATGTTGTTCTGTGTGAAACATTTGACGAAGACACTGAAAGCGTGGTCCCCGATGATGAACCGCTTTACTACGCCAGGACGCATTATTGGGGTTGGTTCGGGTTCGGGACAATGCTTGACGACGGTGTGCTTGACGTGAATAGAGAATTGTGGAATGCTCTTTACAAGGATTCCCGTAATACCGAAATGTTTGACTACACCGAACAGGACCTTGCTACTCTTGACAAACTAAACAATTACTAGCGGAGAATGGATTATGAATTTTGAAAAACTCAAAGCCCTGGTTGAAAAGAAACCCACGTTCATTAAGTTCACGAAAGTCCAGGACTTGCCCGACGGCAGGACGCAGCGGGACACTTACCTTTTGGTAAAGTCCGTTGAAAAGGGCGTTCACAGCAACGGGTATCAAGATTGGGATTACGTCCAGGCAGACTACGAAGTGTCCCTGGAACTCACGTATCTGCTCGCAGAGGGTTGGAAAACTCCCGAAGTTGTCGGGCGACGTGTGGACTTCCACAGCACCCTGGATATTGTAAAGGAACTGCCTAGTGTCACGATTGAGGAACCCCCGAAGAAAGAAGTGTCCGAAGTCACTAGGATTGTGAAGCAGCGGGCGGTTGAAGCCGTAGCCAGGGCGAATACCTGGTGCAAGGTTATGGGTGAGGAACCCGTGGACGAACTCAAAAACGAAAAGGACTAGGTATGATACGCAAGGAAGATTGGCAAGACGCAAAGAAGACAGAAATCCCCAGGGGTGCTAGGCTTGTAGCCCTAATCAGTTCGCCCCACACGGAGGACGGCTACTATATGTCCGTAATCCACACTAGCAAGTGTTCGGACACGTTTACAACGTTCCCCAACTATGCCCCAAGCGAACGCTCTAATTCGGAAATTCTGTGGTGGCAGTCCGCTGAAATGCCGTTCGGTATGGAAGACGATAAATTGTCCTGGGAATACGTCGTGCGGTTCGCCCCTAGTATTGCGGGCTTTCCCCACGAACGCTACGAAGTGGACAAGGACGACACCATACACGACCCGAAAGTTTACGGGTGTATGTGGCGTGTATCGTCACAGAAAGACCCTAACAGGTCCGTGGATATTTACGTCCGCACGACGAACGACCCGAAGTATAGCGGAATACTATTTCTGTATGAAAGATACCGCAGAATTAACGTATTTAAGGATATTTGGCAGCGGGTCCTTGTGGATAAGAGCGGTCACGCAAAGTTTAGCGGGGATTTTATGGGTAGTAATGTTCAAGAGTTCCTGGACGATGTTGAATAATCCCTAAAATCCACGGATATTTCCTCCGAATTTGCAGATTTTCTACAAATTTGTCACCTATATTCGGAAAACAGCCCGTTTTAGGTCCGTGATTGCTTTCGCCTGGGTATGAAAATAATTTGAAAAATTTTTAGAATACCTATTGACAATACGTTGGTATTTAGTTATATTTAGGGTGTAAAGAAAAGACAACCACCTTAAACGAGGATAGCCAAAATGAGAAACTTTGAACGCAACGTGACCTGGGAAGCAGCCGTGAATTTCGTGACGACTTTCCTTGGATTCTCTATCTACGACTTGAATTGGGTCCACAGACCCGAACGCTCCGACACCTGCTACGACGGTTGGTCCGTTGTCGTTTGGGGCAAGCGTGGCAAGGGCACGTCCGTTGTTATCAAGGACACCACCGTTGACACGGGCACTATCACGCTCAATATCACTAACGGCTATCTTGTTCTTTAAGGGGGACGCTCTATGATTAAGATTGTAAAGACTGACCGAGGCAACCGCTCCATTCTTTTGGAAATTTCCAACCTTACCGCAGAACAACATTTTGAAGTGGGCAACGCCCTTTGTAGGGGCGACAGCGATTCTTATGACTGCGGTCCGTTCACTATGGTTTGCTGCGGGGAATTTGTGGACTTTGACGATATGGTGGACGCTGTGGAAGCCTTGCAGAAGAAGTTCGTCCGTGCCAACATTTCTTACGAAACAAAGCCCGTCGGGGATGGCGTGGCTACCATCAGTTTCACGGAAGTGGTAGTCCCGCTTTGCGAAGACGACCAGGTGTATTTCTATGACCGACCGACTGCTAGGTTCCACGCTTCTATCTTTACGGAACCCATAGTTGGTGGGACAAGTTTCACGATGGATTCCATTGACGACTACGGGTGGGCTTCTCACAGCGACAAGATTCTTGACCCCGAAAAGGTTAAGGCTCTTATGATTGGCTACCTGGACCAAATCCCCGAAACGGGAGCATCCGAAGAAAATTGGAAAGACTACTTCTGTGAAACTTTGGGGTTCACTTTTGAAGTTATTTGATGGAAGGGTGGGCTATGCGAAAGATTGTTCACATTTGGGTAGGTCATAAGGGCGACACCAACCTGTCGGGCTACTTGACCTTGAGCCGTTGGGGTATCAATCCCGAAAACTACAATATCCGAAAACTTGTTCCCTATCTTAAAAAGGAACTGACGAACCTGTGGCTTGTTAGCAACGGCACATCCGTGGCGGGTTGGACTATGCCCCGTAAGGAACTCTTGAAGTATTTTTGGAGCAAACGCCCGACAAGCATCCGCATAAAGTATTCCGACGGCAAGACCACGGCTTACGAAATTAAGCACCCCAAAGAATTGTTCTATACGCTTGACAGAAACTTCGGGGACGACCATTACACAACAAAGGCTGCATAGCCAAAGGAACTCTTATGGACCATATCCGTGTAGGAATGAACTATCCGCTTGTCTGCTTAAAACTTCATAACGGGAACACCGTGGCGGGTGTCCCCGTTGGTTTCAAGTCCGACGACAAGGGCAGTATTATCGTGTTTTCGTTTACAGAAGTCCGCTGCGACGATATTGCCGAAGTCGGGACCTACGACGAAAAGGGCGATATTCATACGTGCCCCGTGAATTGCGGGGTCGCTGCCCAAATCCACGTTTGGTATATGAACAAGGAATTTACGAAGTGTTAGAGCCGTGGCATAAGCAAGACGATTACGACGTTTACGATTCGTATAGCGAAGCCATAGCCGAATTGTCCTACGGGAACTATGACGGCTATCGCATTCCCCGTGTCCTGCTGCTGAAAGACGGCAGGCAGGTTATGGGCAAACCACTTTGGGATGCCCCTAATCCGTGGGACGAATCCGAAGTGGAATTGGAAGGCTTTGATTTGCAGGGCGACAACTTCGCAGGCGTGGACGACATTGACCAATGGCGATTGCCTACACGGGAAGAACGTGAACTATGGGTCCAACACAAGGACCCGTTTAGAGAGAACCATATATGCGACAATTCAAAGTAAAGGGCACGGCACTTGTATCGCTGTGCGAAGCATTCCCTACCGACCGAAACGGTGCCGACGTTAAGGGGCACCCGATAATCATACCTGGGACGTTTAGCAGTTTGAACGAACTGTGGTATGCGTTGTCCCAGGCTATCGGTTCGTCCTACGTCAAGCAGGGCAAGGACTTCACAATCAGCGATATTACTGACGACGGGTTCCTGCTCCGATACGAACGCCTGGTGGACCATAATGAAAAGGAACCCGACCCCGAACGCTTGAAGAAGTGGGAAGAAGGCAAGGCGTTCCTGTTCAATGCCCGATACTACATTGAAGTTTCCTGCCTGGAAGTTCACAGCCTGGGTGCCCAGGCTATCGGCAAGTTGCTTGGGGTGTATGTCCCCAAATGCGAGGATGCTGAAATTGCGGGCGATTAGAAAAGCATACGTTTGGCTTCTGTCAATCCTTATGTTGCCCGTCGCAGCGGTCTATATCGTTTTACGACTGACAGCACGGGGATTGGCGTTGCTCACTAACTTTACGTTTGAAACAGTCCGCTTCACAATCGCACATATCTTTCGTGGGTTAGTCAAGGAACGGCAAAAGATACTTGCATTTCCTAAAGGATTTATGTATATTTAGTGTAAAGGTTGTTAGAAAGTTGCGGTTCTAATAACAGGAAAAATTTCAAGAAAGCCTGTAAGGGCTTAATCCTGCTGTTACCGCAACTAATGGCAGGATTTTTGTTTTATGGTAGTCACAAAAGGCATAGAGTTAAGGCTAGACCCCACAAAAGCACAAGCGGTGTTCTTTAACAAGTGCATCGGTGCCGAGCGTGTAGCCTATAATGCTATGTTAAATACTAAAATTGTTTTGTATCGTGATTATGGGGTTAAGAATTTCCACCCTAATTGGAGTTCTCTCAAAGACTTCTACCCGTGGATGAAAGAAGTGGATAGCCGTTGTCTTAATTATGCAAAAATAGAAGTGGAAACGGCTTTCAAGAATTGGTTTAGGTCTTTGAAAAATGGAGGAAACATAGGTTTTCCTAAATTCAAGAAAAAGGCTCACACAGGAACTTACCATAACACTTCAATGCCTAGCACCCACGACAGGCTGTTCAAGGATAACAAGATATTCATACCTGTAATCAAGTGGGTCAAGTTTAGGAAATACAAGAATTTAGACCTTACACGTATCAAGAAAATCCGAAACCTCACAATCAAGCGGACGAACACAGGCAAGTATTTCGTATCTGTATGCTGCGACGTTGAAATACAGGAATACACACATACGGGTAGTTGCGTAGGACTTGACTTGGGTGTTAAGGATTTAATCATCACTTCAAGTGGTGAAAAGTTTGAAAACAAGCACTTATTGAAGAACTCCGAAAAGCGTATAAAGCATTTACATAAAGTTCTTTCAAAGAAATCTAAAGGTAGCAAGAATCGTGAGAAAGCACGGCTTAAACTTGCTACCGCCTATGAGAAACTAGGCAACAAAAGAAAAGATTACCTTCATAAACTGACAACAAAGTTAGTTCGTGAGAACGACATAATCTGCATAGAAGACTTGAATGTTAGTGGTATGCTGAAAAACCATTCTCTAGCGAAGTCCGTAGCAGATTGCTCTTTTTACACGATAAAGCAAATGTTGTCATACAAGTGTGGTTGGTATGGACGAAAACTTATAGTGATAGACAGGTGGAGTCCGACTAGCAAGTGTTGTAACCAT
>JAFYKO010000121.1 GCA_017537515.1 Clostridia bacterium | reverse complement strand
GACCGCCAAGACATTGTTTCAAACCCAGTCGAAACTGACAATGGTTATAAAAGCCTTGTGGGTGGAGATATATTCGTAAACCTTCTTGACGGATACGCAGAATCTGATGGTGCTGTAAGATTTGAAAGCATCTACAGTGCGAAAAACAATGAAACTTATGTTATGCAAACCAACAAACTCCCAGTTGTGGTTTATGTGCCTATTTCAAAATATGGTGCAACAATTTATGACGGAAACAACTACCTCTTCAACGCAAACCAAACACTTGGCAAATTCTTTAATATCTCTCAAGACGCCCAAGATATGGAAATATATTATCTTGAAAGATATAACACAGCTGAAGGCAACACAAAATCAAGGCTTATGCTCTCATACTTTGGCGAAAACAATATCTTGACAAGCGGTTTTGAAAACACAAGCAGTTATCTCAACCCAAGTTTTGACCTCACAATCAAAATCACTGACAATAAAGGCAAAACAACCTCTTCTGCACTCAACCAAAGCTTTGCATCAAACTATTGGGTTTCAAACAATATTACCGAAGCGGGAATTTATACTGTTGAAATAATTCAAAACGCAACGTATGGAAGTGTTTATCCAAATATCTACAAAACCTTCAAATTTACATTTGAAATCATCGAAAAACCACCCGTTTTTGATTTCGTTGATGTTGCAACTGGAGATAAGTTTGCAAGCGATAACAACGGAGTGTATTATTCAAACAAATCTTCTGTTCGTGTTGAATGGGCAGACCCAACAAGCATTTATCTTGCAGAAATTGACAAGGGAAATATCTACTACACCATCAACGGAATTCGCAAAAACATTGCAATCAGCGATATTCAAACAACAGACAACAAAAACTTCTCATTCACAATAAACAATCTCAAAAACAAAGATATCGTTGTTGTGCATATGCAATACCTTGGTGCACAATCTGCAAATTCTTACCTAAACCAAGAACTCATAATTGACACCGAAGCACCAACAACCGTTCTTAATACTCTCATTAGTGCAACAGGCCTCAAAGACAACAACAACTTCACTTCTCAAATTCGAAATGTTGATGCAACCTACAACATTACGGGCTTTACGGGATACCTTGCTTACTACTACTTCACCGTTGGCCATAACGTTGCATACCTCAACAACCTTCTTTCTCAAAAAGCAAGTGTGAACGGATATTTCACAGACGGAAATAAATACTACATCAAACTCATAAGCGACATAAACAGCTATGAAATAAGTTCTGTTGCCGAGGCTCTCAACAAGGTAAACGCAATCAACACTGACTACAACGTTATTCCAGGTGCAATGATGTCCGGAAGATATTATGAAATTCTCGAACTTGACCTAGCCGGGAACCTCAGTCTCTACACCATCAAAGTTGTGGCAACAAACCCATACGATATTGTTGTTTCTTATGATAAAGAAGAAACAGATTATAACAGCGATTTTGAACTCACTTATCAAGAACTTTCAAACAATTCAAACATTTTTGCAAAAGGTAAATTTGTTGCAACAAGCCTCGACCTTTATGAAAACGACTGGTTGTTCTTCACCGTAAACGACACAACCTACTTCAAATCTCCAAACCTCGATGAAAACGAGTTCTACAACTTCTCAAAATGGACAAACCTTTCTCTTCAACCTCAAATTGCAACCCTTGAAGATATAATGTCATTTGAAAATGCAGGAAAAAATGTGCTTACAATCACAGACACCGCATTCCCAAATGGAACAAATGCAAAGGTTTGCACAGTGAATATTTATGTTACAAAAACAGAACTCACTTCTTCACTTCTCAGCGTTGATGAAGGAATAAGAATTACGGGCAACAACTATCAATACCCAGTCTCAATGAAGATATATAGTTATATCAACAACAGATATCAACTTATTTACGACAAGACAACATTCACATCAACTCAAGAAATAACTTTCTCAAGCGGTTCAACTTCTTATACTTTCACTGTGGTAAATCCAGAAAATGCTTACAAATATGAATTTGTCGACAACTTTGGCATAAGCTATGTTGACTATCATACAGTTGGCGTCGAAAAACTCCCTGAAGACCAGATTGTTCAAAACCACATCACAACTCACGAAATAACTTCTGACGGAGATACAAACACTTGGTATATCGGCTTTGATGATTTGACCTACAACTACAATGCAAGCGAATACAATGCGTTTATTAGGGTGTATTACCTCGCATTCAACCAAACACTCCAAAAAGTTGAATGGAAAGAATATATCTATCCTGACGGAAATATCGACCCTGTTCTTGGTTGCGAACTTGTAAGCGGTGTTTCAACTCCTTACTTTAAAGTTACAAACACAAAAACAATCAATCATATTGAAGTTTTTGCACAAGACAGCATTTCTAAATTTAGTGGTTACAGCGGAAACGCAATAAAAGCGGTTATCACACTCAAAAACCAAAAAGACTCTTCAAGCAGTGATGTGATTGTCGACCACCTTCTCATTAACAACATTACCCCAGAAGTTCGACTCACAGACAACAACGGCCAAGACAAATCAGCACTTCTTGATGGAAACTCACTTTATTCTGGACAAATAACAATTCTTTATGACCTCAAAAACTTTGACAACGAATTTGTTTTCCCATATTCATTTGGGCTTATCTACAACAACAACGAAGAAGAACCACTTGAAAGTGGCGAAAGAATCGCAGATGCGGGAACCTACATCATCAACATCTACACCACAATCGACAGCCAAAGATACCTCATTAAATCTCACTCAATCTTGATTGAACCAAGCGAAGATTTCTATAATGTCGTAGTCTTTGACGACACTGCAAATATGTATATAGATGTTCTTCCAACCGGCGAAGTTTTTGAAGACGAGAATACCGGAATTGTGTGCTATAAGCATTTTATAGTAAGAACAGAACAATACAAAATCAACGTAAGTGAAAACGACGAAATTCTTGACCCTATGAACCCTGCAAACGCAAGCACTTGCATAGTGTCAAAAATCTCTTCAGCAAACAACACATACTACACTATTATATACCTTATCACAAACTCTCAATCAACAAGCCTCGACATCAGACCTTGCCACTTCCATATTGCCATAACCTACATCCCACCTTCAACCGTATTGTTTGAAAGCGTGTTTGGTTATGACATTGACTCAGACGGACAACTCTTGACACTCGCTGGAGCAAGCGACAAGATTTCAATCTCTGAAATGGACCAAAACTTTGTTGAACTCACAATATCTTACAACAGCTATTATCTTGTTGAGGAAAACAAAATCACTCCAACAATGTACTTTGGAGACAACCTTGATATGCTCTATGAACCAACCATCACTGAAGTCAACGGCGTGTCAACATTCTCACTTAAATTCAACGGGCTTTACTTATTGTCATTCAAGGATATTGCGGGCAACGTGCATTTGTTTACTGACAGCATAACTGGAAATAGAGTCAACGCTTATCGCTTGATTTATGTAAATGGTGTTGCTTTTGACATAAATGGAAAAACCCCAATCGAAAACGCAATTTATGACAACGAAGTTTTGATTACACTTCCCGACTATCTTAATGAGGTTTACAGCTATGACGTTGGCGGAAGCCCTAAAATTGCAGTAACCAAAAACGGCAAAGCCATTGAAGTGGCATACAACTCTGAAAAAGGTGGTTATGTAATTAGCGGTGCTGGATATTATTCAGTTTACTTCGACGCTATGATTGACGGAAAGGCAACAAGAAAAGTGGTTTACAACT
Organism: Clostridia bacterium; assembly: GCA_017537515.1. Lineage (GTDB taxonomy): Bacteria > Bacillota > Clostridia > Christensenellales > UBA1242 > UBA5489. Next base: position 24,253 of record JAFYKO010000121.1, on the reverse strand, counting down.
TCAATATTATTGCAACTGACGAATTTAAGACAGATTTTAACTTTGCACAATATGGCGAATATGAAATTATCAAAGTCAAAAAAGACGGAAGAGTGGTCGACTATTCAGGCCTCTTCCCTCACGACGTTGACACAAAGCACCTTAAATCTATCAACCTTTCAATCAATGACGAAATGACGGGCGAAGGCAAATACCAAATCACCGTTGCGACAAACTCTGGGCTTAAAAACATATTGCAAGGCGGAAATGAGGAAGAAACGTTTACGTTCAACCTTATTATTAAGCATATTGGATATGTTCCTATTGAGGTTTCAATCAACGAAGGCGAAAGCACGACTGATAAAATCAAGATTTCATTCAATGCAAGCGACGTATTTAACTCTGTTGGAGAATGTGTGATTATTTGCGGAAACACAATTTATGAAATAAATGAAGCGTATGTAAATTCCCTTAAAGCGGATGGCTCTTCATTCCAAACTTGTGAAATCGCAGAAACCGGCACTCACTTTGTGCAAGTGTATTCAAGTTCTGGCAAGTTGCTTTATAGTTATAAAGTAATCAAAACAGAACCTCTCAACGCAGTATCAATCATTTTGATTGTTGTAAGCGTACTTGCGGTGGCTGGGCTTGTAATCACAGTAACACTCCTCAGAAACAGTATGAAAATTAGATAATAAAAGAAGTCTCGAAAGAGACTTTTTTTCTTGTGTTGTTTTATTTTTTTTAGAATTGAAAATTAAATTTCGACCCGCCTGTAAAGGCGATATTTTTCATTATTCTTGACGAAGGATTGAATAGATATTCTTTATCTTATTCTCCTTCGCAACTTGTTTTAGGGCCTCTTTTTTGGTTAAGCCACTTTGGATATAAAACTCAACTTGTTCTGAAATACTAAGGCTTGACATTTCGTCTCGTTTCTTACCGCCCTCAACAACAAGGACGTATTCGCCCCTCGCTTCAAACTCAGGAATTTCCGCAAGATTGAAAAACAGCTTCTTTTCGTGAATCTTGGTTATTTCACCAACCAAACACACTTCTCTTGCCCCTAAATGCGTAAACATAGTTTCAAGGTCTTTTTTTACGTTGTGTGGCGAAAGGTAAAAAATAAGCGTTGTTTCATAATTTTTTACACTGTTCAAAATATCGTTTCTTACCTTGTTTTTTTCTGGCAAAAAACCTAAAAAGGTAAATTTTGAGGCATCAAACCCACTCAAAACAAGTGCCGAAAGTCCTGCATTTGCACCAGGAATTATGGTATATTCAAGACCGTTTTCCTTCAGTTTCTCAATAAGCACACTTCCGGGGTCGCTTATAACTGGCATACCGCTGTCGCTTATAACTGCAACATCCTTGCCCGAGTTTAGGAGTTCGACAATCCCCTTTGCACTGTTGTATTCGTTGTTTTTGTGGTATGAAATAAGGCGTTTTTTTATCCCATAGTGATTCAACAAAATCATTGACTTTCGGGTGTCTTCGCAAGCAATCACATCGACTTGATTTAAGACTTCTATTGCTCTATGTGAAATATCTTTTAGGTTTCCTATTGGTGTTGCAACAAAATACAACATTTTTTCTTACCGCCTTTTATTTTTTATTCTTTCTTTGTTTTTAATGGATATATTTTCCGTCTTTGTCGTTTGTGATAAGCATTGGAAGGACCCGCACGCCTTCTTTTCCGCCTTTGACCGCTTCAATAAATACAATCTTCGCTTCACTTTTCTCGCTTGATTGCGTGAAAAACATACGTTTTGGCTCGAGGTTGTTGGATTTAAGGTTGAAAATCAATTCCGCCGTCCTATCAGCATCAAGGCATATATAAAATCGACCTTTAAACTTCAAGCAGTTGCTTGCAACCTGACAAATTTGGTTTAAGTTTATTTCAATCTCGTGCCTTGCTATTGCTTGACTTGGGTTTTCGTTAACCTTCTTCGCTGTGCCTTTTTTCTTATATGGAGGATTGGAAGTTATTATATCAAATCTATCAAAACCATTTCTCTGCACTTCTTTTTGATTGAGAAGTTGTTTCATATCTAGTTCAAGAATACTGATTCTGTCTGAAAGATTGTTGTAGTCAACGCTTCTTGATGCCATATCCACAAGTTTGGGCTGTATGTCAATCCCGATAGTGTTTTGAATATTGTTTTTGTATGTTGCAAGAATTGCAATAATTCCGCTTCCCGTCCCTATATCCAAAAGCACATCGCTTGGTTTTGCCCTTACAAAATTTGCAAGCACAACAGCATCTGACGTAAATCTATAAAGATTTTGGCTTTGAATTATTTGGAGGCCGTCGAGTTCTAGGTCCTCAAGTGCTTCGCCTTCTCTCAAAAAGATTTTATTCATTTGTTTTGCCCTTGTTTTCTTTGTTCTTGTTTTTTGGGTAAAAACCTTTCTTTTTACGGTATGGCTTAAAATGCTTTTTTGCTGGCTTTTTTTCTTGTTTTTGACTTATCTCTTCCTTTTCCGGCTTTGTCTCAGATTGAATTTTGACTTCTTTTGTTTCTTTTTGCTCTTCTTCGTCTTTTTGCTCGTCTTGACCTTTAATTTCGCAAGGTTTTGAAGCGTCTGCGTAGGACTTTATGCCAAGTTCTTCGGGCTTAAACTTCTTTGTCGTGTTTTCTGTGCGGACGGTTACAAGGTTTTTAAAAATGTCATTATAGATAACTTTCCCTTTGCCTTCTGGTGTGTCAACTTCACTGTTAACCTTCGGCATTTGTGCCAAAAGCTCTTGATATTGGTTATTTTCGTACGCGAGACAGCAGAAAAGTTTTCCGCAGATGCCAGAAATTGCTGTTGGATTGAGTGGTAAACTTTGGTTTTTTGCCATTTTGATTGAAACGTGGTCGATGTCGCCTATATTTCTTGTGCAACAGCAAGACATACCGCAAGGTCCTATACCTCCCAATGCTTGAACTGCATCTCTTGGGCCGATTTGTCGGAGTTCTATCTTCATCCTAAAATCACCCGCAAGGCGTTTTACGAGTTCACGAAAATCCACCCTTTTTGCCGATGTGAATGTAATAATAATCTTGCTCCCATCAAGGGTAAACTCCCCGTTGATTATCTTCATATCCAGTTCGCAATCCAAAATGTGTTTTCGGGCTTTTTTGAGATACTCCGGAATCTTTTTTTGCAACTCTTTGTTGAATGAAATATCCTTTTCGGTTGCCTTGCGAATTATACTTTTTACCTCTTCAATTGGCGGTGTATCCAAAATGCTAATAACCTCGCCAATTTCAACTCCTCTCACGCCTTCAATAACGACTTTATCGCCTTTTGAAAGGTTGATATCTGTTTTGTAAGTTTGTATTTTTGCTGGGTTTGCGTATCTTACGACTATTTGTTTTTGCTCCATAAATATTTTACCTCTAAAATTTTGAATAATAATATATCCGTAATAATGTTTGTGTTTACGTTTGCTTCAAACTGTTTGAGGGCGGTTGTAATAAGCGAGAAAATTTCGCCTATCGCCCCGACTTCAAACTGCTCTGCAAGTTTCGAGTGTTGGCTTTCTGTGGTTTTTGCGTACAGAAGTTTTTCAAACGTCTCGCCAAGGATGATAAGACGATTTTTAAAATTTGTTTTTTCAGAAAATCTTCCCACATACTCAGTTATTTTTTTGGTGCTGTTCATATTTTCAAGCATCTCAAAACAAAAATCTTCAATTTGCTTGTGTTCTTCTGATACATCTTCGAAATTTTCTATTTCCAAAACCTGAGTTCGGGACTTTATCGTCGGCAAAACTGCGTTTGAATTTATGGCTGTTATAAGAAAAATGACATTGTTTGGGGCTTCTTCAATCGTCTTCAAAATCTTGTTTTGTGCTTGAACGGTTGAGTTGTCTATGCGGTTTATGATGATGACTTTGTATGTTGATTCAAGTGGCTTTATTTGCACATTTTCAATAATGCTTTCGCTGTCTGCCACCATAAAGTTTTTGCCTTTTGGATAAACCAAAACATCTGGGTGAAAGTCGTTTTCAATCTTTCTGCAACCCGAACAAACGCCACAATTTGTGTGAGAACTGCACACAAGCTTCATAGAAAACGCCTTGACAAATTGTTTTAATGAAAAATCGCTTTCGCAGATAATAAAATAAGCGTGCGAAAGTTTTTCGTTTTTCATAAAAGCATTTATTTTATTGAAAGATTTGCTTTTAAGTATTTTTTCTTGAACTTCCATTTGGTTTTATTTTAACACATTTTTGCCGGAATATCAAGGGTTTTTTAAGGAAATCAATTTGCCTCTTTTTCCTTCATTTTGGTTTTCAAAACCTCGCTCCTTGTAATGTTGTATTTTGAAAATATTTTTAGGCCAATAGCTATTGACAACGCACAGCCAACAAAGACGATAAACCCAAGCGAGTTTTGTACGGACAACGCTTGCACTGGCTGGCTTGAATCAAAGTGAATAATGTCAAGCAATATGCCTACAACAAGAAGGGCAAAGCAGTTTGCGATGTTATATGCAAGAGTCATAAACCCGCTGTAAATCCCGCTTTTATTGTCGCCTGTTTTTAGGCGGTCGAGGGTAATACAATCAGCGTACATAGAGATTGGAAGGCTGTAAAGGGCTCCTGTTCCAAATCCGCAAACAAAAATTGTTGCAATAACAACAAAGAACAAAATATTTGTTGGGATGTATATCCTCAAAACAAATGTTATACTCGTAAGCAATATCCCGACAAGAACAACAATCATTGAAATTTTGAGAGCGGGTTTTTTGTCAAGGCGGTTTGCGAGGTTTATCCAAACGGGTTGTGAAAGAATTGCTGACACAAAAAGAGCGGACATAAGAATTGAAATTTGTGTGCTTGTGAAGTGGTAAGCATATGTGAAGAGGTGCATACCAACAGAGCTTAAAAAAGCAGTGGAAATCAATGCGACTGAATAGCCAATAATTATATGGCTGTAATTTGGTTTTTTAATGACGAGAAAAAAGTTGTAGAATATATTAAAAAACACATTCCAAAACCCTCTTTTATCTTTGTTTATGCGATTTTTTGATGATTTATTTTCAGATTTTTTTACATTTTCTTTTGTATGATTATTATACACCGCATTTGCACTCTTTTTGGTTCCGAAAATGCAAATAAATCCTGCAATTAGGCATAATGCGGATGTTACGTAAGCGATATTTATATATCCACTTTGTGCAAACTGTCCTTGCACCGCATCACCACTTGGCATTAAAATCATCATAAGCACGCTTGGCAAAACCATACCCAAAATAAAAAACACTGTCTTAAAACCTTGAAGTTTTGATTGTTCTGTGTAGCCCGGTGCAATGTCAATCCCCAGTGCGACATAAGGTGTGGCAAAGCTAGTGCAACAGGTTTCAAGAAGAAGCAGGCAGACTATCAGCCAAACAAACTTGACGCCCTCGCTTGCATCCATTGGGACTGACCAGAGAAGAATGTTGAAGATTGCCATTCCTATTGTCCCAAACACCAAAAAGCCAAGGCGTTTGCCAAACCTTTTGCTGTTGTGCTTGTCGGAGATATAACCCACAACCGGGTCGGAGATTCCATCCCAAAACACGCTTAAGGCGACGGCAAGCCCAACGAGTGTACCGCTTATTCCAAGCACTGACGTTCCATAAAACATAATAAAATTATTGACAGTCTGTGCTATGGTTGAATAACCTAGATTGCCAACACCATATGAAAGTTTTGTGGGATTCCGCAGTTTCATTTATCTATTTATAGTATGTTACAAATACTCAAAATAATACTCCACAAAAAGGTTTTAGGGCCTTATAGAATCTTACATATAAGGCAAGCGACAATCGTTCCAAAGAGAGACAAAACCAATGCGAGAGGGATTGCGTAAGAGAGTTTTTTTACAGAAGTTTGAGAAAAATATACCGCCGCAACATAAAAAATCGTTTCGCTTGTGCCCATAATTACAGATGCACAGCGTGAAATATAAGTGTCAACTCCGTAGGTCTCGTATATGTCGTTTAAAATAGCATAACTCCCACTGCCCGTAAATGGACGAAGAAGCACAAGTTCGCTTACCTCAATGGGAATTCCGAGGACTCCAAAAGCGGGTGCCAACACCGAGATTATGATATCCATCAGCCCACTTGCCCGCATAAGTGCAACCATTATCATAATGGTTACAATAAATGGAAATATCGATAAAACAAGGTCGAAAGCACCTTTTGCACCTTTGACAAATACGTTGTAGGTTTCAATCTTTTTGACTCGGGCATATATGAGAATAGCAATGATTAGGACGGGAATTATATAAGCACTTATCATTTTTCAGCCCCCTTTTTATTAAAAATCTTTTGGCATAATTTGGTCAAAAATACGCCCGTTATACAAGTAATAATCGTTGCAATAAGAGTGGGAAAAATTATGTCGCTGGGGCTTGTGCTTCCCGCTGTTGCACGTAGGCCCACAACCGTAGTTGGTAAAAGCTGAATTGAGGTTGCGTTGACAATTAGGAGCATTATCATAGCGGGAGTTATCACCCCGCTTCCGTCGTCAAGGCGTTGCATTGCCTTTATTCCCATAGGCGTTGAGGCGTTCCCTAGGCCCAGCATATTGCTGGAAATGTTGAGGGCGATATATTTTGATGTTTGCGGGTCGTCAATCTTGAAAAGCCAGCGAATGAGGGGTTTGAGTAGGTTTGCGAGTTTGTTTCCAAGGCCTGTTTGGTCTACAATTTCAAGAAGCCCCATCCAAATTGTATAGATTGCAAGAAGTTCCGCACACAGCCTAAGCACATCCATTGATGCGTTTGTCATTTCGGTGAGAATAATGCCGGGTTCGGTAAAGATAAGAGCAGTTACAGAACATATCATCAAAAAGGTCCAAATTTTATTCATACTATTGATATATGAAAGATTTGCGGAAGTTATTTCCTAAACACAAAAAAAGTGTTGCTTTTTTGTGGATTTTGTAGTAAAATCTTTGTATTATGTTTATAGATATTCACGCACATTTAAATGACGAAAGACTGATTTGCGAGGTGGAATCAGTGATTTTTCGTGCAAAAGAAAACAATGTTGGAAAGATTATTTGCACTGGCTGTGATTTAAAATCTTCTGAAAAAGCGGTTGAAATTGCAGAAAGGTTTGAAAATGTTTTTGCCTGCGTTGGAGTTCACCCAGAGTACGCCAAAAACACAACCGAGGAGGATATGAATGCAATAATCTCCCTTGCAAGGCACCCAAAAGTTGTCGCCTTTGGCGAGATTGGGTTGGATTATCACTATGAGGGCTATGACAAAGAATTGCAAAAAGAATTGTTTGAAAGACAACTTCAAATCGCAAATGACCTTAATCTTCCAATCCAAATTCACTCTCGTGATGCCACTTTTGATATGATGGAAATTTTGAAAAAAAACAAACACCTCTTGACAAATGGAGGTGTTATGCACTGCTTCAGCGGAAGCGTGGAAACTATGCGGGAGGTTGTTGGACTTGGGCTGATGATTAGCATTGGCGGGGTTTTGACATTCAAAAATGCACGCTCGCTTATTTCGGTTGCAGAAAACGTGCCTCTTGAAAGTGTTTTGTTTGAAACAGATTGCCCGTATCTCTCCCCTGTGCCTCATCGTGGAGAGACAAACGAGCCGAAAAACATGCTTTTTGTTGCAAAAAAATTTGCGGAAATTCGAGAACTTCCGCTTGAAAAGATTGAAAAGATTGTTGAAGAAAATACGAAGAAATTGTTTGGAATTTAGGTTTATATAAAAACTGAAAGGGCGTTTTCCTCTTTCTCTTTTTTTTCTTTTATCATATTGTTTATGGTGAGCATATTTGAAAAAATGTGTGCTTCGGCAAAAATTTTGAGGTCAAGTCCTGTGATTTTTTTGATGTTTTTGATTCTATAATTCATTGTATTTCTGTGCATAAACGCACTTCTGCCGGCGTGAGCGAGGTTTAAGTTGTTGTCCAAAAACTGTTCGGCTGTGAACATAAGTTCTTCATCGGCAAACATTTTTTGTATTTTTGGATGCGAAAATACATCTTCATACACCTTATAATTCCCCGTACTATGGCATTTGAGAATATAAGAAGTTGAAAATACTGTTTTTATTTTTTCCTTATAGTCGTCGACAATAATTTTGCATTCTGGTCTAACTCTTATCATAATATTCTTTGTCCTCTATTATTGACCCGCTTTTGAAATAAATATTTCTCGAGCAAAGGTTTTTTGTGTATTCTTCATTTGAAGCTGAAATAATAATTGTTGTGTTGTTTGCAATAAATCTTTTTTGAATAAGTTCTGCAATTTTTTCACGTTCTTCGCCTTCAAGTTTTTCAAAAATGCTGTCAATCATAACAAAATCAAGGTCTCTGAAAGCAAGCCTTGCAATTGAGACAACATATTTTTGGAAGAGGCTGAGGTTTTGCACTTGCTCATCCTTGATGCCTTCGAGATTAAATTCAATCACAATGCGGTTAATTTCGCTTTCAATCTCGGCACGTGTCTTGTTTTGGTTTTTTAGGATATAAACAAAGTTTTCGTAAACAGTCTTATTTTCAAAAAACGCAGGAACAAAAGGAATAAAACCCGCACTTACATCTTGTCTGAAATCGACCTTTGCAAGAGGGATGTCCTTTATGTAAACCTCGCCTTTTGTAGGTTTTTCGAGTTTGGCGAGGATTCGCAAAAGGCTGGTTTTCCCGCTGTCTCGTTCACCAATAAAGGCGATTGACTCGCCGTCCTCAATTTTGAGGTTTATGTCATAGAGTGCGAAATATTGACGCACGTATTTTAGATACAAATTGTTTATAAGAATCATATAAATAAACTCCGCTACGATATATTAGCAAAATTTTGACAAATTTTCAAGTAAAAACACAAAAATTTTTTTCTTAATTTTGCTTTTATACGAGGCGGGTGAATTTAAGATATCAAGAGGCATTCAAGTTCGAATTCGTTCGATACGTCAAAAGTATCTGTCAGTGCTGTTTCTTCGCTATTTAGGTTTCCTCCAATGATTTTGAATGTTAATGTGCATTTATTGTGGGGATTAATAATATACGTAGTTGTCATTGCACTTGAAAAGGTTGCAAAGTCGAGGTTTTCATCAATTAGGCTTGTAAGCGAATAATACTCCCCGGCGTTTGGAAGAGTTATATCCCACGATTCTCCCAGTTCTTTTGTTATTTTAAGAGTTGTTTGGGGGACGGACGTCTTTATGAGGGTGTCTGTTGAAAACTTTCGTATCCTCTTATCCTCGCCATAAACAATCGTAATGGCATAGTTTGGGCTTCCATAAAGACTTGCGTTTTTGAATACAACATTTTTGGGCGTAAAATTCTCGTGGCTACAACCCGAAAGGATTGTTGTTAAACATATAATAAACAACAAATAACACAAAATTTTGGTTTTCATAAAAGGATTGTGGTCAAAATACGCTTTTTTTATTCCACATCGCTACGTGTCAAAACAACATACCCATCCCCTTCTTTGTTGCGATTGAAGGTTATTGGCCTTGCAAGGGTTTTCAGTTTGGCTTTTATGTCATTTGGGGTGAGGTTTGAATCCTTTTCAAGCAATAGTGCGGAGATTCCTGCAATCATAGGGGTTGCAACACTTGTTCCGCTGAGTTTTGTGTAAAATTCACCCACACCACACGAGGTTATGTCAACTGCTGGTGCGACAAAATCAGGCTTAAACCCTCCAAGGGCTGGGCCCCTTGATGAAAACTCCGCAATTTCGAAAAACGATTCGTTGTAGGTTGTATCCGAAATTCTGTTATCATCAAAACCACCGACGGTGATTATATTTCTGCTTATCCCTGGGCTTTTGATTGTTTCAAACTCTGGCCCGCTGTTCCCCGCTGCTGCAACAACAACAATCCCACTTTTCCAAAGTTCATCCGCTCCACGCATAATTGGGTCGTTTTCTCCAAGTGGTTCGCTTCCAAAACTCATACAAACCACTCGTATGTTGTATTTTTGCTTATTGTCATAAACCCACTGCATAGCCTCCAAAATATGGCTGGCGTTGGCCTCTCCATTTTCCGCAAGGGCTTTGATTGAAATAATATTGCTCTTTTTTGCTATGCCCGAATATTTACCCCTCGAAATAAGCCCGTTTCCACTTCCCACACCTGCAACAAACGTGCCGTGCCCGTTGTCGTCATAAGGAAAAACCTTGAAGTTTATGAGGTCGATAAACTTCAAAATACGCTTCTTTCCAAGGCAAAAATCAAGACTTGGGCTGATGCCAGTATCAATGTAAGCGATTGTTACTCCTTTTCCGTCGAGTTTGACTGAATCCACGCCTAGGATTTGCCTTGAAATATTCATCATTGCAAAAACGTTTGACTGTGAGGAAATAAACTGTACGCATTTGTGCTTTGCAAGTGTGCAAATTTGCCCCGAATCAAGGCTTACACCCACTGCATTTATAAAAGGAAAAGTGTTTGCAACTCTAATATTTTCGGCCCTTAACGCCTCAATTCCTTCTCGCATATTTTCAAGATAGACGAGGCAATCTATCTTGCTTTTAACTCCAAGTACGCTGGCGACAATTTTATCCATTTTTTCTTTCATCTAAGGCTGTTTAATATCTCCTTTATGTTTTTCTTTTGCTGTGGAGTGAGGTAGGCCCCAAGACTGTCAACAGCGTTTTCAAGACGGTTGACATCGAATGTACCGTTCTGCTTTTGCTTTTGCACTTCAAAAAGTAGGTTTTGCATTAGTTCGTCCTGCGACATTTGGGAGTATTTGTTGACTGCGTCAGAAATGTTGTCGTATGTAGATTGGTTTTTTGAAGTTTGGTTTTTAAAACCTTGCCCAAAATTTTGCTCATTTGCTTGATTTGAATAACGCTTTTCTTTTGAAAAATCATAAAAACTTTTTGACATAAAATCTCCTTATTTAACTAAAACATTATATGAAAGCATATATATTAATGTTGCGAGGTGTGTATGGATTTATCTCAAATATTGATGCTCTTAAATTCTCAAAACAATCTTTTTGGCGGGCAAAATAATAACACTCAGTCAAACACATCAAATATTGAAAAAGAAAATAAAAACGAAGATAACAATACTTTCAAAAATCAGTCGTCAAGCGATTTTTCAACAAATTCTGAAAACTTTCAAAAGAATTTTGAAAATCAAGGCGGAGCAAAAAAAAGTGGTTTTGACAACAATATTCTCACACTTCTTTTACCTCTTATGATGAACGGAAATTTAAATCAAAACAGCCTTGTGGATTTCCTTTCAAAAACAAACCCCGAACTTGCAAGCATTATGAGTCTTTTGCCAAAGGATAGGGGTTTTAAGACTAAGGCAAAGCGGAATAAAAACAAAATGCATTATGTAAGAGTTTCGGATTATTACAAAAACAGTTGACAAGAAGGACTTTAAGTGATAAAATAACTTTATTATTGTTACAAAAAAAAGAGGAATTTTTGAGTTATGAAAAATAAAAAAATAAATATGGAAAAACTTGTAAACCACTGCAAAAATATGGGCATTATCTTCCCGGGCAGTGAGATTTATGGCGGACTTGCAAACAGCTGGGATTATGGTCCTGTCGGAGTTGAACTCAAAAACAACATCCGCTCGCTCTGGTGGAAAAAATTCGTGCAAGAAAGCGAATACACAATGGGCGTTGACGCAGCAATTCTTATGAATCCAAAAGTTTGGGAAGCAAGCGGACATTTGGCGTCGTTCACTGACCCACTTATGGACTGTCGCTCTTGCAAAACAAGACATCGTGCGGACAACCTTATTGAAAAACATTCAAAAGGCTCTGTAAATGCCGACAAAATGTCAAACGAGGAAATGGAAAGTTATGTTGTTCAACACAAAGTTGCTTGCCCAGTCTGCGGAAACAGCGACTTCACTCCTATCAGACAATTCAACCTTATGTTTGAAACTTATAGGGGCGTTACAAAAGAAAGCAACAGCCAAATTTATCTTCGCCCAGAAACAGCACAAGGCGAATTTGTCAACTTCTCAAATGTTCAAAGAAGCCTAAGAATGAAACTTCCGTTTGGTATTGGACAAACCGGAAAAGCGTTCAGAAATGAGATAACTCCGGGCAACTTCACTTTCCGTACAATCGAGTTTGAACAAATGGAACATCAACTTTTTTGCAAGGAAGGCGACGACGAGAAGTTTTATGACTTTTACAAAAACTATTCAATGGAATTCTTCAAATCTCTTGGGTTTGAAAACGACGTTTTGAGATTTAAGGACCACGAAAAACTTGCACACTACGCAAAAAGTGCTTGCGATGTTGAGTATTTGTTTAACTTCGGTTGGGGTGAAATTAATGGTATCCACAACCGCACAAACTTCGACCTTTCAAGACACCAAGAATTTTCTGGCAAAAACCTTGAATACACCGACCCAGCAACAAACGAAAAATTTATTCCTTTCGTTGTTGAAGCATCTTATGGCCTTGACCGTATCACCCTCGCCGTCCTTGACAACGCTTATGACGTAGAAGAACTTGAAGACGGAACTGAACGTGAAATTATGAGATTTAAGCCAAGTATTGCACCATTTAAGGTCGGAATCTTGCCTCTTATCAAAAAACTTCATTCTGAAAAAGCACACGATGTTTATAGGATGCTTTCAAAACATTTTAGAGTTATGTACGACGAAACCGGAAGCATTGGAAAGCGTTACCGACGTCAAGACGCAATCGGCACGCCTTTCTGCGTAACAATTGACGATGAGACAATCAACAATCAAACAGTGACCATCCGTTTCAGAGACTCTATGCAACAAGAAGTTGTAGCACTTGACAACCTCGTTGCCTTCATCACCTCAAAACTCGCTGAGGAGTAAATAACAAAGGTGATAAAATATTGAAAAATTTTGATTTATTAATTTGAAAACAAAAAAAGCAAGTCAATATTAAAGACTTGTTTTTTCTTTATTTTTAGGACTTTCTTATACGGTTTATACACTGACCAATTTTTTACCAATTGTAAGGTTTAAAAATATAAAAAAAGAATTAGAATAACATCTTAATTCTTTTTCTTTATCACATAATTTGGAAGGATTTTTTGAAGACCTTTCGGAAGTTTGGAAGAAGTTTTGTTGCTTCCGCAAGTTCGTATGAAATATCTTCCGTTGCTTTTGCCTTTATAATAACTATATCTCCAAGAAGGTCGCAACTTAGTTCTTTAATCTTCTTTTGTTTTGTGCAATCAAGGGCACTTGCAAGGGCAATAATCATACCAATCTTTCGGGCAATCATTAAGTCGTCTTCGTTTACAATTTCTTTATATCTCACCCAATCTGCAAGTGAGAAGTTGTCGAGATTTTGACATTGAGCACCAAACGCTGCAACAACCAAATCCCTATGAGCTATGTTCAAAATGCCAGAGTTTAGAATAACGTCTCTTGCAAATTTCGAGTGATTGAAAAGCGAAACTCTTTTTCCAGAGTCGTAAAGAGTTGATGCAGTTTTGAGGGCTCGAACGTGTTTGCGTGAAAGTTTGTGGACGATTGACATTTGACGGAAAAGTTCCATCGTCAAGAAATGAACGTGTTCTGAGTTTGAGTCATCGATTTGATAAAAATATCTTGTGTTTTCGATGCTTATATCCATATGGTCATTTGAAATCACTTCTGAGGCACTTTCCCGCACTATTCTGCTTGCCATAAAGCTGTCCATAATATCTCTGCTCGCGATTGTAAACTTCTTCGCTTTTTGTTGCATTGCAAAGCCTTTAATAATCGCAAAGCCAGAAAGAAGAACTGCTATATTTTCATGAGAAAGCCCTGAGAGGCGTTTTGTTTCGTCAAAGCCTTGTTCTTCAAGGATTTCAAGAGCCTTGTCGATTGCTTCAAGTGAAAGATGATAGTTGTTTTCGACATTGAGTGGATAATGCGTAATTTTTCTTGCAAGGCCTGCAATAACCTTGAAGAAATGGCCCATACCGACATAGTTTACTTCGTCAAACATACTTACGTCAAAGTTGAGGGCTTTCACTTCGCTTTTGACGTATTTTACCATATCTGAAACAATCTTTTTGGGTTTTAGTTTGGTGTCCTTAGGCACAAATTTTTTCATCAAGGTGTAGGCTCCAAATTGAAGTGGTTTGTGGGCAACGAGGCTTCTCTTTGCAAAATTCACCACAAAACAGTTGTGTAGGTTGACTTTTAAGAACACACCTTTTGCGAATTCGATTGTCCCAACGATTGCGTTGTAGGAATATTTTGTTTCCTCATCCGGTGTCATAATGTGGACAGAGAATGGCGTTGTTGTTTTGTTTATTTCGTCAAACATAGTTTTGACAAATTTCATACTTGAATCAAAGATTGACGCTGCAATAACTTGGAAACGTTTGATTCCTTTTGTGTCGCTGATTGTTTTGAAGAGTTTGAAAATTCTCATAGCCTGAGATTTTAGTTCTTCACTTATATCGCCATTTTCAAAAATTTCTTCGATAAAAGGCATAGGCTCGAACATCTCGTCAATTTTTTTGTGATATGCCCCACCCATAAGTTTTTCGGTTATCATCCTAATTCCGGATGGTTCAAAATGAATTAATGTTGCTTTTTCCAAAGTTTTCTCCTAAATTTCTTTTAATTGTCGATGTTTATTGCCTCAACTGGGCAAATTGCTTGACAAGCACCGCATTTTATACAAAGTTCGGTGTCAACTTCTGCTTTCCCTTCTGGTGAAAAATGAAGGGCATTGACGGGGCAAGTGTTTATGCAAGCACCGCATCCAATACATTGATTTTTGTCTATCATATAGTACTCCCTATCTTGCCATATAATAGCATAAAAAAACAAGTTTGTAAAGGATTTTTTAAGTTTTAATTTCAACTTTTTTTAAAAATCTTTACAAACTCAAAAATGCTTAGGAGAATCAAAAACCCGGCGAAGATTATTTTCAAAATATCTGTTTTTACGACTGTTGTCAAAAACGAACCGCCTATACAAAACAGCGTCCCACTTATTACTATTAATATAATATCCTGAAAATGTACCAACTTATTTTTATTGTGGATAATGAGAGCTACAACGGCCATAATCAAAAATGCATAGAGGTTGTAGCCCTGTGCAAACTTTTGAGAGATGGATAAAAAAATTGAAAGAAGGGGTATAATTATTGTACCTCCCCCCATTCCCATACCTCCAAACACGCCCCCAAACACACCTATAAGCACAAACCATAAGATTTCCATAAATTTTTTTTACCTTTTAAAACTCGCTAAATCCAATACAATTCAACTCTTAGTCTCAAATACCAACCTTAATCCCTCATCCTTAATTGCCAATTCGCAAAAAACGTCCTAATTTCATTAAAGCACAGTACTTAGGATTGAATACACGCCCGCTCCCAGCATTAAGACCGCAAAAATAATCCTTATTGTCTTCCCACTGAACTTCTTTAAACAAAAGCAACCCAGCACTCCGCCCGCTGTTACGCTTGCGGAAAGCACGCCAATGGTTGTCCAATCTAGGTTGAAATTGAAAGAATACACAACCGCACTTACAACCGACAGTGGCAAAATAACAGCCAAAGCAGTTGCGTGGGCCTCCTTGTTGTGATAATTTTTCAGTTTTTCAAGCACAGGAACAACAAGCATTCCGCCTCCACTTCCCAAAAAACCATTGACAAAACCAATGATTCCACCCCAAAATATGTCCAAAAACCACCTTTTTTTCTTTTTCACAAAAATATTATGTGTAAATTTCCTAAATTTATTTGATTTTATCGCAGTTTTGGTATATAATAGCATAGTTAACATTATTCACAGAGGTATATATGAACAAAATGAAAAAACTAATCTTTGTTGCAGGTATGACTCTCGCCGTTCTTGGCACACAGCTTATCGCAACTCCTGTCAAGACCGCAAACGCAGAGTCTGTCAACAATGAGTATGAAATTATTAGCTCACTTTCAAATGCATCGTTCAATTCAGATGGCTCTTATGGACTTACAAACCCTCCATCTTCTTGGACTGCAATCAACAAAAAAGGTGTTGCAACAAAAGGTGTGATAAACACTGGCTCAACTTTTGCATCTTATCAAAAAGACACTTATGCTCTTGAAGGCATAACAAACCCTGGCACCGCAAATTCAAGCGACTCTCACGTGCTTATGATAAACAGCAAGGTGGGAACCAGCAATTCTGCAACTGTATCGGGCTTTAAGTCAAGCACTATCACCCTTGATGCTTATTCTTATTACAGCATAACTGCCTACGCAAAAACAGTTGACGCAACTGCATCAATGCACCTTACTGGCTTTGAAGATATCGACCTTATGGCAGGCGAGCCATATCTTTCAAACATCTCGTCAAACCTTGATGCATATCTTCCTTACACATTCTTTATTATGACCGGATTTGATAAGATTGAAACAAGCCTTGAACTTTATCTTGGAAATGTAAGCGAAAATGCTGAAATTGCTTCAACTGGTGTTGTGTTCTTTGATGATATCCAAATCAAAAAGCACTCAATGACAAATTTTGTGGCTGAAATAACCAACTCTTCTTCAAACAACTCTTTGATAGGTGTGGAAACTTACACAAATGTGGCTTATGAAAATGGAACATTTGAATTCGGGCTTCAAGGACAAACCGGAGTTGACAACGACGAATGGGAAATTATTGAAGGCGACCACAACAACAACTATTCAATCGCAGTTAAAAACGATTCAGAACTTGGACTTACAAACTCTATGTTAAACACAAAAGCCCTTGTTTTGGAAAGTGAAGACGAAAATTATATCGGCGTTAAATCTTTCGATATCGAAATTTTGAAAAACCACTATTATCGCATTGTGCTTAACGCTAAGGCACAAGATATGAGCGGAAATGCTTATATCACATTCAACGAAACTGACGTTTTGAAAGAAGAACCACACAACTTCACCGCTTACGAACCTAAATCAACCTCTCTTTCAATTTCAAGCACAACCGAAAATGCTCTTCAAAATGGCTTCAACACTTATGAAATTTACATCGCCGGCCACGAACTTTACGACACAGTGGGAAACATCGAACTCAGCATTGGTAACAAAGACGGAAAAGCAAGCGGAAAAATAGCTTTTGACGATATGATGGTTATGAACATCACACACGACCAATTCAAAAGCGTTACAACCTCTTCAAACGTTGCTAGCCTTACACTCAGCACAATCAAAAGCGACTCGGATATTAATGGATTCTTTAACAAAGCACACAGCGACAAGGCTATTGCCGAATATCCATACATCCCAGAAAGCTGGACAAAAGAATCTGACGACAACAACGAACTCTCAATCTTTGGTGTTGTAAACACCGCTGAATGGACACTTTCTATTCCAAACCCTTACAACGCAAACAGAATTTCTGGAGACACAGTTATTCCAGTTCCAGCCGGAACTTCAAACAACATTTTGATGGTCCACAACGCTTCAATCGATTCTTACCAAACCATCAAAAGCCCTGACCTTTCAATTTCAAGCAACAGCTTCTACACTCTTACATTCAACTACCTTGCACACGGCAACGACATTTTGAATGTTAAGATTGTTGACAACAACGGAAATGTGGTTTATCAAGACCTTGGACTTGCAAGCGACTCTTGGAGCCTTTATGAAATAACAATCAACACTGAATACTACGGTTCAACCCTCAACGTTATCTTTGAGGTTGGAACTGAAACTGACCCAAAACAAGGTTATGCATACTTTGACAATGTTCAACTTGTGCAAGAAACAGATTATGAAACAACTTATGATGTAATCGTTGCAAACGGCGGAAACATTATTGACTTCTCAAACAATGGATTTAATATGGTTGGAGAAGAACTTGAAAGCGATATTTTCGAAGCACTTATGTATGAAAGCAATGGTGCCGAGGGCGGAATTGGTGGAATTGTAAACGACCAATATCCAAACCTCGTATTCCCTTCAACACACACAAGCAGTGTTAAAAATATGCTTGCAATAAACACTTTCAGCCCAACAGATTACAGCCTTAAAGCGAAAGAAACCATTTCACTTGAAGCAAACAAATTCTACAAGTTCTCTGTTTATGTTAAGACAGTATTCGAACAAGATGTGAGCAGTATTACTGAAGACTTTGGTGCGTACTTCTCAATCGATGGCGTAACAGATGCTAAGATTTCAAAAATCAAAACAACTGACGAAGCAGGCTTTACACTTTATGAAATTTTCATTAAGAGCGACGCTAAGACAGATGTAAACGTGGTATTTGGGCTTAAAAGTATAGGAGCCGAAACTCACGGAACAGCATTCTTTGACACTTTCACTTATTCTACTATTGAAAAATCTGAATACACTTCTGCAACCGACTCTGCTACACTTTTGAAAGTCAACAACGTTGACGTAAGCACAGACGAGGAAGAGGAAGAAGAATCAACCCCTGCTGGACAAGTGAACATTTGGATTGCGATTTCAACTATTGTGATGATTCTTGCAATGGTTATTGCGATTGTTGGAGCCCTTCTTAGAAAGGTTGAAATTAAAAAATACAAAGTTAAACGCCAAGCGGAATACGACCGCAAAGCGACACTTGTGCACGATTCTGCTTACGCTGAAGCGGAAAAACGCAGAACTGAACAAGTTAAGGAACTTTTGAAAGAAAAAGCAAAACTTGAAGGTTATGTTGCTGAACTTGACGAAGAAAACAAACAACGTCTTAGCGAGCAACGTCGTAAGCACGGCAAAGAAATTACTCGAAGCGACGAAAAGCAGTTTAAGATTTATGCGTCTCAACGTCAAAAACTTATTAAAGACGTTGAAAGAATGGATGCAAGAATCAAAGAAGCACAATCTCCTGAATATCTTATGCGTATAATGAAGCTTGTGCAAAACGAGAAAGTTGCCGAACTTATTGAAAAGGAAAAGCAACAATCAAACGAATCTGCAAGCCAGCCAACTGACAACGAAAAACAACCAGAACAACCAACTGACAACGAAAACAAGGAATAATAAAAAAAACCACCGGCCCCGCCGGTGATTTTTTGTTATTTCGCCTCATTAGATAAGAGTCGCTGATTGAAGGCTCCAAAGAAAGGCGGAATTATTACACGTTGTCAACGTTAGTTTTTAAGAATTATCAATAATCAACCTTTTAATAAAAGACAGCTTTTAGACAAGCATCGTCAAATTGGAGGTGTGGCAAGCCTCAGATTTAAGGAGATTTTTGAATTTTGTCATAGAAAACAGGTTGTCGATAGAGGTTTCTCATCGACGTTCTGGTTTCAAAGAGAAAATCAAAAAGAACTTAAATATGAGGGAAATGTTCCGCCGAGCGTCAGTGAGGCGGAATTATTGCACGTTGTGATAAATGTTTTGGACGTCGTCCAAATCGTCAAGTAAATCAAGCATTTTCTCAAATGTCGCTTGCTTGTCTTCCGGTAAATCAACATACATATCAGGCACAAGAGAAATTTCCTTGCTTGCAAGCGTAAATCCCGCACCTTCAAGTGCGTTTACAACTTCATCAAACGCTTCTGGAGTGGTTGTTATTTCAAAACTTTCTTCATCGTCGGTTATATCCTCTGCACCGGCGTCAAGGGCTGACATAAACAATGCGTCGCTGTCGACCTCTGCTGTTTTCTCAATCAAAATAACGCCTTTTCTTTTGAACATATACGACACGCAACCGCTTTGGCCGAGGCTTCCGCCGTATTTATCAAACAAGTGGCGAACGTCGCCTGCTGTACGGTTTTTGTTGTCTGTTAAGCATTCGACGATGACCGCTGAACCTGAAGTGCCGTAACCTTCATAAGTTATGCTTTCATAATTCACTCCGCCACCTTCTCCGCTGGCTTTTTTGATTGCTTTTGCGATGTTGTCGTTTGGCATATTGTTGTCTTTGGCTTTTTGCACAGCGAGTCTGAGTCTTGCGTTGGTTGTTGTGTCTGGGCCGGCTTCTTTGACCGCAACTGCGATTTCACGACCTAATTTTGTGAAAAGTTTGCCTCTTTGGGCGTCTGTTTTTCCTTTTTTGGCTTGGATATTGTGCCATTTACTGTGTCCGCTCATTGTTTTCTCCTTATTGTTTCGAACATTATAACCCCGCCAGCGACTGCAACGTTGAGGCTTTCGAGGTTGTTTTGCATTGGTATTGCAATAGTTTTTGTGCAGATTTCACGCATTTCTTTTGAAACGCCTTGTCCTTCGTTGCCAAGGACAAGCCCAAACGTGTTTGGCAAGTCGGTTTCAAACACGTTTTCACCGCCCATATCTGCTGTTATGAGTGGGGTTTTGATGGTTTTGGCGAACTCCAAAAACTCGCTTTTTTTGAGTTCGTGAATCTTCAAATTGAACACTGCACCCATAGAACTTCTGATGGTTTTGGGATTGGTTATATGTGCCGAATCTACTAGAAACACCGTGTCGAAGGCTGTGCCTTTTGCTGTTCGGAGGAGCGTTCCCACGTTGCCGGCGTCTTGGACGTTGTCGAGGACCAAAAATTTGGTTTTTGGTGTTTCGAGTTTGTGTTTTGGCATTGAAAAAACTGCTATTATGCCTTGTGGGGTTTTGGTGTCGCTTAGGGCGGAGATTATTGCGTTTGATGTTAAGATTTTATCAAACTTTTCAAACTCCGCTTGCAGTTTCTCGTTTTCAAGGCTTATAAGCAGTTCTTTAACCTCAAAACCGGAGTCTATTGCCTCGTGAATCGTTTTTGGGTTATCCAAAAAAAGCAAAAATTTGTTTCCTTTTTGCTTCCTTAAATATTTAATTTTTTCATTTTGCAGAGATAGTATCACAATTCCGCCTCCCTAACGGACCGGCGGAATGTATCCCTCATATTTAAGTTCTTTTTGATTTTCTCTTTGAAATCAGAACGCCCGTAAGAAACCTTGACGGGCAACCTGATTTCTTCGACAAAATCTAAAAAGTTCCTTAAATCTGAGGCTTGCCACACCTCCAATTTGGCGGTAGTGGTTGGCATACGCCGATTTTTATTATAATGTTTGTTTTTTTCCCATTCGTTGCATAACCGGGTGGCAGTGCCACCAAGCCATTGAGCTGACGCACTTAAAAACTAAAAGCGAAGTCCAATGCCAACGAGGGCATAATGTCGCTTTGCTTTTGCAAAGTGGAATTAAATATTTGCTTTTGCTACTTCAACAAGTTTGGTGAAGTCGGCTGGGTTTTCGATTGCCATATTTGACAACACTTTTCTGTTGAGTGTGATTCCTGCATTTTTAAGACCAAACATAAATTTTGAATATGAAATATCGTTTTGTTTGCATCCTGCAGAGATACGCACAATCCAGAGTCTTCTGAAATCTCTTTTTCTGTGTTTACGTCCGATGTAAGCATATTTTCCTGCTTTGTAAACTGCTTCTTTGGCAACACGATAGAGCTTGCTTCTTGCTCCCCAGTAGCCTTTTGCTTGTTTTAAAATTGCTCTTCTTTTCTTAAGAGCGTTTACACTTCTTTTTACTCTCATAATGTTTCTTTAACAGGTTTAGTTGTGGATAAGTCTTTTGATGTTTTCCGCTTGTTTGCCTGTCAAATAGCCTCCTTTTCTCAATTTACGTTTTCTGTCTTTGCTTTTGTCTGTCATCAAATGACCACGGTCTGTTGCGGCGTATTTAACTTTTCCGTTTTTGCTTACTCTGAAACGTTTCTTTGCACCGCTGTGTGTTTTAAGTTTAAGTTTTGGCATTTTGTTCTCCTTCTGATTTTCTTTGTTTTTTACTTCTTAGGTGTGATTACCATATAAACATCTTTTCCGGTTTTTTGTGGCGTTTTGTCGAGGTCGCCAAATTCTTTGACCATATCATAGAATTCGTTTAGGACTTTAAGGGCGTTGTTTGTGTAAAGCTGTTCACGCCCCCTTTTCATCCATAGTGTAACCTTGACTTTATCCCCGTTTTGCAAAAATTTGCGGGTGTGTTTTGCTTTGGTCTCCATGTCGTGTTTGTCGATTGTCATTTTTTTAATAACAATGCATTTGAGCTCTGAAATTTTTTGATTTTTCTTCAGTTCTTTTTCTCTTTTGATTGAGTCGAACTTGTATTTCCCATAGTCCATCAATTTGCAGACTGGTGGCTTACTGCTTCCGTTCATAAGAACGAGGTCAAGCCCAACTTCCTCGGCTTTTGCCAAGGCTTCTTCGATTTTTACGACTGTGTTTTCGCCGTTTTCGTCAAGCAAGCGAACCTCTTTGGCTCTGATTTGCTCGTTGATGTAAAGTTCCTTAAAGATAGTGATAATCCTCCCTTAAATAATTAATAAAAATGGTGAAAGCATATTGCTTCCACCATCTCAAATAACATATTCCGAAGCGTGGGTTGTCGCTTGTTTGTCTTTGTGATTCTTGACTCGGTTCGAGGCATTTCCCAACCGGTGAGAAGTGGAGGCTTCTACTTTTCGTTGACTATAATAACACACTTTTTTTTAAATGTCAATACTTTTTTAAAAATATCAAAACTTTTTTTCAAAGTGCGGATTCTAGGATGCGGGGCGGGCGAGGCGTCCCAACGCCTTCGGCGTGCAAACGCCTCACTCCGCCCCCATAGAAACGACCGCCGCAAATCTCAAGTTGTCAGCGGACATTAATTCATAGTTGTTAATTTCTAATTCTTCCCACACCTACTTTGCTACTTGCGAAGCAAGAACGGATAAGGCAACCGTCGCTCCAACGATTGGGTTGTTGCCCATACCAATGAACCCCATCATTGCTACGTGGGCCGGAACTGACGAACTTCCCGCAAACTGTACATCGCAGTGCATTCTACCCATTGGATCGGTTAGGCCATAACTAGCTGGGCCGGCCTTGACATTGTCGGGATGCAGTGTTCTTCCCGTTCCGCCACCAGACGCCACAGAAAAATATGGGCGGTTGTTTTCAGTGCAATATTTTTTATAAGTCCCTGCAACTGGATGCGAAAATCTCACCGGATTTGTGGAGTTGCCCGTAATTGACACGTCAACTTTTTCGTGCTTCATAATTGCAACGCCTTCGCTGACGTCGTATGCACCGTAAACCCTGATTTTTGCCTTCTCGCCGTCCGAAAACGCTATTTCACGATTTATTTTTAGAGTCTCGCTTTTGTGGTCAAACTCGGTTTCGACGTAAGTAAACCCGTTTATTCTAGATATAATATACCCAGCATCCTTGCCTAGGCCATTTAAAACGACTTTTAAAGGTGTTTTTCTGACCTTGTTTGCGTAGTTTGCAATACCTATCGCACCTTCAGAGGCGGCAAAACTCTCGTGGCCCGCAAGGAAACAAAAACATTTTGTGTTGTCGTTTAGGAGCATTCCTGCAAGTCTTCCGTGCCCTATCCCAATTTGCCTATGGTCTGCCACAGAACCTATCTCCGCAAACGCTTGAAGACCTTCGCCGATTAGGTTTGCACATTTTTCGGCATCCCCTTCACCGCTTTTTATTGCAATAGCAGTGCCGAGCGTGAAAGCATCCACTGCGTTCTCAAAGGCTATGGGCTGTATGCCCTTAACAACGCTTTCGACGTCTATCCCCTTTTGATTGCAAAGCTTTTTTGCCTCGTCTAGGCTTTTGAGTTTGTATTTTTTTAATATCTTATTAATATTGTTCATTATTTAACCTCACGTGGATTAATAAATGTTTCGCCTTCGGCAAATCTTCCGTAAGTCTTTGTGCTTTGCCTTAAAGCAGAGTCTTTGTCTATGCCCGCTTGAAGGAGTTCTATCAGCATATTTGGATTGATGTATTCATAACCAATAATTTCCCCGTTTTTGTCTAGTGCTTGACGGGTGATATAGCCCTCTGCAAGTTGTAGGTATTTTGTTCCATTTTCAGAGCCATAAACCGTTGAAATGTTGCTTGAAAGATGTTTGCCAAGGTCTTCAAGCCCACTTCCCACCTCTAAACCGCCGTCCGAAAAAGCAGATTGACTGCGTCCGTAAACAAGTTGCAAGAAGATTTGTTTCATTGCGTCGTTGATTGCGTCGCATACTAAGTCAGTGTTTAGGGCTTCGAGGATAGTTTTGCCAACCAAAATCTCGCACGCCATTGCAGAAGAGTGAGTCATACCACTGCAACCGATTGTCTCAATCAGTGCTTCTTTTATGACTCCATTTTTGACGTTAAGAGAGAGTTTGCAAGTGCCTTGCTGTGGTGCACATTTTCCGCAACCGTGAGAAAACCCGCTTATGTCCTTGATTTCCTTTGCTTGGACCCACATATTCTCTTGTGGGATTGGGCTTGCACCGTAGCCCTTGAAGTTTTTACAATCCATATTTGTTTGTCCTTTAATATATACTACACTATTATACCAATAATAAACCTCATAAGCAAGCAAAATGCAAAAATTAGAGATTAGGAGTTGTGGTTTTTGTT
>JAFYKO010000120.1 GCA_017537515.1 Clostridia bacterium | reverse complement strand
GTAGTAAATCAAAGGCTTGATAAAAAATTAAAAACCTAAACTTGCTTCCTTGAATCAGGTGTTAGGTTTTCTTTTTTTGATTTTAGCAATATAAACTAAGTGATGTTGCCTTGCTCATAAATTCGCAATGCAAGTTTGTTGACACAAACTCATTGATGAAATCAAGGCATCACTGTTTGAACAACCATCAGTTGCTGTCAAATACACTTTCGGGGTGCTTGAAGACAACTTACGATAATATAAATTAAGCATTATAAATTGACAAGAACTCTTTTAGGCTGGTAGCCCCATTCAAAACTGCAGTTTTGCAAGATTCGGTCAATGTTATAAGTCCACCATTGATTGCAAGATGTCTTATCTCATCAGCCGAAACACCTTTGTTTATCGCCTCACGAAGTGAATCGGTTATATACAAAACTTCGTGCACCGCCATTCTGCCCTTATACCCGCTTCCGTTGCAAAACTTGCATCCTGCAGGCTTGTAAATTTTGGTTGGTTCATCAAGTCCCAGCACTTCCATTTGCTTGGCGTTTGTTTCAAATTCTTGTTTGCACATTGGGCATAGTTTTTTTACAAGGCGTTGAGAAATAACACCAATCAAAGAATCGCCCACAAGATAAGGGCTGACGCCCATATCCACAAGACGGGTTACCGCCCCAGGTGCGTCGTTCGTGTGGAGTGTACTGAACACCAAGTGGCCCGTAATAGCAGCACGAATGCCTATTTGTGCAGTTTCTTCATCACGAATTTCACCAATCATAATAATATCAGGGTCTTGACGCAAAATACTTCTTAGTGCTGTTGCAAAAGTCATATTTGCCTTTGTGTTAACTTGCGTTTGGTTGATTCCTTTCATCGAATACTCAACCGGGTCTTCAACGGTAACTATATTAACCTCTGGTTTATTAACTTCTTTTAGGAAACTGTATAGCGTTGTAGATTTACCGCAACCAGTTGGACCTGTAAGAAGTATCAGCCCATGAGGGTTTGCAAGCATCTTGTCCACGATTTTGTTTTCGGCAGGCGTGAAACCTAGGTCCTTTCTGTCGAAATTGAACGAACTTTTATCCAATACACGTATAACAAACTTCTCTCCGTTGACAGTTGGCAATGTAGACACACGAAAATCGTATTCGATGTTGTTAACGACCATATTAATACGTCCATCTTGAGGAATTCTTCTTTCTGCAATATTCATTCCCGAGATAATTTTGATTCTCGCACAAACTGCTTGATAACTTTCCACTGGAAAAGAGACACGCTCCGCCAAATCCCCGTCGATTCTATACCGAACTTTTACACAATCTTCATAAGGTTCTATGTGAATATCGCTTGCACGAAAAGGCACCGCCTCTTTAATAATACTTTCAACCAATCTAACCGCTGGGGCATTTATTGCGTCATCAGAAGTGTTTTTGTCCTCTTCTTTTTCTTCTTTTCCCGCCTTTTCCCTTTCGAGGTCTGAAAGAGCGTTCGCAGTTGTTTTTACAGCCACAATACTTTCGATATATCTCTCAATTTGTTTTAAAGGCACATAGACCGCACACACACGCCCGCCAAAAATCGCTGAAACTGTGCTTTGGGCTAAATAATCCACTGGATTTCCAACCGCAACAACAAGAACATCATCGACTATTGATATTGGTATTATATTATTCTTTTTCAAATACGAAATACTAAACCTTTCAAGTAATGATTTGTCGATATCCAACATTTCAATTTCTGCATAAGGCATACCAAAAAATTCAGCAACAACAGCATTCAACTCTGTTTCTGTCATAAGTTTTTTATTGACAATAAGCTCATCCAAGCTTTGTTGTTTGGACTTTGATTCGGAAATTAGGCCTTCTATGTCGCTTGATTTTATAACCTTTCTAAATTCCAAATGTTTTAAAAATTCTTTATCTAATTCCATTATTTTGCTCCAAAATCTAATTATTTTTATTTTTTTTCATTAAAAAGCATTCATAATTGATATGAGTGGCGAATAAACCGCAATAAACATAACCCCAATAACTACACCCAAAATCAACATAAGCACTGGCTGAATCATTGAAGTAACACTGCTGAGGCTCGCTTCAAGTTGTTGGTCAAAATATCCACAAGACCTCATCAAGACGTCATCGACACTGGCTGTTTTTTCACCAATGCCGACCATTTGAATTAACATAACCGGAAAAATTTTCATATTTTCCAAAGCCTTTGTTAACGGAACGCCTTTTCGAACTTCCTCGATGGCAACCTCAAATTTTTTTTCAACATATTTATTTCCTAAAACTCGATTTAAAACTTCCATAGCCTCAACCATTTTCATACCACTTGCAAGAAGAAGCCCGAACCCTCGTGCAAATTTAGACGTAACAGCACTGATTTGATATTTTTTTATAATAGGACACTTTATTTTTAGCAAATCAAAAAAATATCTTCCACCTTTTGTTTTTTTGATTAATTTCAGCACAAGCCAAACAGCCACTATTCCCAAAAACACCATTTGCCAATTTGAAATAAACCAATCACTTAAATTGAAAATTGCAAGCGTAAGGCCTGGCATTTCTACTTCCATTTCAGCAAGGCTTTGCCTGAATGTTGGAATTACAAAAACCATCATTATTGCAACAATACCAACCATCATTACAAGAAGTGTTATGGGGTAAATGAGTGCCCCTTTCACTTTGCGTTTGATTTTTTGTTCTTGCTCGTAGTAGTCTGCAATATTGACAAGAACGACTTCGAGAGAAGAACTCATCTCGCCCACATAAATCATATTTCGCAAAAACTCTGGAAATATTTTTTTGTGTTTTTCCATTGCTTGACTTAAAAGTTTTCCCGCTTTGACATCCTCATATATAAGAGCAATAATTTTTTTGAAATACGTCGAGAACGATTGCTCTTTCAAAATTTCAAGGCATTTTATTAATTCAATATGCGAGTTTATCATAATGGCAAGTTGACGGCAGAAAAATGTGATTTCTTTTGTGGATATCTTTCCCGTTAGGGTGAAAAATGGATTTGGGGTCTTGTCTGCAACAACCTTGCAAGACACCAAAAAAAGTTGCATATCCGAAAGCTGTCTTTGTAAATCCTTTTCGCTTTCAGCAAGCAAAATTCCTGAAAACTTTTTTCTATCTATATTTATTGCTGTATATTTATATTTTTTCATATAACACCATTTTTAAATAATAATATATTATTTTTTAATTATTTTATTTAAATATTTAATTTTTTGTTTATTTTTATTATTTATTAATTATTTTTTAATTTTTTGTTTTTTATGCAAGCAAAGTCAAGTAGGCATCTATTATTGGTTTTCCAAAAAACATAACTGCCACAATCCCGAAGGCAAGAAAAGGAGCAAAGGCGAACTCGACTTCTTTTGTAAACGCCTTCCATATCATAAGAACAACTGCACCAACAATCACGCCCAAAAACAAGGCAAGGAGAATGTTTTGCCAGCCCACAAGCAGACCGCACACCGCCATTAGTTTAATGTCTCCAATTCCCATCGCTTCCCGCTTGAACATAAGATAACCCAAGCCATAAAACAAAAGCATAATTCCGCCCCCGACGAAAAAGCCTATCAGCCTTTCACTCCATAGCATATCTGATGCAAAGATTGTCAGCACAACACCGATAAGGAGTAGGATTATCTGAAAGCGGTCGGGTATAAATTTATGGTCAAAATCAATAAAGGCAACAACCAAAAGTACACTACTTGCGATTATATAGCAAGCCATAACAACCGGTTCTGTTTTTAAATAAACCAAGGCAAGACCTAGCCACAAAACAAGGTTAAGAAATTCAACTAGAAAATACCTTGGAGAAATTTTGTTTTTGCAAACTCTGCACTTGCCACCAAGAGCCAGATACGACACCAGCGGAATATTTTCAAACCACCTTAATGCGTGATTGCACTTTGTGCAATGTGAAGGGGGATAAGAAAGCTTCATACCAATCGGAGTTCTGTAGATAACTACATTTAAAAAGCTCCCAACACACAGACCCAAAAGAGCAATTAATATAAAAATTATTAATTCCATTTTTTTCCTTCTTTATTATTTTAAAATTAAATAAATATTTGTTTTTATTGGTTTTTTATTTAATTTTTGTAAAATAATTATTTTTTTTAATATTTTTTATTTTTTTAAATAAATATTTTTTTATCGACTATTTCATTTGTTTTTGTAATATCCGCAAGTAGTTTTCTATCTTCTTTTATTTTCAACTTTACACTGCTATTAATTTCCAAAATTTCCAGTCGCAAATTGCTTTTTTCGTAAACAAGTAAGTCATTGACGGTAAAACAAGTAAAATCAGTTTCGAGGGTTGTTTTAAATTCTTGAAGAGGTAAATCGCAGAAGTTCTGACAAATCTGCAACGTTTCGGTCCTTATCATTAAATCACGTTTCGCCTTGTCCGCACTTGACGCATTCAATGTTGCGAGGGTAAAAACCAGGCCACTTAATGTCAAAAACAAAACCATAACCGCCATTGTGCTTGCAAGTGCAAAGCCCTTTTTCTTTTTCATCAAGCCACCTCCTTGTAAAGGCTAACGCTTTCGAATAAGTCCTTTCCGTTTTCAACTACAGCAACTTGAAGCCACACTTTTTCATTGTCCAAAGCCAAATTCACATTCATAACAACACTGCCGTTTTCGGTGTGTTCTGCGTTTTTGTTAAAGCAAATTTTGTAACTTGCGTTTTCGGTTTGAATATTCTTTTCAATCTCACCATAAGTAAATTGAATTGCACTACTAAATCCCGAAAGTGTAAACATATTATTCTCAACAAAAGAGGTTGAGATAAATATATTTTGAACACTAATGACTTGGTGAATCATAAGTGAAACTTTGGTTGACTTTTCAAAGCTTTTATTGACGTAAATTGCAAGAGTAACAAATGCCCCAGTCATAATCAAAATGATAGCAATGGCAACAACACTTTCCGCAAGAATCGCACCTTGTTTAAATCTTTTTTTTATTTTTTCTGTTTTTATTTTATTTTTCATATTTTTTTAATAATTATTGATTTGTATTATTTTTTATTTGTTTTT
The DNA here is from genome assembly GCA_017537515.1 of Clostridia bacterium. Classification (GTDB taxonomy): domain Bacteria; phylum Bacillota; class Clostridia; order Christensenellales; family UBA1242; genus UBA5489. Next base: position 9,794 of record JAFYKO010000120.1, on the reverse strand, counting down.
AATTAATTATTTATTTTTTAATAATTTAATTATTTTTAATATTCTTTTTTGATTGTTTTATTAGCCCAAAAAGTTGCCACCTTTATTGTAGGAAGAATAGAACAGTGCACCATAAAGTTCAAGATAATCAAAAATAGAGAAGTTTGAAGGCACCTCATTAGAAAAGAATTTCACCTTCATATTATCAACTATTCTTTCTGAAGTGTCGAGGTTTTCCATTTCAATTGGAAGGTTGATTATTATGTTTTCAGGCTCCGGAAAACCATAATTTTTCACAACACTATTTTTCATTAGGAGTACATACTTTTCGAAAGTCTTAAAGTTTTGTTGCAAGAAATCCGCTTCGTCAGAATCACCTTTTCTAATAAACCTGCCTAGTGCAATTTTGTTTTTTCTAAGCCCCTTTAAGAAGTTTTCAAGTTGAATGTTCTTGTTTTCTTCAGAATCAATTTCCAAAGTGGATAGGTTTTTTTCACGAGCTTTTTGTTTTGCAAGATAAACAATTTTTTCCGCATCACGACTCATTGACATTTCAAACTCACTGACAAGTCTCTTTGATGAAAGCAGGTTATAGCCAAATGGCAAAGTCTGGCAACAAAGAAGTTTGTTTTTGTTTGCATACAACATATGCGCTTGCGTCTCTGCAATATCCAAAAATATATGGCTTGTGTGCTTAAACTTCGATGCAAGATTTTGAACAGCATTTGCGACGGCGTTGGAGTGGTAGGTTATATTTCTTAAATTTAGATTGTATTTTTTTGCAATATTTTGGCAGTCTGAAATCAAATATTTTTTTATCATTGTGCAAGAATATGTTACATTCTTTTTTGTCTTAAACAAAACATTGCTGTTTATTTCTAAGTCCGAGATATTTGGGTAAAGTTTTTTGAGTTCGCTTCGAAGGGCATCTTTCATTTTTGCTGTTGGAAGAATTGGTAGTTTTATATGCTCGGTTGATACAAAATAATCCGGCAGAACAATATACAAATCAGGCGTAATGATTGTCTTATCGTCAAAATATGCCGAAAAAACATTGTCGAGAATATCGTACAACTTTTTCTTTTCTATAAGTTCGGTTTCACAATAAAATTCTTCAATATTGACTTTCCCATAATCCGTCCCCATATTTTCAAATATTGTTATTTTATAGTTGTGCGTATCCAAGCTGACTATTACATTTTGAGATTTTTTAACCATTATTTTCCCTCCATTTTAAAACTAAACACTAACACTAAACTCTTGTTGTCATACTCCACTGAGCATCGAATAATATTTCCTGTTGTTTGAAATGTTGCATTGTCAATATAAGAACAACTAAAAATATCTTCTGATTGATTGGTCTTTTCCACTTTCAATTTTTTGCTTTCTTCATCAAATACAATCTCATAATTTTCCACGCCCGAAGTAATTTTAAAAAAATTTGACGGAGTTTGATTTTCAATAAGAACATAGCTTTGCCCCGAAAAGTCTTGCAGTTTGAGATTTAGAGTTGATTGAAAGTTGCCAATTTCCCGCAGAATCTCTGTTTGCCTTTCTTTTTTTTGTGAAAACCTATTTATTGAAACAAAACAAAGAGCCAGCATTGACATAGCTATTGCGACAACTGCAATAGCAACTGACATTTCCGCAAGTGTAAAGCCTTTTTTGTGTCTTTCTTTCACGTATATTATTTTACCACAAAATCTAGTTTTTTTCAACAATTATTTAAACTTCTTTTTTATAATGCTATATATAAAAAAAGAACATCCGAAAATGTTCTTTTTTTGCTATTCAATTATTATTGAGTAACTCCATCAATCTTAACTGTTCCGTTCTTTTCTGAATCAGCGTCTCCAGCCCAGTTAACGTTTGTTCCAACGATTTCGTGTGCAACCTTAGTGATTGAAACACTTGCGTTTGTTGAAATTACTTCAATAGTACCATTGTTTTCATTGCTTGATACTGTAAGTTTGTTGTTGAATCCTGCAACAGTTGGGTTATCTCCACCAACAAAGATTGTTGCAATACCAGATGCATTTGCAGTGTTGTGTGCAAGAGCAAGGCCATCTGCAGTTACATTACCATAGTTCACACATCCACTGATAGTGATGGTTGAAGAGTTGGTTGCGTATCCAAGGATACCAGCACCTTTTTCGTTTGTTGTGATGTTAGCATAGTTTACGCAGTCAGTGATTGAGATAGCACCAGTGCCGTATGCTCTACCAACAACACCAGCAACGCCATCGTATGCTGAAATTGCACTTGCGTCAGTGGTGCTTGCAGAACCTACTGTGATTCCTTCAAGTTCAAGAGTGCCGTAAGAGAAACCAATAAGTGCAGCAACGCTGTCGCCGTAGATTGAACCAGTTTCAATGTTGATTGAAACATTTGTGAGGGTCAAGTCAAAGAATTTTGCGTTAGATACATATCCAAACAATCCGAATGAATATTCTTTTTTGTCGTGGATTGTTGTTGGGTTATCAAGAAGCACAGCTGTTTTTGGGCTGTAACCATCATTGTTAAGGTTTGAAATTTTGTGGTCATTTCCATCAAAAGTCCCTTGGAAGCCATTAACTGCTGAAGCACGTGCGAATGCGCCGATTGGAGTCCAGCCATCTTCAAGTTCAACGTCTGCAGTAAGCTCTACAGTCATACCAGCGAATGTAGCACCGCCGTTAACTGCATTTCTGAAGCCTTCAAGTTCTGTAAGTGAACCAATTTGAAGTGTATAGCCAGTTGTTGTTGCATTTGCAAAACCAGCTTCGTTTGTCACAACCGCACCGCCATTGTTTGTGAAAGTTGGTGTTGTGTTGTTATCTTTTTTAAGAGTTTCAATGATACCAGCATTTACAACTGTAGCATCATTTGATTTAAGTGTTACGTTTTTAACATAAGCAGAAGATTGCATATCAACTTTACCTTCAGTGAGGTTAAGTTCATTTACATAACCATTAAGTTCAAGAGAGTTGTTTGCAACTGCTGTTACGTTAAGTTCATCCATAGAACCAAATTGTTGGATGTCTGCGTTTGGAGTGTTGATAGTGGTTGTTCCGTTGAATGTACCACTAATAACTGCTTCGCCGTTTGCAGTGCTGTTGATGGTGAGGTTACCATTCAACACGTTGTCGCCAGTGTCAAAGTTTGAAATTGTTGTGAGTGTGAAGTTTTGGTTTGAATCTTGAGTCAAATAGTAGTTAAGATTGAACTTTTTGGTTTTAACAACTTCACTTGGTTTTTTGACTGTAAGCCAAAGTTGTGCATCGTCAAGATTGATGTCTTTTGATTTGTAGACAATTTTGTAGTTTTCGTCAACAAAGATAATTTGTTGAGATGTTTGGTCCCACAAGAATCTGTGTCCTTCTGTTGTTGGATTGAGTTTTCCAATCCCGTAGCCACCTTCTGCAAGTGCATCAATAACACCGCCCATAGTGGTTTCGTCGCTGATGAGGTTGTTCATATTTTTAGCAAGTTGAGTGTCAGCTGAAATGTTTGCTTTTCTTACAAGACTTGTGTAAGTTGGGATAAGAACTGCAGCAAGAATAGCGATAACTGCAATTACAATAACAAGTTCTGTTAAGGTGAAAGCTTTTTTAAGTTTTTTCATTGTTTATCTCCTTTTTCCTTTCTTTCGCCCAGTCTTGGGGCTTTTATAATTCTACTATACCACCTTTTAATGCATTTGTCAAACAAAATTTTCGATTTTCTACAATTTTTTTCAAAATTTTTTTTTGACTCTTGATTTTATCCGATTTTCATAAGGTATATATATTATTCTAGTATATGTTTTATGACTCTTTTAGTTTCGAAAAATTTTGTTTGTTGCAAATTTATTATGTTTAGATTATAAATTTTTATACGCCATAAATCTGCTTTGTTCCAAAGTCTAACCAAAAAACGGCATTTGTTTAAATTTTATTCATCTTTTTTTGGCTTAATAACTTTAATCTCTTTTTTGATTACAGTAATTTTTCCGTCAATGTCCACTTCTTTTTGGGCCTTACGCCTCGCCTCGGCCTCTTTTCTTGCTGTTTCGAGTTGTGCTTTTTGTGCCTCGGCTTCAAGTTTTTCTTTTTGCCTTGCTTCGGCTTGTGCTTGTTTTTGTTTTCTTCGTTCCTCAATAAGTTGCTTGCGTTCTTCCGCTCTGATTTTTTGCTGTGCCATAAACTCTTGGCGTTTTTCCTCACGCTCTTTCGCACGTTTTTGTTCTTCTTCGAGTCTCTGTTTTTCTCTTTCTTCACGCAATATGTTTTCTTCTTTCAGTTTTTCATAATACTTGCTTTCCATTCTCTTTTGCTTGCTTTCATTGAATGTGTAAAGCGAAAGAGATTTGTATGACATTTTTCTATTTAAGAAAGGCTTTTGTCCTTGGACATCTTCAAACCACAATGTATTTTCATATCCCTCTGGAAGTTCTATAATCTCTGTACGTCCATAGGCCCTTTCTGAAATAAGTTTTCCATTGCTGTAGAATCTTACTGGCTTTTTGCGGTCAAAGAAATACATACCAACCAAAAGTCCGGCAAGGAGAATTACATCCACAACAACAATGATAGTGAAATAATTTCCTGCAACTGTGGTTATTGGAGTGAACTTAGCATATAAGGTCAATTCTGATTTCCCTGTTATGTTTGAAAGCTTCGCTTTTTTGTTGAAGTTTTTATCCAAATACCATCCTTCAAAAAAGTGGTCGCCTGTATAAGGATAAAAAGCATTTGAAAGGTCAGTGATGTTTTCATATAAAACTGTTTTGTCGTCAATCACTCCCATACCCTTAAACTTCACCAAGATGCTTTGATTAAATCCTGGTGTAGTGTTTGAGTGGTAAAGCGTATTCAACGTACAGTCATAGCCATAATTTTTTATTTCTTTATTGAAATCGGATATTTTTTTATTAAATACAGATACAAATTTTCCGTTTTTCAAATCTCTGTCATTTTTGTCAAAATACAAAACATTTTCAGCGTCAATATATTTATTTTCTGGTGCCCAAGTTGTTTGGTATTTTGAAATTGCAATATTGTTTGGCAATTTGTTTTCATAAACAGCATAACAATTTTTGACATCCACTCCTTCTGCAAAGGCGTTTGCCACTGCACTTGAAATAACTCTATTGTAAGCCAGTTCGCTTGAAGAAATACCCCCAATATTTATGCAGTTGTAAAGTTTTGCATCACGCCATAGATTTGCAATTCCACTTGTGAATATAAACGATTGATTTTCTTCATCTTGCAAATATGTTTGGAGATTTAATTTGCTGTTTGCTTCGCAGTTTATTATCAAACTATTATAAACCGCACCGGCAATACCGCCAAAATAAATATTCAAATCCCCAACAGCATAAATATCAAATATCGCATCGCCAGTGATTTTTACGTTATTTAAAACACTGCCATTTTCCGCACGTCCAACCACCGCTGAGCCATAAAACATAGATGTTTCACTAAGTCCGCAAATGGTTGAAGAATTATTGTGAACTACTGAAATATTGCTTAAAATCGAATTGTTTACATTTCCGAACACGACACCAAAATAAATAGTATCTGAAAATAATAGCGTTGTATCATAATTTTTTGAAACAAAATTAATATCAAAAAATTCACAATCTTTTAAATTTGGAATAAACCCTGCACTGTTATTTAATTTATTTATTGAATTAAAATAAATTGTTTTATTATTTCCGTCAAGAATAATATTTTCAAGTGGTTTTTGGATATTTGCATTTAATGCAAAGTCAATATCGTTGTTTAATTTCAAATATTGATTATTTCCACTTTTTTGTCCTTCAAGAAGAGCGAGAAATTGATTTGGGGTTTCAATAATATAAGGATTTTTTTGAGTTCCCATTCCGTTTCCGTTGTGGAATAATGGTGCATTGATATAAATATTGAGAGTGTCTGGGTTTGGTCTGGAAATTGTATCAAAGCAAATCTCCTCGCCGTCCTCTAAAATATCAATAAAATTTTCATCCAAGCTTAACGTTTTGAGGCTGTAGCCATCACCCAAGAATTTTGAATAGTCCACTACAAGTGGCTCGTCCATAATTGTAAAAGATGTTTTGAAATTGCTTGTATTGAGTCCTTCAATGCCAATATAATTGATTTCATAGTTATGCAATACCCAAACAGCAGTGAGGGTTATATCTCCAAATTGTTCACTGGTTATACTATAACTTTCCAAAACCTCTTCTTGCCCATCAACCATCCAGCCTACAAAATCATAGAAAGGTCTTTCTGGTGCTTGGATATCAATATTTGAACCTGTTGTGTAAGATTGGTTCAAGGCATTTGAACTATTGTCAACATCGCTTGCCCCAAGGATATAATTTATATTATAACTCTTTGCCACAAAAACTGGATAAAGATTCAAATCTTCTTCAATAAAGGTATGATATATTGGGCTTGTTACAGTCGCTTCCCCACCTTCAGTTATTGAATATCCGACAAATAAATATCCTTCCTTGACCTCTATTCTAAAGAAATGCACAGGAATAACATCTCCAACAAAATACTCAGTTTCCATTTGCTCTTGCATATCTTCAGTAAGTTCAAGCCCCTCTTCTGTGTTGTATATTATCTTAACAACCTTATTGAGAGTGAGGTTATTGCCAATTTTTTTAAAACGATACTCGTCATTTAAAAGCGTGAAGCAATCTTTATTTTCGTCAGTAACATTCAAAACTCCAATTTCACAATTTGCGATGTGTTTGTTAAATAGTATTTTTAACTCGTTTCCGCTGTATCCATCAACATCAATACTGTTTTGGGTCTTAATATGAAACTCCCCCCTGAAGTTTGCATCTCCGGTGATTAAAAGGTTTGCATTTTCTAAAGCCTCAACACAAGCACCATCGCCAAAGTTTTTGTAGTCTCCACCATTCAATGTAATATTTGCATTTTCAACAAGAATGCTTGCTGATTGACTTGAGATGATTGTTGTTTGTGAGGTGGTTTCTGAAATGTCGACTTGGATTTGACTGCTTGGATTAATATTTAACACATAACCAGTGCTTGAAGAAAACGTTCCGCCTGTAATAGTTATATCCCCGCTTGAATTTGACATACTTGCAATAACGTTGTAGTCAGCCGTATAGGTTCCGCCATTTATTTCAATATCACCCGCACCGCTGTTTTTTATGAGTGCAGAAAAACCTCTGTTTGTGAGATTTGCATTATCGAAAACAACGCTTGCACCATCAAGAGAAAATACACCTTTAGTGTTCAAGGCATTTGCGGTAACGGTGCCTTGGATAATATACTCGCCATTTTTTAACGACATAAAGTCATCGCCTATTGTTACATCGTCAAAAACAAGTGTACATTGTGAATACACTCCTAAGTTGTATCTATCCTCATCAATTTGACTTATCAAATCTTCAACACGTGATGCACTTAGGGAATACTGCGAGTTGTTTGAATATAGCGACTTTGCAACATATCCATTGTTATAACTTATCTCATATATAAAAGTTTTTGACACGGACGCATTTGAAGATTCTGCATTTGCTGTTTGAGAAGGCATAAAAAAGCCAACTGCAAAAGCACATACAGCCAAAAATGATAATATAAACGTCTTTTTTCTCATACTTGAATCCACCTTTTAGTTCATTATACATTATTTTTATTGCAATGTCCATAGAAAATTTGAATTTTTTTTAGGGAAAATCTTTAACTGCCGAGTACAATTTACATACAAAATCAAAAAAAAATTACAAATTTTGCTGAATTGTTTGATTTTTTTAAGTTTTTTTTATATAATACCCATATGGGTGTATATTTATAGTAATTACCTACTTTATTAAAAGCAAACCTCTATAAATAAACATAGTTTACCCAAACAAGGAGAAAGAATGAGCAGATTTTTTATTGATTCAAACAGCGAACTCTGGTTTACTCGAGCAGACGAACTTGGAGTTGACGTCATTGGAATGCCCTACACTCTCGACGAAGACGACGAAATTGCCTACGACTTAGGAAGAAACACCGATTTCGATGCTTTCTTTAACAGAATTAAAAAAGGTGCATCAGCCAAGACACAAGCATTAAACACACAAAATTATTTAGATTATTTCGAACCTGTACTCGCCGGAGGCGAAGATATTATTTATATACATTTCTCAAGTAAAATGTCCGGAACTTTCAAGCAAATGAACCAAGCCATTGAAATATTGAAAGAAAAATACCCAGAACGCAAAATCCTTACCGCTGACACTTTGCAAATTTCACTTGGAGAAGCACTTTTTGTTTATGACTGTGCAAAAATGTGGAAAGCGGGCGTGCCAGATGAAGAAATTATTGATTATGTTGAGAAAAACAGAAATCATTATGCAGTAAACTTTATTGTTGACGACCTAGGACATCTCAAACGTGGCGGAAGACTTTCGTCTGCAAGTTGCCTTTTTGGAACTATGCTTAACATTAAACCAATTTTAAAGGTTAATGAAAATGGCGAAATTGTCAAAGCAAGCGTTTCGAAAGGTCTCAAAAAAGGTATCAAAGACCTTGTTGCGTTAATCAAAGAGAATGGGCAAGAACTTGACAAACACCCACTCATTGTTGCCCACGCAAGTGCTGAAGAATATGCCAACGAACTCAAACAAGGGATTTTGGCAGAATTCCCAAATGCTGAAGTTTGGCTCCAAAACATCGGGCCTACTGTCGGCTCTCACTGCGGACCAGGTACATTTGGCGTGGCTTATTTCACCAAATCAAGATAAAAATAAAAGAGGACGCCTATCAAGGCCCCTTTTTACTTACTACATAAAAGGAATTGACTATGAAAGGAAAAATTATTGTAATTTCAGGCACAGATGGTTCTGGAAAAGAAACACAAGCAACGAGACTTTACAACATACTTAAATCAAAAAACATAAATGTCGTGATGCAAAGTTTTCCCAACTACGACAGCCAAAGTGCAGGGCCACTTAATATGTATCTCGGCGGAGAGCTTGCAAAAACAGCAAACGAAATCGACGCTTATCAAGCCTCTTCACTTTTTGCAGTCGACCACTTTTGCACTATTAAAAAGTATGAAAAGTTTATTGAAGATGGCGGAATCCTTTTGCTTGATAGATATATGGAAAGCAACCTAATCCACCAAGCGGGAAAAATTGAAGACGAAGTCGAACAAGAAAGATTTATTAAATGGCTCTTGAATTTTGAGTTCAATGCCCTAAAAATACCAAAACCCGACCACATAATTTTTTTGGATATGCCTCCAAAATACAGCATTCTTCTTGCGAGAAGTCGTGCAATCCTAAAAAATGGCAAAACTCAAGATATTCACGAAAAAGACTCTCAGCACCTAATAACCGCCTACAAAAACGGAATGAAATTTGCCGAGAGATTTGGTTGGGATATTGTGCATTGCGTTGAAAATGGAAGAATATTAAGCATTGAAGAAATAGGAGACAAAGTTCTTTCTGTTGTTTTAAGCGACAAAAATAAGAACAAAAACGCCTCATTTGATATGTAAAAAGGTTGATTTTCAATCTTTTTTTTGTGTTTTTATAAAAAAATTAAAAAAAAATAAAAAAAGTCTTAAAATTTGTTTGCTTTTTTGCTTGGAATTTATTATACTATCAAAAAGGAAGGTAAAATTTATGAAAAGAAAAGCAAATTCTATCCTACTCACTTGCCTCTGCGTATTACTCGCTGGGCTATTCAGTGCAACAGTTTATGCCGCACTCCAATCAACTTTAAACATCTCCAACACAATCTCATTCACCCCAAGTAGTGACGAGCTTTATTACAAAGCTTATGTCGAAGTTCGCTATAAAGATTCTACATCCAACCAAGTCAACACCTCAGCTCTCGACC
>JAFYKO010000119.1 GCA_017537515.1 Clostridia bacterium | reverse complement strand
TTGTATACAGAACTTGATGAACCTCGTCGCAAAAAGGGTGTTTCTCGTGATGAAGAAATCACCGAAGCGAACTCTTACAGACCGCCGAAGCATCGTATTAAGAGCATCCAGAACGCGGTTGAAAAGAAGTTCCCTTCCTACTTTGAAACACCCAAAAAGCCGAAGGAAGAAAAGGAAACTTACAATCCTTTTGCCAAAGCCCTCAAAAAGTAAATCAAAAAAAGGAACGGTCAATCCGTTCCTTTTTTCTTTCCAACCATAAGACGCAACCTCTGGAAAAGACCTGGCTTTTGTTCCTCTATTGCTTCTTTCTGTAAAAGGTGGGCGGAAATACTTTGCTCCCGTTTTAATAGTTCCGTTAGTTCCTCCGCCTGTTTCTGTGCTATATGCTTATCATTGATTGCTTCCTCACGGTCTTCTTTCGCCCTGGCTAACTGTTCCCGTAAAGATACAACCTCATTTTCTAATTCTGTGATACGGGAAAGAAGGTTTTCTTTCGGTTCCGTTGTATCCTGGGTGCTGTTTTCACCTTTAAACCAGTTTAAAACCTGGTTGTCAAGGTAGATATTACGCCCTTCCCTGGTTATAAACTGGTTTAAAACCTCCGCGTTTTTCTTCAATGCTTTATGAATTGCCTGTGGTGTTTTACCGCAAAGGGTTGCTATCTCCGCAACGGTATATCTTTCTTTTTCAACCATCTTTTAAACCTCCGCCAAAAGTTGAAAACCAGTTAAAAACCTCTGGTTCTACTGTTTGCCCTGGCGTTAAAATAATCCATTCCGTGCGGGCTGGTAATTATAAAGCAAATAGTTGTAATTTTTCGCCCATCTCCGCGATAAGTATCATACTCAATATGAATATCTTCGCTGTAAGAATTGATTTCTTCCACCGCTGGTTTAATAATAAAACGCTGGAAGTCCGCCCACCTGGGATAGAAATCAACCTGTAAGAGTTGCCGAAGTTCATCAACTTTGAAACTTGCTTCACGCTCTACAAAACTGTCTAATAATTTTTGAGTTGTATAAGAGCGAAGGATTTCATACAGACGGATGGCATATTTATTTTTGAAAATCAAAACATTTTGAAGTCTATAAGAGGTGTATCTTTCTTTAAGGTCAAAAAGATACGGCTCCATATTTTTGTTGAAAGTAATTTTCACGGTTCCACGCAAAGGAAGAATGTCCGCATCTCCAATCCAACTCATTGTTTTTTCTGACCCGTCCGGCATAATACACCATTCTCTTTGAGTGAGTTTCCGCAAGTCTTCTTTTATGCTCTTGTAGTAATAGCCACCTTCGTCTATTTTAAGACCGCAAGCCTCGCATAAGTCGGAGATAGAAAACTCATACTCCTGGCTAATAACATCGTTGGGTTTTATTTTACTCACGGCATAAAGAACAATCTTTTGTTGCTGTGCCGTAAGATTATACCTGGTTTTTCTAATAAGGTCATTTGACTTTGCTACAATCTGTTCTCTATCTTTGACGATTTTGTTTGCCATTTGCTCCACCTCAAAGAAAGTATAACATCTTTCTTGAAAGGTGTAAATTGTAAAAAACTTCTCTCACCATTCACGCCGGAGGCTCTGGGCGGGCGAAGCCCGCCCTATTTTATGAAGCAGTTGAATATTTGGATTTAATTTTATTATTAGTTTATTTATTATTTAGGGACGGCGGAGGACGCGAAAAATGTTAAATAATAAGGGTTTTTGGCAAAAGGATGGTGAGAAAAACCTTCCCTAATGGTGAGAGAAATCTTCCCCAAAGGTGAGAGAAATCTTCCCTTAATGGTGAGAGAAATCTTCGGTGGGTGAGATAAATCTTCGGTCGGCTGGCTCCTGGTGAATAGGTCAGCAGAATAATATTTTCCTTTTTCGCAGACCGACAACGGGCAAAATTAGCGTTTTAAGCCCGTTTCCTTTCCTCCTGGGTAAGTTCTTCACCTAACCACAAGAAACGGTCTTAAAACGCCAATTTTACCCGTTGCGGGTGTATTGTTTAATTCTTACCCTAATACCAACCGCCCTGGCTTCATCAATCATATTTTGGGTTCCTTTGCTCTTTCCGTCCCAGAATGCTATAAGAGCATCCGCATACTGTGCCATCTGTTTATTTCGTTTCGGTCCGGCAGAGCGTCCGTATTTGTTCCAATCTGCTGGAAAACGAATTAAGGAATAACCTTTCTCCTGGGCGTATCGTTCGCCCAGAGCATCCGCACCCGATGCACCGCCGGAGACAATTTGTATTTCTTCTTTGGTGTTTGATAACATAAGGTCAGCAAACTCTTTTAAAGTCTTATAATCTGTGTAATCTCTACATCCGGCAATGATGACCCTAAACATTTTTTTCTGCTCCTTGTAACAAAAACGGGTTTCAAGACATATATATATGGGGTGCTATACGCAATTTTACCATAAAAAATTTTTTTGCTCTGTAATAAAACAACCTTCTCAAAACATATACATAAGGGGAACTTTTTTTATTTTCAATCGGCGGAGGCGTTCCTCCGCCATACCAACAAAAAAGAGGGTGCTTCCGCACCCTTCTTTTAGTTCTCACTGGCTTCTTCAATCAATTCATTCTTGTATTTGTAAAAGGTTTTGAGTGATACGCCCGCCAACTTCGCACACTCCGCATTATCCAATGTTCCGCCGAAAGTCTTGCTATGCTTCTGGATAATTTCCTTTGCGGGTGCTTTTTTCTTTACATTCAGTTTATCACCCTTCTGTGTGCCGATTCTTTTGCCGTTAATCTTCGCTGTAATCAATCCTTCTTTGGTTCTCTGGTGAAGGTCGGACACTTCTCTATTGGCAACATAGAACGCCATCTTAACTTGTTTTTCTGCCAAATCCATCATATAGGCGTTAATGGCATCCATAATGCTATTTACCAAATTGTCGGCGGAGGCATCTCCCGTTTTAATACTGGAAAGTTGCTTCTCAATGGCTTGTTTGTAAGTGTCGGTGTTAATCTGTGGTTCTTTGATAAACTCCAAAGAAACACCGCTATGATATAATTTCTTATACAGTTCAAAGCCCGCTTCTTCTTCCCTGGATAATCTGGAAACGCTATCGCAAACGATTTTATCATTTGCCTTTACCTTCTTCAAAAGTTTTTGAAGTTCTGGACGGGCTTCAATCTTCGTTCCGGTGAAGGTTTCTTTGATGATGATAGCATCAGGATAGATGGCAAGAATGTTTCTCACCTGGCGGTCAATACTCATTCCATAACGGCTGATGCGACAATATCCATAAATCATAAAGCAACCTTCTTTCTGTTGGTGGTAAATCTAACCTTCGTTTGATTTACTGTATTAAAGATACCACTTTTACACCCATTTGTCAATAAGTTTTACTATATTTTTTAAGGACTTACTTTTACCACTATTATGGTAAAGGAACATAATATCGTTTTACTTCGTTTCCGGCGTGCTTATACTCATCAATATTGACAAGATAGAAGAAGGTCGTTTTGTATCCATCCTTGCTTGTGCTTCGCCTGGGTAATCGGTTTAAGTTCTTCTCAACATACTATTTCATTTCAACCATTTTGAAACGGTATAAATAGCAATGCTTTATATCATAATAACAAAGCCAATCCGCTGTTGAGATGTGTCCCCAACCTAATTTTGAAACCTATTGTCCGTTCTTGTCTTTCATAATATGTATGTCTTCAAAAACAATGCTCCTGGATGTTGGGAAATAGTTGTCGTATTTTGCCTCAAAGGTATAATATAATTCGTCTGTATAACCTATAAAATCATAAAAATCCTGTCTTTCTGGGTCTTTGCTTGTGTCTATGACGGAGAAGCCACAACAGTTTAAGTATTTCTTTGTTGCTTCTTCGCCTGGGTTGTATTTCTCACAGTCTAACACACTTCTCACCGTCCTATACAAGAATGCTCCATCCTTCATTTTCACATACTTTCTGGAACTCTGTTTCGCTCCTTATCAACTTACCATTATAAGAAATAGCATCATAATGGCGTGCTAATGCTCCATTATTGCGAATTAGTTGCCAATAAAAGACCGCATCAATCGCCGGTTCTGTTCCGTTCCTAATTGCCAATGCGGTCTAAAAATATTCACTCATTTCCATTCAAAAAGCCCTCCTGGGAAAGAAAATCACAAAGTTGTTTATAGCAACGGAAGTTTATATTTCTTCGTCTGCTTAACCAATTAGAAACCGTGCTTTGATTTACGCCCAAAGCATCCGCAACCGTTGTTTGGCTGATTTTCTTTTCGTCTATGTATTGTTCTAATACTCCAATTATCTAATGTTGTGATAACAATTTCTTCACCTCAACAAAAAATTTTTTATGGGTCTGTTCTTCAAATTTTAAGTGATGAACTTATTTTATTTTTAAGGGAAATATTTCTCTTGTCATAAAATTTTTTCTTATGCGTGCTGGGCTATATGTTTCAGGCAGAATACCAAAAAATAAATCTTGAACTTGCTCCCGCAGGATAGATACCGCCGGAAATCAAAAAGCCCTAAACAAAGCATCCCGAACGGAGGCAATACTTCGTTTATCAACCTCAATTTGTATATCACGGCTGTATGCGTCAAGGAAGTTCTTACTCTCTTTCCGTGCTTCATCCCTGGCTATTTTTTTTACTCTGTCCGCCTATATCCAATCATTTAGTATCTTTGTAATTTCATCCTCACGCCTGGCTTCTTCTTTCTTCTGGTGCTGGTAATAATAATCTTGTATCATAAGATAAAACCTCCAAAAATATAAATAAGCCCCAATACCTCAAAAATGGTAATGGGAAAGATAGAACAAATATATAATATAATAAAAAGTAAAGTTCGGATTTTTATTTGATTTAGGGGTAAAGGTGGAGACAAAAAGTTTGGGTTCTGTTGGGCGGGTCTAAAAGACAATGACATACCCCCTATCTTCTTCCAGACGATTTCTCATCTTAACAGATGAGAAGTAATAACAGAGGGTTATGTTTAAAGAAATAATTTCTTACGCTTATAATACTTTTCGCGGGCAATTTTTAGATGTTTAACATATAGGTTTATCCGTTCTACATCTAACCTCAAACCTTTACGGTATAAGGGTTTTATGGTATAATAAGACCATCAAAAGAGGACACGAAAGGACGGCAAAACAATGGCTATTATCAAAAAAACCGAACGCGAAAAGCAAGGCGACAAACTGGTAAAGATTATTGAAACTAAAATCACCAATGAAGCAGACCGAAAGTCTGCTCTGGAATATGCAAGTTCTTTGTATACAGAACTTGATGAACCTCGTCGCAAAAAGGGTGTTTCTCGTGATGAAGAAATCACCGAAGCGAACTCTTACAGACCGCCGAAGCATCGTATTAAGAGCATCCAGAACGCGGTTGAAAAGAAGTTCCCTTCCTAC
>JAFYKO010000118.1 GCA_017537515.1 Clostridia bacterium | reverse complement strand
TAACTCCGTCCGTATAATCTACATAGTCAATCCAATGGAATATCCTATAATTTTCTTTGCCTTTCCTCTTGGGTTGCGTTTTGTCCTTAATGAAAATTGATTTTTTCATAAGGCTTTTTGATAGTTCTTGAATATCCCGGTAAATGTTATGGTTGTCAATTCCTAAAAAGTTCGCTAAATCAACCACATTACAAGAATAGGTTTTCAAGTCTGTATCGTCCCGCAACACCTGCGTTATGGCAAGGCGAATTAGTTTTGCTTCAAGTAGCGTCAAATCGTCTTGCTTGCTTCTTACTAATTCGTTTGCTTGAATAACATAAAAATCTTTGTTATACTTAATGGCAATAGCGTTTTCTTTGTTTTGGTCTTCCATTATTCATCACCCTACACCCCATTATAAACCTTTTAAGACAAAAGTCAATCTTGTTGTCTTAATTCGGTGTCAATCTGTCGTAAATGCTTCTGTTGCTGTCCCTGCTCTGTATGGTGTCGGTTGTGGTCTGCTTTTGGCTCAAATCACAACATCTTGTAGGGTGTCAATCTGTCGTATAATGGGTGTCAATGTGTCGTAAGTTCGGTGTCAATGTGTCGTAAGTTCGGTGTCAATGTGTCGCAGATAGTCAGCCGACACTATATAAGAAATAAAATAATAAAAAAATAAATATAAAGAGAATAAATCATAGGCCGACTTCGTCGGACTGATATATAGAAATTTTTTATTTTTTTCTTTTTGGGGTTCTATCGGGGCTGTGTAAAGACCTACAAGCGGATTTCTTGACCCTTGCCACACAGAATCACCTTGAAAAACAAAATCGCCGTTGTAGGGCTTTCTGTGGCCTTACAACGGCGTTCCGTGTTGTGGGGGTCAAAATATACCAATCATAGCCTTGGCGGGGGCTGTGTTCGCTTGTGGGGGCTGTTCTGCCAAAAGGACAACGACATTGACATTCCAAAAGCAAAAGCGGACAGACAGCCCTACGGCCTGCGGGAGCCGGTTGCCGGTGCTCTGCGGTGCCGGTTATGCTTACTTGAAATCTTTTAGTAAATCCGCAAGGGCTTTTTCTATGGCCTTTTCTAACTTCGTTTCAATCTGCTTTTCTAAATCGGCTTCAAGTTTCTTTTCAAGTGCCTTTTCTTCGGCCTGCCTGCGTTGCTCTGCTTCTCTTTGGCGGTATCTCTCCATAATTTTCCGGTGCTGTTCTTCCCAGTTCGCTTGTGCGGACTTTCCATTTTGCTGATAATAAGCCCAATCGGGCATTTGTCCGTGGTCGTGTAGCCACTCAATTTGTTCTAATGTATAAGCCATTCTTAAAAACTCCTTTTATCAAAAATTGGGTATCCGTTTTAATCACAAAATAGGTATTGGGATTTATCATTTTTTGGGTATTGGATTTACTCAAAAAATAGGTATGTCTTATAAAGTAGGGGTAAAGCCTGCGATAAAGCCGGGTAAAGATTAGTTATATTTAACGGCTATTCAGCCGTTAAATATAACTATAAATGTTGCGTGTATGTCCCAATTCATCACGCGTTTTTTGTATTTTAATAATACCCCTATCAACTAATAGGCCATTGTATTGGCTGATTTGTGATATTGTTTTATTGGATTTTACAGAATACCCGCAAGCACTTAAAAACTGTTGTGCCGTAAAATCCGTCTTTTTATCTCTCGCATACCCGCAGTAATATTTTAGATAGATAAGATATTTTGCGAAAAGATTGTCCTTAACTTCTTTAATTAGGTTGACTTCCTCGGCGGTCAGCCTTACAAATTGTTCTTTCTGCCCCTTATTAAAGGCATTACATAGCGTTATTGTTTTTGTAGATTTATCTACGCTAATAAATTCAGCGTATGCGGGACTATCAAAAATCCTATTGACAGTAGCAGGCGAAATATTAAGGCTTTCCGCAAGCACTCTAACGGACGAATAGTGTATAGTATCAAATACCTTTGTTTCTTCGTTGTATTCTGCTAAATCATAGAAAGCCAGTAAATAAAGGTAGTCTATATTTGCGGTAGGTCTAAACCGCAAATAATAGTATTTCTTCATTCGTCTGCCGGGGCTTCACTTTCTGTTTGCTTTTGGGTCTGCTTCTTACTGTCAAAATAGGCCGTTGTATTTTCGCTATGTGTAGCCCACAACAAATTATCGGTGGTGTTCTCTGTCTTTATGTGGTTTTTATGGTGGACTATTGGCTTGTTCTCCGGATTAGGTATAAACGCATTTGCGACTAATCTATTTATTCTTCTATCGTGTCCGCAGATAGAAACGCATAGATAGCCATTACACATAAAAGATTTTAATAGCCTTGGTAGCCTATTACATAGGCTTAACACACGGCCTTTACTTGATACAAAGTAATCACTATCAGCCCATTCTATTTCTTTCCATTCTTCGTCTTCTTCGCTATTGGCAAGCACGAAAGAAAGAAACTTATTTATTCTTTCTGTGGCCTTTAATACAGCCGGGTTATTATACTGTTTACACATACACTTTTACTCCTTTAAGCAAGCAATAACATCCAATAGCCTGCGTTGCTTCTCGTCCCCTAATTCGTAATAACCTTTAAGCCAGTTATAGAAACTGTCTTGCCGTATCTCTAAAAACTCTGCGACTTCCTTATAACTAATGCCTTGTAAAGCCTTTAATAGTTTTACTTCTTTTCTTAATTTCTCGTTCATCGTATAACCTCTCTTTCTTCTCTACTACGGAAATCTAATGTAATTACATAAAAAATAATAGACCGCCCTATAATGGGGCGGTCTTTATTCGTGTATATGTAAAACAGTATAATTCCCCTGTATTATACTTAAAAAATCTAATGTATAAATTATCTGCTTTTGTCCTACCGACCGGGCTACCCTTTTCGGGAAAAAAATATTTTTCAACCCCTATACCGCTTTTGCGTGGGCTATTCTCCCGCTAAATCGTTTTTTTATTTGGGACTACGATTTTTATAATTTTCTAAAAATAATTGTCCCTTTTTGCCTACTTGAATACATATATAAGTAGATGGGCGAAATACAATGCCCCTTGTGGCACAATGCCACCTATAATTTGATAGTCTGCTACATAGGGGTTTCCTCTGTGTAGCAGATTTCTTTTGTAATAAAATTATACCAAAAAATTTTTATAAAATCAAAAAAGGATAGAAAAACCCCGGTAATCCGTTCGGAATACCGGGGAAATCACACTTATTTGAAATAAACTTTTCCGTCTTTACACTCAAAATCCGCGTTAATTGTTTCGTCCCTGATTGCTTGTAGTAGTCTATCAATATCGGCAACCTTTTCTTCTGTTTCTTTTAGGATTCTCGCACGAATTTCTTTTGCGTCTTCACCCTCTCGGCACAAGTGCTGTAATGGAATATCAATATCGGCATACTTCAAAATCTTTACATACTGTGCCTGGTCT
This sequence comes from Clostridia bacterium, assembly GCA_017537515.1. Lineage (GTDB taxonomy): Bacteria > Bacillota > Clostridia > Christensenellales > UBA1242 > UBA5489. Next base: position 4,624 of record JAFYKO010000118.1, on the reverse strand, counting down.
TCCCGGTATTCTTTCAAATATCCGTGGATTGTCAAAAGGTCTTTGTTTGTCATAGAATCTACCCCTTTATATATTGGCGGGAATAGGGGCTTTACAGCCCCATTTCTTCCCTTAATTCACGCTTATACTTGTAATAGGTATTGCGGGAAAGTCCGGTAAGCGTCATAACATCAGCGTCCGCAAGTGTTCCGTCAAAGTCTTGGCTATGCTTCTTAATGGTTTCTTTGGCGGTAATGCTTTTTTTAGTTGTCAGTTTCGCTCCGGTCTTTTGGCCTACCTGCTTTCCGTTCAATTTCGCCGTTATTAAGCCTTCCCGGGTGCGTTGGTGTAAGTCTTCAACTTCCTTTTCGCTCTGCTCAAAAGCAAGTCTAATTTGTTCTTTGGCAAGAACCATAAGGTATTTGTTTACACCCTCTAAAATAAAATCAACGCTACCGCCAGTTAGTGTGATTTGGCTTGCTAATGCCTGCTTGTAAGTATCGGTGTTAATGTGGGGTTCTTTCAAGAAAACCAACGATACACCCCGGTTATACAGTTCTTCATACGCATTAAATCCATCGTCAGCGTTTCCGGACATTCGGCTTACGCTATCAAAAACAATGGTGTCCCCGGCCTTAACTCCCTTGTATAACTTCGGCCACTCTTTCCGGTCCAACCGGGTGCGGGTAAATACTTCTTGAATTATAACGGCTTCGGGAAAAACTGCCTTAATATTTCTAATTTGTCTTTCAATACTCTGCTTCGCCCGGCTGATACGGCAATAACCATAAATCATAAATCATAGCCCCTTTGTATAGTGTAGTATTAGTTTTGACCTTCGTTAGATTTGATACTACTATAATACAGCATTGGGGGTCGTTTGTCAAGCACTTTTAATACTATTTTTTCATACGGCAGATTTAATACTACTGTATCAAAAAAAGGGCAGACCCCACGGCCTGCCCCTTATTATTACTTCTTTGCGGGTCTAACGAAAACTTTCTTCCAATAGAAATCACGCTTATACTCGTCAGCGTTCATAGCACCCTTAACATCCTTGTTTTGGTCGGCATAGGCTTTCCAAAGTTCTGCGAACTGCTTCTTTAAGCCTGCCTTTTCAATTTCTTCGTCAAGGGTGGATGCGTCAGCGGGATAAGTCTTGGCAAACCAATTACGGCCTGCGTTAAAGCCCTTTTTCTTTGCGTTGCCCTTGCTGGTGGTCTTGGTCTTGCCGTTTTCATCGGTAGCAACTTCATTCTTCAAGCCCGCATAAGTTGCCAGTGCTTCGGCATCGTCCTTTAAGTATTCCAAAATATAGGGGTCGTTCAAACGCTCAACCTTGGCCTTGCTGTCGGCTTTCTTGTTCTCAACAGTAAAGCCAAACTTAACGAACTTTTCTACCTCTGCTTCTTCCTTGGCGGTCAAGGCCAGAATGTCAGCATAGATAATTTTCTTTGCTTCATCAATAGTATAATGCTTTGTCATAGTAATTTATCCTTTCTGTTTCTCTTGGTTTTCGTTCAATTCGTATTATAATGCTATAATTTTCCTTTTTCAAGTAGCAATTAACCGCCGAAAATCTTACTCCAAAAGCCTTTTTTCTTTGGTTGCGGGGGCTGTTCCACTATTGGGGCTTCTTCTGCGGGGTTAATTTCTACCGCTTCACCGCCTGCCCTTGCCGTTAGATACTGCTGTTGTGCGGTGGTTATAAGTGCTTTATCTGCTATCTGTGCGACTTGCTGTGCCAGTTGTGCTAACTGTGCGGACTGGTCTTTTATTATGCTGTCTTTCTCTGCGATGGTAGCACTTAATCTCTTTTCTACTGCGTCTTTCTCGGCTTTCAATTCGGCTACTTGGGCTTTTAGAAACTCTATGTAGTCGGTTGAAATGGGTTGATTTTCAAGGGTTGAACTGGGTTTAATGGGTTGTTCTGTGGGGCTTTCAAGGGTTGTCTGTGGGGGTTGTTCTTCAACCCCATCATTTCCCTTTGGGGTTGTTTGGGTTGGTTCTGCGTCCTCTGTGGGGGTTGTAAAGGTTAAATTTTCTGTATCAACCCCATACAACTCTTGTAAAGCAGACACTTTGATTAAGGTTCGCTTACCATCACGCAAAAGGTAAGGGGCAATTTGGCTGTTGCCGTTGTTGACTTGCTTGTAAATTGCCTGCTTTGAAACACCGGCTTTGTCCGCAAATTCGGCTATGCTTAAATATTCAACTTCAACCATTTTTCTATAACCTCTTTACGGATGGCAGTTTCCGCAAGGCTCATAACCCTTGGCAATCATTTCTTCTCGTGTTCCGGTATAGTAGTATTTATTTGATTCTTTCATCTTGTCAACGCTACTACACCACGCATAATGGAACTTCTTGCTATTCTTATTGCCTACATAATCCGTTCCGGTTGCTTCGGGTTCTGTCTGCTCCGGTTCGGTAGGTGCTTCGGTAGGGGGTTCGGTGGGGATTGCCAAAGTGTCGGCATCTTCGTTTCTCTCTACTGTGAAACTAACATTTTCGCCATCACTTACGCAAATAATCGTTCCTTGTAGGTCTGTTCTAAACACCTTAACATCAGCGTCCCGCAGACGGCTTAACGCGTCTTCCGTGGGGTGTCCGTAAGAATTGTCTTGACCTACGGAAATAATAGCGTATTCGGGCATAATCTCACGCAAGAACGGATAAGTAGTAGAATCTTTGCTTCCGTGGTGGCCTACTTTAAGAACTGTGCTTTTTAATTCATAGCCCTTACTTAAAATGTCTTGTTCTGCTTCTCGTTCAGCATCGCCAGTAAAGAGGAAAGAGGTATTGCCATAGGTAATCCGTAAAACAATAGATGTGTCGTTGTGGTCGCTATAACTGGAAAGCGGTGCCAAAATCTTGACTTCCGCACTTCCTAACTTAAAGGTTTCGCCTGCGGTGGGAATAACGATTTCTTTATCTTGCTTGGCAAGGTATTTTACAAAGTCGTTAAAGGCTTCGCTGTCATAGTTGCTAACGCTACAATAGGCCGTGCCAACAGTAGCGTAATTAAGAGCACCGGACAGACCGCCTATGTGGTCTTCGTGTCCGTGTGTTGCGACAATGTAATCAAGATGGGAAATATTGTGGTTCTTTAAGTAAGAGTAAATAAGACTACTATCACCGCTATTACCGCCATCAATCAGCATAGCCTTACCATCACAAAGAACAAGTGCGGAATCCGCTTGACCTACATCAATAAAGTGGATTTCAAAAGTAGAATTTTCGGGGATTGCTTCGGTAGGTGCTTCGGTCTGCTCCGGTTCGGTAGGTGCTTCGGTGGGCTGTGTTGTTTCAATCGGGGCGGTAGTTTCTTTCTGTTCTGTTTCCGTGGGCTGGGTGGCCTCTGTCTGCGTTGTAGGTTCGGTAGTATCTCCGGCAGACATTTCTATTGTGGGGGTTGTAGGTTCTTCGGGAATGTCCGCAGTAGGCACAGTAAACATACCTACGAACAGTAAAACATAGACCAAAATACCAATAGAAAGCCCTTTTGCCAACTTTGGTCTTTTCTTCTTTTGGAAAAACTTATTCGTAATAAAGTCTTGAATCCTCTTAATTGGGGCAATCAAAACGGCACAGAATAAGAAAACAAAACTGCCAAAACTCGGCATAAATACAAGTGCCATAATTGCGAACATCGCAACGAAAACCCACCGGACAATATCAAAAACCTTATTAAATAAAGTTTTATTGGGTTTAATCTCTTTGACTTCCGTCTTTATCTCTTGTTTTACCCCATCTACCCCGGCTTTAAGTTCTTTTTTTACTCCATTTACACCGGAATCAATGGCTTTTTTGATGTTGTCAAACTTCATAATGCCATCCCTTTCTATTTTATTTTTGAAAATTCATTTTCAAAAATACCTTTTAATCGTTTCCCCTTGCCTGGTCTTCGTTGTCCCGGCGGGTCGGTTGGTTGCTGTCTGCGTCTGTTCTCGCTCTCCGGAGCGGGTGGCGGCGGTTCACCGTTCTTTCAGCGTCGCTAACAAAATCCTTGTGGCGGACTTCCTCGCACCTTTGGGGCTGGGTTATTCTTCCTCTTTATCCCATCCCCGCAGTTTCATTAAATAGTCCGTAAAGTCTTGGTTCGTCCATTCATTCAACTTAAAGACAATGTGCGTAATGCTACGGCCTTTCTTTACTGTGCGATACGATAACCGCATAAGCGTATTTTTTACAATGGCTTTTACTGCTCCATCTATTACACGCTTTACAAAATCTCCGGTATTCGGGTATTTATCATTACAGTTAAAATAGTCCCGCAACCAATCAATAGTAAATATAAATTCGTTCTTTTCTATTGGAATGTCCGTATAGTTGGTGTCGGGCATAAGCCTAACTGTCATATTCTGATAACTTGCTATCAGTTCATAAAGCCTTATAGAATAGTTTGTAGGCAGGCCGATAACCGCATCATAACCGTATAAAGTAAATAACTGTTCCAGCCCGATTAAATAGGGTTTAAGGCTATCACTTAACTTAAAGGTTATAACTCCGTCCGTATAATCTACATAGTCAATCCAATGGAATATCCTATAATTTTCTTTGCCTTTCCTCTTGGGTTGCGTTTTGTCCTTAATGAAAATTGATTTTTTCATAAGGCTTTTTGATAGTTCTTGAATATCCCGGT
>JAFYKO010000117.1 GCA_017537515.1 Clostridia bacterium | reverse complement strand
AGGCTCGTTCCTGTCATAGGAATTGCTTTTTCCATAGCGGTCTTAAAGGTGGCGGTGTTTATGTGTGGCTCTTTCAAAAAGACAAGTTCAACTCCCCTTGTAAAGAGCTGTTCGTAAGCGGTAAAGCCCTCGTCCGCATTTCTACTCATTCGGCTAACGCTGTCAAAGATAATTGTATCTCCCTCTTTGACTTTCTTAAATAGCTTATTCCATTCCTTGCGGTCAATGCTTGTTCCGGTATAGGCTTCTTCAATAATCGTTGCTTCGGGGTAAGCAGATTTGATATTTCTAATCTGTCTTTCTATTGATTGCTTCTTTTGGCTGATACGGCAATACCCATATTTACACATAATCAAAACTCCCTTGTAGTATTTATTCAATCGTTCGTTTCTTTTGATACTATGATTATAACCCATAAACCCCTTATTGTCAATAGGTTTTAATACTTTTTTCTTATAGGTTAGTTTTGATACTACTTGACTTTTTTGTAATGGTCTGCTACAATACGCTTATTAAAGCAAAAACTACCTATACCTAACAATAGAAAGGCGGTCAATACAATGGCATTTGATTTTAAGCACCTCAAAGCAGAAGAAATCTATAAGTTTATGGAAGAGAACGCTACTCCCGCACAGAAGAAGGCTTTCAAGAAAGAAGCTTTCCCTGTAAAGGCTAAGAAGGTCAGCAAGAAGCTGTATTCTGCTGATGGCGAGCCTATTATGTATCAGTTGAAGGACAAGGACGGCAATCCTAAGTTCAACGATAAGGGCGAGCCTATTATGCGACAGAAGATTGAAATGGTGGAAGTTGCTGGCGGTGATAGCAAGGCTACTTTCTCCCTGCTGAAAGCTAAGTGGTGGTTTGCTGAGAACTTCCCCGGTGAAGTTGTCAATGTTCCTGAGAAGAAAGAGAAAGAAGCAACCGCAGGCGACCTTTTCGCTAATTGGTAATCAAAAAATCAAAGGGGTAAGCTGTAAAGGCTTACCCCTTTTCATTATCTTACTTGAAGCGGATTTGTAGGCATAACTTAATCTTGTATTGCCCTGCTTCTTTGTAAATTGTCATATAGTTATACTTGCTCGTGCTTGGTCTATCAAAAGCAGTATAATCAAAGAGGTATTTTTCAAACTCCGTTCTATTATACAAGTGATAGCAAACAACAGACCCATCTGCTTTTACTGTAATGTATCCGCCGTTTGCGTCCTCTGCTCCCTGCCAATCACTCTTTTCCGGTGTTAAGCCCAAAGCACAGGCACAAAGAAGCTTTTTAATCTTATAGCTGTAAATCTCTCCGTTAGAGTAGCCAAAGGGGTTTGCTTCTTTTATCTTCTCTACTATTGCGGGTATAGAATTAAGGTCATAGACAAAAGAATAAAGCACTATCAGCTGTAATAGCTGTGGCATTAGTGTATCTATGAATTGTAAGTTTTCTTCAAACTGAGCGGAAATAGAATTGCTTATAGGCTCTAATACGCACCCGCAATTAAGTAAGTGCTTTATTCTGTCCTTTATCTTGCTTTTGGTATCAATAGCATTTACTGTATTCATTATTTCATCATTACAATTAGCTATTGAAAACTCAAAATTAGTATTTCTTCCCGCATTGATAAGCGTAGGTCTTGCTCCTAAGTATGACTTAATGGAGAAACCGCAAATAGGGCTTATTCCTGTATGAATATCCTGTAATTGTAGTGTAATATCCTCTTTCTTACTGGAATTAGCCTTTATCTTCTCGCAATAGATAGATTGAAAGAACTCGTCTGCTTGCGGTATTTCAAAGGCTCTGCTACCTTTTGGTATTTCTTCCAGTAGAGTATTGACAATACTTGTAAAGCGGTCTTTTGCTACCTCGCTTAATAGTGTATCTCCCCTATAAATCTTAATGACCTCTCCTGTATGGTAGTCAATGGGTGTTCCCGCTGTTTCTTCCCTTATAATCTTGATAATAGGAAAATACACTTCTTCTATTTTATTCAAGTCCTTGTCGGCGGAGTATAATACACCGGAACTAAGTAAGTAAGCAAAGGTATAAATCTCGCTCCACTCGCCTTTGTTATACTTCCACATCGTCAAGCACCCTCTTAATCTGCTCTGCTATTGCTTGAATAACAGGCACAGAAACACTATTGCCAAACTGCTTATACAGGTGGGTATCTGCTAATTTCAGCTTGTAGCTATCGGGGAAGCCCTGTAATCTCGCCCATTCTCTTGGGGTCATCTTACGCAAGCCCTCTCTATTAACTTCTCCCTTAATGTGCGTAATGGGGGTGAAGTTAGAAAGCCGTTTGTCAATAATCAAGTTTCTTTCTCTACCCATACCACCGCATACAATGGCACCGGCTACATCGTCAAGGCTTCTAATTTCATAGCCAAAGCCATTACCCTTTGCTTCGTGGCGGGCTTTATGCTGTTTCAGCGTTTCAATGTATTGGGTAGAAAGATAATACTTTACGGAAACTTCTTCTTCCTCAATAATATCTCTAATTGTCTTTGTGCTGTCTGTTGCTTCGGGGAACTGGAACTTAGAACTATCAATATCATTTCTAAAAGCAACGATATAAATACGCTCTCTATTCTGCGGAACTCCGTAATCACGGCTATTTAATACCTTGTAATAGACAGTATAGCCTAATTCTTCAAGTGTTCCAGTAATAACCTTGAATGTTCTTCCCTTATCGTGAATAGTTAAGCCTTTTACATTCTCGCAGAAAATAACCTTGGGCTTGTGGTGTTCGCAAATGCGGGCTACATCAAAGAACAAAGTTCCTCTTGACATACCCTTATAGTCATCTTCAAAGCCCTTTCTACTTCCCGCCAAACTAAACGCTTGACAAGGGAAACCCGCTAAGCAAATATCAAAAGCGGGAACTTCTTCTTCCTTAATCTTAGTAATATCTCCTTGAATTACTAATTCATCTTGGAAATTGTCGCTATAAGTTTCTTGTGCGAACTTATCCCATTCGCTTACAAATACCGTTTCTATTTGGTCTTTGAAAGCATTATCAAAGCCCAATCTTATACCGCCAATTCCCGCAAACAAATCTATTGCTTTATAACTCGCCATTTTAATTACTCCTTATCTGCCGAACAACCGCTTAAAGAAGCCCTTTTTCTCGCCGTTGTTCTCGGCGGGGAGTTCAATAAGCTTTTGTTCCTTAGCCTGTAATACTTGTGCTTGTCCTGCTATGAGTTGGGCTTGCTGTGCCAATTCCGCAAATCTAAAAGCATACTCCGCTATTTGATTGTCCTTGCTTTTAACTTGCTCTTTCAGTTCCGCTACCTCTTTCCGCAAACGCTCTATTTCCTCTTGGTCGGCGGTGGTGGCGGCGGGTGTGGCTGTCTTTGCTTCTTCCTCACGAGCGGGAGCGGGATTTGTGGCGGGGGCTTCTTCCGGAGCGGGAGTTTCTGCTACTTCTTCATTTGTGGCGGGGGCTTCAAAAGCCTTGCTTTCGGTGGCGGGTGTTTCTTTTTTCTTGTAAATTGCCGTAGATACCATTTCTTTACCATTGGCAACCTTAAAGAACTGCTTATTTTCTTCCTTGCTTACAAGTTCTCTTGCTTCTTCAAGGCTTATTCCTGCTGATTTGGCATAGTCGGCAAGTAAGATATAGCTAATTTTACTCATAACTAAAACCTCACAAAGTTTCTAATTCGTTATCTATCTCTTTAATTTGCCGTTCAAGTCTTTCAATAGCCTTTACTAAGCCCTTACGCTTTAAGGTAAGTTCATCTTTGCGAGAAAGATAAAATCTTTCTCCGCCGTGGTCGCAACTACCACAATCAAAGAAAAAGCCTTGTTCTTCCATAAGAAGCTTTTCGGCTTCTGTTGCTTCTTGGTATTTCTTAAAATCTTCTTCGCACTTTTGGCATACAGCCGGGAGCGGGTTTGCTTCTATCCATTCCATAGGTTAAAACTCCTCGCTATCCTCGCCGTAGCTTCTATGAATAATTGCTTCTATACGCTTCATTTTCTCTTTCCATTCGGGGGTAGGCTCGCCCCAATCGTTCAGCTTAAAAACAATGTATTCAATGCTTCTACCATTCTTTACCTTGCGGTAAGATACTTTCATCAATGTATTTTTTTGAATTGCTTTTACTGCCTTGTCAATTACATTGATAATAAAATCTCCTGCGTTGGGGTATTTATCTACACAATTAAAGTATTCCCGCAGATAGCCAATAGTAAAGATAAACTCGTTCTTCTCTATTGGAATATTCGTATAGTTGGTTTTAGGAACATTTCTTATTGTAGAGTTCTGCCAACTTGCTAATAGTTCATACAGGCGGATAGAATAGTTTGTAGGTAGGTCTATAAGGGCTTCATAGCTATACATAGTAAAGAGTTCTTCAAGCCCGATAAGATAAGGTCTTAGGCTCTCGCTCAATCTAAAAGTAATTGTTCCGTCCTTATATTCTACATAATCAACCCAATGGAAGATTTTATAGTTCTGCTTGCCCTTTTTATTTGGCTGTTTCTCCTTGATAAAGATTGACTTTTTCATAATATTTACTGAAAGGTCTTGAATATCTCTGTAAATATTATCTTTGCTTATTCCTAAGAACTTAGCCAAATCTACAACATTACAGGAATAAGTGCGAAAGTCCGTATCATTCTCTAATACTTGGGAAATAGCAAGCCTTACAAGCTTAGCTTCAAGCAAGGATAAATCATCTTGCTTACTTCTTACAAGTTCATTTGCTTGAACTACTAAGTATTCTCTGTTATACTTAATAGCAAGAGCGTTTTCGTTCTCAGCCATAGTAGCACCCCTAATCAATACTTGTTCTTATTATAATTCATTTGCGAGAAAAGTCAATGCCCCTGCTCGTAAATAACTATCAATTACTCGTAAATGCTTTTTCGTGCCGGCGGAAGTCTTGTGTTTGCCAAAAGCCCACGAACACAACCCCTTGTGTGGCTATCAATCCCTCGTATCACTGCTATCAATCTCTCGTAAATGACTATCAATCCCTCGTAAATGGACTATCAAAACCTCGCACGAAAGGGCAACCATCATATATATAAAATAAATAATAAACTAAAAGATGAAATCTATAAGGTAGGTAGCCCCTGCGGGGCTTGCTGATTGATATAGAGATAATTTTTTATGTTTTTGTTTTCTTGCCCCTACAATGCCCTGTAAGCGGTTTTTAGAAGCAGGGTAATACCTAAACCCTCTTGAAGCCCAAAACCTCGTGGCGGGGCTTCTAATGCCCTTAGAAACGATTTGAAGATTAAGCCCCTTTTTCTTATGACAGAAATGGGGGCTTCTTCTTGTGCCCGGCGGAGGCGGGGCTTACTTCCACTCTTTGAAAATATCGTCTAAGGCTTTCTCAATCGCCTTGTAAGCCTTTTTCTCTATCTCGGCTTCTAACTGCTTCTCCGCCTGGGCTTCGTCCCTCTTGCGTTGCTCCTGGGCTTTCTGTGCGTTGTATCGGTCCATAATCTCCTTGCGGGCTTTGGTGGTCGCAAGTAAGTAGTTATCTAAAAAGCTACCATCACTTGTATAATCGGTAGCAGGGAAACGCTTATCTTCCGGAACTCCTAATTGTAAGTTCCTGCGTGCTTCAACTGTCATTGTAAATACCTCGTTTCAAAAATTAGTTATTGCTGTTTCAATTTTTAGTTATTGGAAACCGCAAAAAGTAGTTAAGTCTTATAAATAGAAGTAAAACTTCCTTGTAGAACAGAATACCCTAACTTCGTTAGAGTATTCTGTATTTGTTTCTTTCTTGTCCGTTAAACCTAAACTTGCTGATAGTTATAAGCTTCTCAGCAACAAGTAATGAATTGAAAGAAGAAAGCAAAGTCTTATAGTTTCCTGCTTTCGTAGAGTAATTAGAAGCTTCTAAAAACTGATTTGCCGTAAAGTCTGTTTCATTCTTTCCCGAAAAACCGCAATAATACTTGATAAAAAGATAGTATCTTGTAAGAAACTCATTATTCTGTATTAAAAGAAAGTCTATCTCTTTATCAGTAAGCGTAATAAACTTGGCTTTCCCATTTGTCCGCCTATTGGAGAAGTTGTTTTGTAAGGTAATTACTTTATCTGTCTTATTATAATCAAAGTAATTCCCGCAGTTATCACTATTAAGAACTCGTGAAAGCGTGGATTTACTTACTACTGGCTTCTTATTCTCTTTATTTACTGTATTATACTCGTTATTAAGTCTTATAGTTAATTCTTCAAGGTTATTATACCTTACAGTATTGTATAAGCGGGTAGCCTTATCTAATACCGCTACCTTATGGAGAAGAAACAAATACAAGTAATTGATACTTGTATCTTCTTCATACTGTAAGAAATAAGTTCTCATTCGGTGGTATTGCTTGCCTTATATTCTTGGTATGCTACTGCGTTCTCCTGCGGTGTAGCCCATTCAAGATTGCTATAATGATTATTTAGCTTGTTATGGTCTTTATGATGAACTATCGGCTTGTTTTCGGGGTTAGGTATAAAGGCTTGTGCTACAAGTCTATTTATTCGGTAGTCATTCCCGCCAATAGAAACATAGTAATACTGGCTCCCGCACCCACCGCAGAGAAAGGGCTGTAATATAATAGGCTTGTTCCGGCAAAGGCTTATCACGCTCCCATAGTTAGAAACAAAATAACGGCTTTCTGTTTCCTCTCTTGGAAGATAGTCAATTTCTTTCCATACCTCGTCTGCTCCCATTTCCAGAAGATAAGAAGCAATTACAAGGCGGTCAAGGGTTTGGTCTTGTATTCTCATAGTGGCTTACTCCTTTAAGTTAGCTATAACCTCTTGGAGTTTGGCTTGTCGTTCTTCTCCAAAATCATAAGCATTACAGAGCCAGTTATAGAAGCTTGAAGCTGATATTTCCAAATACTCGGCAATCTCAGTATAGGAAATGCCCTGTAATGCCTTTAATAGCTTACATTCTTTTCTTAAATACTCATTCATTGTTATTCCTCGCTTTCTTGCTTACTTTGGGAAGTTGTAGTTAATAGGCAAAAGAATAGACCGCCCCTGTAAAAGGGCGGTCTTTCCATAGAATACAAGCCTATTAAATATCTTCCGTCATTATACTTGAAAAAATTGTAGTATGAATTATTTAACCTTGCCCTTGTGGCGGATAGGGGGGGCTATATTACAGGAAAAATAAAAAGTAAAAGCCTAATTCCGCTTTTAGGTGGGCACTACTCCCACGGAGCGGGTTTTTTATTTGATACTACGATAATCTATTGTAAAAACCTACCTTATGCTATAATTTTATCAAATTTTTTTTGTAAAATCAAATCACGGCACATAAGGGGCTTGACGGATATAGACGGAGTTATTCGGTAAAAAATTCCTTGTGCTTAGCCTTAAACTCTCTAAGGCTTTCTTCTGCGGACTTCTTTGGCGGGTGTCTATCTACCAATACAGAAGAACAATTTAATACACTATCACAAGCAATAATATCAGTTTCAAAATCAAAGTTTTCTATTTGGGTATATATAAAGATAAATTCTATCTGCTCGTCCGTCAGCGTTTCCGCCAGTTCTTTGCTAATGGGCTTAGTTCTTTCTTCTGTAAGGTCATCGTAGAGGACAGCACCAAAAACAAAAGCAATCTTTAAGTTTTCATTCTCCGGTTGAAGTAGGTCTTTCTTTTCCATAGCAATACCTCTTTTATTGTGGCGGGGCGGGAGCGGGGCTTATAGCCCCATCTCCGCCTTAATCTCCCGCTTGTATTTGTAGTAAGTGTTTCTCGCCAATCCTGTAAGCTTCATTACCTCGCTATCGTCAAGCGTTCCATTGAAGTCCTTACTATGCTTCAAAATAACTTCCTTAGAAGCTACGCTTTTCTTAGTGGTAAGCTTTGTTCCTGCGGTCAAGCCGATTTGCTTACCATTTAAGCGGGCTGTTTCTATGCCCTCTTTCGTTCTTTGGTGTAAGTCGGCAACTTCTTTTTCCGCTTGATTGAAAGCAATAATTATTTGTTCCTTGGCAAGGGCTAAGAGATATTTGTTAATGCCCTCTAAAATATAGTCAAGGCTCGTTCCTGTCATAGGAATTGCTTTTTCCATAGCGGTCTTAAAGGTGGCGGTGTTTATGTGTGGCTCTTTCAAAAAGACAAGTTCAACTCCCCTTGTAAAGAGCTGTTCGTAAGCGGTAAAGCCCTCGTCCGCATTT